>JAICWV010000207.1 GCA_025966365.1 Chloroflexota bacterium | reverse complement strand
CGTCCCCGGCAGTCACGGCGATCTCTGGGGCAGCCTGATCCCGCTGGTCATCATCGGGATCATCTCGGTGCCGGTCGGTGTCTTCGTCTGGTCAAAAGCCGAGCGCTTCGCTAAGAAGACAGGGAGATTGAAGAGAACCGGGTAGCTCGCATCATCAATGTGGCGAATTACTCGCGCATCCGCTCTCTGTGCCGCTTCACAATCCCCGAGAGAAAAAGACCTGGCGGGACATTGAAGTACCCAGCAAGGGCCGCCGCTCGCGTCAGCGTGAGCGGGCGGCGGCCAGCGAGAAAGGCCGATACCATGTGCCGATTCGGGAAAACAATGCCGATAAATCATTCGCACGTCCGAGAAGGTCGACCACCGAGCCGCGACGGCCGTATCCCACCAGTTCCGCAACGAGCCTGCAGCATCGGGGAAATCGCTCTTCCACTGCTTTCGACGCTTCCGGTCGAACACCCCCGCAGATTACGTTACTTATCAGGGCAACACATTTCCACCGTCTGCGCTGGTGCATTCATATACTGAAACCGAAATGATCCCGCAGGAAAAGCTCGACCGGCTTCGTATCATCCTGACCGATATAGGCAGTGTCCTCGTGGCGTATTCAGGCGGCGTGGACAGCTCACTATTGCTTTCGGTCGCTTCCGACGCGCTGCAGGAGATGGCACTGGGCGTCATTGCCGACTCCGAGAGTCTGCCGCGCGATGAGCTACAAGCGGCACTCGACCTGGCTGTCGAGCGCGGCTGGAGAGTGGAGACGGTCCGCACGCACGAGTTGGAGCGCGAGGGCTATCGGACCAACCGGCAGGATCGCTGTTTCCACTGTAAGGATGAGCTGTTCCTGCATCTGGAGCCAATCGCACGAGCGCATGGCCTGGCCGCCATCGTCTACGGAGCAAACGTGGACGATCTCTCCGACATCCGGCCGGGTCATCGTGCCGCTCGACAGCACGGGATTCGCGCGCCGCTGGTCGAGGCAGAGCTGACCAAAGCGGAGATCCGGGAGCTTGCGCACACGATGGGCTTGCCGGTGTGGGACAAGCCCGCCTTTGCCTGTCTCTCCTCGCGCGTTCCTTTCGGCACGCCGGTCACGGTTGAGACCCTGGCACGCATCGAAGCTGCCGAGAACGTTCTGCGCGCACTCGGCTTCAACCAGTTTCGCGTGCGTCACCATGACGCCATCGCCCGCGTCGAGGTTGGTGGCGATGAGATCGCTCGCCTGGTCGATCCCGCGGTTCGGGAGCGCCTCGTCGAAGGCATCAGATCGGCCGGCTATACCTACGTCACCCTGGACCTGGACGGCTACCGAACCGGCAGCATGCACGAGATGGGACGCGGCATTCCCTTGCGGGTGGTGAGATAATGGCGCCTTCTGTGCTCGTCGGCATGAGCGGCGGTGTGGACAGCTCCGTCTCGGCGGCCCTCCTCAAGCAGCAGGGCTACGATGTCGTCGGCGTCACCATGCAGATCTGGCACCGCTCGGGCACCTTCGAAGACGCCGGAGCGATGCAGGGCTGCTGCACCATCGACGCGATGGATGACGCCCGCCGGGTGGCGGCCCGGCTCGACATCCCCTACTACGTCCCCAACTTCCGCGGCCAGTTCACCGATGCCGTGGTGGATGATTTTGCTCGCGAGTACTTGGAGGGCCGCACGCCCAATCCCTGCGTGCGCTGCAATCAGTTCGTGCGCTTCGACGGGCTCCTCGATCTAGCCGATCAGCTCGGGATGGACTACGTCGCCACCGGCCACTACGCTCGAATCGAGTGCGACGAACCGAGCGGCCGGTATTCCCTGCTCAGGGCGGTCGATCCCTTCAAGGACCAGTCCTATATGCTGCACACGATGCGGCAGGAGCAGCTTCGCCGCGTTCTCTTCCCCCTCGGACACCTGACCAAGCGCCGAACGCGGGAGCTAGCCCACGAATTCGACCTTCCCGTGGCGGAGAAGCCTGACAGCGTCGAGATCTGCTTTGTCGCCGGCAAGAACTATAAGGAGTTCCTGCAGCAGTACGTGGGAGACGTCTCCCGGCCCGGTGACATCGTGGATGTGCGTGGTGCCGTGCTCGGCAAGCATGACGGTATTCACGGCTTCACTATCGGTCAGCGCAAGGGTCTGGGCATCGCCGCCTCGGAGGCGCGCTACGTCATCGAGCTGCGCCCCCGCGAGAACCAGGTAGTCATCGGCGACCGCGCCGAGGCGTCCGGGATCGGCCTCATCTGTTCACGGCTCTCCTTCACCGGCGACGTTCCGGGCCAGGACTTCCGTGCCGAGGTCAAGGTGCGCTACCGAACCCCGGCACGCGAGGGCACCATATCCATCGAGGAAGACGGCACCGCCTCTGTCCGCTTCACTGAGCCGGTGTGGGGCATCGCCCCGGGCCAGCTCGCCGTCTTCTATGACGGGGATCGTGTCATCGGCGGCGGCACCATCGACGCCGTCGAACGCGCCGCCTAGCCCCCGGCAGGTGTGCCCCGGAGTTTCGCGTGGGCCATGTGCAATCGCCGCAATCGACGTGCCGGGACGATCTACGATCCCTTAATCGGACGTACGGGAGATCGGTGATCGCGGCATTGGATGTGGCGGGATGATATGCCATCGAGGAGATGAAGGAGCGATGTACACTCGCTGGATTGGATGTACTGGCGATGTGCAATCGCTGGCCTGAAATGTAGGGGCGATGTGCAATCGCCCGCTGTGCCTCAGCACAGCTTCTGGTGCCCGCCACCCAGGGATATGGGTCTCGGGAACAGGCGAGCCCTTCCGGGTCCCGCCGCAGCGAGTGGAATCGGGGGATCGGCCCCGACCACACCTATGACGCGAAGGCCTACTCTGGAGATGCATGCACCGAAGCCGCTCTGTGGAGCGGCGGGCGATTGCAAATCGCCCCTACATTTCAGCGGATTGCACATCGCCCCTACATTTCAGCCGATCGCAAATCGGCCCCTACATCTCAGCCCATTGACAACCCGCACCACATCTCAGCCGCTTGGCAATCGACACCACATCTCAGGTGATTGCAAATCAGCCACTACAGGGCGGTGGCCTCTCGCACCGGGGGTTCGTCCCCACACCTGCTAACTACAGCCGTAACGTACTCCCGCAGCGTACGTTCGTTGGCTAGCGCGGAAGAAGTGATTATGCTGAGGAATACCAGTCGGGCGATCCGTCCGAAAGCATCGAGGGCAAGCCATGAATATCCTGGCGCCTTGCTGCCCTTCCCCCGCGGTCCAGGGCCGTCCGGTCCGGCCTCGGCTGGTCCTGACCGGCTGCCACGATCCTCCTGACTGGCGGCGAAAGCCGTGCATGTCGCGCCACCCACTTATACGTAGCGTGATTGGGAGGAAATCTTTATGGCAACTTCAGTTGATGCGGAAGAGTCTCGCTGGCCGGTGCTATCCGGCATCTGGGGCGAGGCTCTCGGCGAATTCCTCGGCACCATGGTTCTGTTGCTCTTCGGAGACGGCTGCGTCGCCGGAGTCCTGCTCTTCGGCATCGGGTGGGACAAGTCCCCGCTGTGGGTGAACTGGATGGTCATCGCCATGGGCTGGGGCCTGGCGGTCACTCTTGGTGTCTACGTCGCGGGCACGCTGAGTGGCGCGCACCTCAACCCCGCCGTGACCATTGGCTTTGCGATCCGCGGTAAGTTCCCGTGGAGCAAGGTCGTTCCCTACTGGATCGCTCAGGTGCTGGGCGCCTTCGTCGCCGCCCTCTTGCTCTGGTGGGTCTACCAGGGCGCCTTCATGAACTTCGAGCACCTCAACCATGTAACCCGCGGTGTGGCCGGCTCCAATGGCCTGGGCATCGTGGAGGCCAAGGTCTTCTACACCTTCAAGCAGCCCTTTGTGGGCATGTTCGGCGCCTTCGGCGACGAAGTGATCGGCACGGCACTCCTGGTGGGACTCATCTTCGCCATCGTG
>JAICWV010000041.1 GCA_025966365.1 Chloroflexota bacterium | reverse complement strand
GGAGGACTTGATGTCTATCCGGAACTTTGGTCAGAAGTCATACAACGAGCTCATCGATCGCCTCAAGCTGCGCAAGCTGGTTCCCGAGGACTTTGGGGCCGGTGTAGGAGAGAACGTATGAGACACAGAAAGTCCGGGCGCAGGCTCGGCATGCCGATTGACCGCCGCAAGGCGCTGCTGCGCACCATGGCAGTCTCCATGCTGACCCACGACGGCATCAATACCACCGAGGCCCGAGCCAAGGAACTCCGTCGTTTCGTTGAGCCGCTGGTGACGCTGGCCAAGCGCCAGGACCTCCATGCCCGGCGGCTGGCGCTGGCCAAACTGCCGAACAAGCTGCTGGTGGAGAAGCTTTTTGACGTCTATGGGCCTCGCTACCAGTCCCGGCCCGGCGGTTATACACGCATCATCAAGCTGGGTCCCCGGAAGGGCGACTCCGCTCCCATGGCTCGCATCGAGTTCGTCGAAGACGAAGCCGAGCCTACGACGGTTTAGCAACGCGCAGGATCGTGTGCGTGGCCGAGTATCTCGGCACCGCCTACGCGGGATTCCAGCGACAGCCAGGAAAGGTAACAGTGCAGGGAGTACTTGAAGCGACAGTCGAGCGCGTCACCGGGGCGCATGCCGCGGTGACCGGCGCGGGTCGAACTGATGCCGGAGCGCATGCTCTGGGTCAGGTCGTGGCGTTCTCGACTGCCAGTACACTGTCGGCGGAGACGCTGCGACAGGCGCTCAATGCCCACCTGCCTGCCGACATCCGGCTCGTGTCGGTCGACGATGCGCCCGAATCCTTTCATCCGCGCCACGATGCCGTGAGCCGCCGGTACCGCTACCTGATCTGGAATCGAGAGCCTGCATCTCCCTTCTGGACCGGCCGGGCTGCCCTGGTGCGCCGTCCACTCGATGAGAGCAGGATGCGCCGGGCGGCTCAGAGTCTGGTCGGCGAGCACGATTTCAGCGCTTTCGTGGCATCCGCCGCGACGGGCTCCCGCGTGCGGAGGATGTATACGGCGGACGTGAGCCGCCACGGAGATCTGGTCATCGTGGAACTGGAGGCCAACGGCTTCATGCGACAGATGGTCCGCTCCATCGTCGGCACCCTGATCATGATCGGGAGTGGCACTTTTCAGGACACCGACCTGGGAGCCATCCTTTGGAGCAAAGATCGGTCCACGGCCGGCACAACCGCGCCGGCCCACGGCCTGTATCTGGTCGACGTGCGCTACCCCGCGGCGTCGCCGGCCGCAGCCACCCAAGCGACTTTAGAGGAGACAGAATGAAGACGTACGTTCCTAAACAGGGAGACATCGTGCGCCAGTGGTACGTGGTGGACGCGGCCGGCCAGAATCTGGGCCGACTCTCCTCCGACATTGCGCGCGTCCTCCGGGGCAAGCACAAGCCCATATACACGCCGAATGCCGATGTCGGCGACTTCGTGATCGTGGTCAACGCCGAAAAGGTGGCGACCACCGGGACCAAGCTCACCGACAAGATGTACTATCGGCATTCCGGCTATCCCGGCGGCCTTACCAGGATGTCGCTGGAAGACATGCTGGCGCGCCATCCCGAGCGCGTCATCGAAACGGCGGTTCGCGGCATGCTGCCGCATAACAGCCTTGGCGCAGACATGCTCGCAAAGCTCAAAGTCTATGCAGGTCCCAAGCACCCGCACGACGCCCAGCAGCCCCGGTCATTGGGAGACCTATTCCACGGGCAGCCGACCGGCGCCCGCTATGCGACAGCAAACGAGGGTTAATAGATGACGAATCAGCAGTATTTTGCCGCTGTGGGGCGGCGCAAGACGTCGGTTGCACGTGCCCGCCTCATGCCGGGCGACGGTACCATCGTGGTCAATGGTCAGCCGCTCAATCAGTATTTCGGCGGCGATATCTGGACCGCGCAGGTTCAGGAGCCGTTTCAGGCCGTGAACGGCATGGGCCGCTACAACGTTGACATCAGGGTCGTGGGCGGCGGCCGCTCCGGTCAGGCCGGCGCGATCTCCCATGCTATCGCCCGCGCCTTGCTGGCGTCGGACGATCAGCTTCGCCTTCCGCTCCGCAAGGCGGGCCTTCTGACGCGTGACGCTCGCATGAAGGAGCGCAAGAAATACGGTCTCAAGCGTGCCCGCAAAGCACCCCAGTACACCAAGCGCTGATCGCAATTCGGCGTGGGGCGGTCAGGATGTTTCCTGGCCGCCTTTTTGCGCTCTCAGGCCCAGAGCCGAGGCCTCGATCGCCGCGAGCTGCAGCTCCAGCGGAGGCAGATCGCTCAGCGAGGAGAGGCCGAAGTACTCGAGAAAATAGTGGGTCGTGCCGTACTCGGCGGGACGTCCCGGGCCGGGCCGCCTTCCCACTTCTTCAACCAGCTCGCGTACCAGAAGTGTCCGCAAGGCCCGCTCGCTATCGACGGCGCGGGCGGCGTCGATCTCCGAGCGGGATACAGGCTGCCGGTAGGCAACGATTGCCAGCGTCTCCAGAGCGGCACGCGAGAGCGGCGCGGGACGCGCCGTGCCCAGAAAGCGCTGGACCGCGTCCACGTTGTCGGGCGCCGTCACCAGCTGCAGCTTTCCTGCATGCTCCTGGAGTCGAATTCCGCCCGTCAAGCGCCGGCGGAGCCGATCCAGGCCGCTCAGAACCTCCGAGCGCGTCGCCTCCGTGGCCGCGGCCAGGTCCCCGACCGACACGGGCTCGGTAGCAATCAGAAGAATGCTCTCGACGGCGGAGGCAAGGGCGTCAGCCCGCTCGGTCTGCCCGCTCTCGGCTGACACGTATGGGTCCTATCCGGATATCGCCAAACAGCTCGTCTTGCTCCGCATCCACTTCACCGCGCCGTAGAAGCTCGAGCGTGGCGAGGAAGTGCATGACGACGTCCTGGCGGGTTGCGTGGCCGAGAAGGTGCCGAAATGACACTCCGACTCGTTCCGAGAGCCGCGAGAGGATGCGGCTAATCGCCGTCTCCAGGCGCACATATGCGGGGACCTCGGCGCGCGCGGGCCCGTCCGCCTCCCGTGTCAGGATGGCACGCCACGCGTCGGTTAACGAGCGAACCGAGCGTGAACCCGAGATGCGTGGAATGGACTCAGGGCGGCCGACTGACGGGTAGGCGATCGCCCCCTGCCGGCCGGCGAGTGCCAGGGTCGGCGAGCGCAGCGACAGATCGCATTCTCGAGCCTCCTCAACGCGCTCATCCTGCAGGGCGCCCGGTGGCTGTGCCAGGAGCTGCGCGGACTTCATCAGCATGAGACGCGCGGTGGCGGCCAGCACGTCGCCCGCCAGGTCGAGGTCAACCTCCTCGCCGCCCGTTGCGGCCAGGAATTGCGAGGGGATACTGGCCAGTGGAATTACGTCCAGGGACAGCTGCCGAGCACCTACGGCTGCGGGAAGCGCGTCTACCGGCCCGTCGAAACCTGGCAGCGACAACTGGAAATCCCCGGTCATGCCGCGAAACATCCGGAACACAGAATATTGCTGATGCCGCGAATGGCAGGATCTACGATAGCGGTAATGATCCCGAGAGGGTCCAGGATAAACAGGAGCAGGATAATCATCGGTCCCCACTGTTGCAACGGCGCGAGCGAATACATCTGTCGTGCCGACAGGAATCCGCCCAGCACAGAGAAGCCGTCCAGTGGCGGGATGGGAAGCAGGTTAATGACAAAGAGCAGGATATTGATGCCGAGAGCCAGGATCAGGAATCCGATGGCGCTGTCGGACAGGTTGAAGGTGCCGGAGTAGACCAGTTTGAGGACGATGCCGATCACGGCCGCCAGCGCCAGATTGGAGAGGGGGCCTGCGATAGCCACGATGGCATTCCCACGCTGCGGCCCAAATTTGAGATTGGTCGGAGTAACGTGGGTGCGCCCGTAGGTGAATCCCCAGCTGGCAATCGAGGTCAGCACCAGGAGCATAACGCCAACCTGGTCCATGTGGACCAGCGGGTTGAGCGAGAGCTCTCCCATGCGGCGAGGCGTGCTGTCGCCGAGCCGGTCGGCGACGAAAGCATGGGCCAACTCGTGGACGTCGATCGCGATGAGCAAAATCACGATCATTTCGATCGCCCGGGTGATATCGATGGGACCGAGAAGGGGCAAGCGTAAACCTCGCGATAATGCAAAACGCGCCGGTGTGCGGTCCGGCGCGCCGCATTATACCCTCCCTGGGAAGCCTCCCGGGGCCGCCAGTACAATCAGTGGAGAGGGAGTTCTACTGTGCCGTTATACGAGTACATCTGCGAGCCGAACGGCCACCGATTCGAGGTCAGGCACGGCATGAATGAGGCGTCACCGCCCGGGTGCCCGGAATGCAACGGACCCATCCGCCGGGTCATCCAGCCGGTCGGTATCATGTTCAAAGGCTCGGGCTTCTATGCCACCGATTCACGCCAGTCCGCATCGAAAACGGGATCGGAGGCCAAGAAGGAGACGACGTCAGACAAGGCGCCCGAAGCCAAGCCTGCCGCCGATAGCTCCCCGCCTGCCGCCTCGAGCGGAGACACCGCCGGGTCCGATTAGCTCCGACTAGCGCTTCTTGTAGTGCTTCTTGAGCTTGGGCTTCCGGTCGGCCTCGTAGGCGGGCGCTTCCTCCGTCCGTTGCGCCGCTTGATCCTCCAGATCCCCTTCCAGTCCGAGCAGGTCGAGACGGACCTCCTCGTCGTTGAGCACCTCGGGCATGCGCATCACATGTCGGAGCACCTGAAGGCGCGAGACGCTCAGACCATTGTCGCGCAGAGGCGCTGCCTGCTGAAGCGCCTTGTCCACGACGCGCAGTGTCTTTCCGGTGGCATCGCGATCCGCGAGTTCTTCGCGAAGGCTCTGCAGCTGTTCATAGATGTTCACGTGTGCTTCCTTACCACAGCCTATTCTTCCTCAAATGCCCCGTTGCCGTCGATGTCGGCCGGATCGAGGTTGTCGCGCAGAAGGTCCTCGCTGTAGAGACCGATTTCTCTACCCACGAAGACACGAACCAACAGGTCTTCTCGATCACGAGGAAGGTCGGACGTGAGGACCAGTTCTTCGTCGATCTGCTCGATGATTCGCGCCACCTCGTCTTCGTCAACCTCGCGGTCCAAGACCAGGGTCGCGGAGACGTCTGCCTGCCCATAGTGCAGGTCCAGGTGCCCCAGTCGCTGCTCTCCATCGAAGACCTGATATTGCTCGGAGGTCAGGGTGCGCGATTGGCGGTGATAAATGAGTGGCATTAGAGCGTTGCCCTCCGTTCCACCAAGCTTACGAGATTCGTTCCGTCAGCAGCAGTTATCGGGGAAGTGAAGATGGTCCGGGTGTCGTTCAGAGTCAGGAGAGTGCCGGGCGGAGCGGAGCCGGCCAGGGTGGTGATGCTGCAGTTGTCGACCTGAATGCGGTGGATATGCTCCAGGGCGAGGCCGAGGGCGCAGGCGGTCAGGACGCGTATCACAGCAGAGTGGGTGGCGGCCAGGACGGACTGCGGGCCCGGATAGGCCGCGAGCACCGCTGCCAGCCAGTGCTCCGTCCGGGAGCGTACGTCGGCGAGAGACTCGCCACCGGGAAACTCGACGCGCTGAGGCGCCGAGTACCAGAGAGCCAGGAGATCGGGAAACCGCTCCCTGATCTGATCTCGATACAGGCCCTGCCATTCTCCCAGTCCGATCTCGGCCAGACGCTCGTCTTTCTGAAGCGGGGCGCCGGTGACTTCGGACAGCGCCTCACCCATGCTCAGGGCGCGCCCCAGCGGACTGGTGTAGACGGCCGCTATATCCTCCCCCGCGAACAACTCGGTGACGGCCTGAAGCTGCCTCTTCCCCTGATCGCTGAGGGGGGCGTCCAGCCGCCCCTGGTACCGTCCCTCGTCATTCCACGTCGTTCGTGGATGACGGATAAGGAAGACGGCAGTCATGCCGAATTGTAGCGGGTGTGGTGAACCGGCCTATCGGGCGGGGGCAAGAGCACCGACGGTTGCACCCACTTCCTGGGGCGTGGCTCCAGCAGGAAGGGTGAGGATGGGGAGGCGAATGCCCTCCCGTCGATACTGATCGAGCCGTTCGCGGGCCGACTCGGGTGTGGTGCCCAGGGTGGAGGAGTCGAGTAGCGCGTCGGGCACGGCTCGGACGGCGGCGATTCGGTCGCCTTCCTGCCACCGCTTCCGGATCCCGGCAACCGCGGTATCGAAGCCGAGGCGGACCATGTGAGCCGCGTAGTACGACCCCATCCCGCCGATGTAGTAGGCAAGCTGCTGGGCCAGGAGCCGCTCGCCGCGCGGACTGATGAGGCAGGGAATGTAGGCGGCGACGTCGATGGCGCTCCGGTCGCGTCCAGCTTCCTCCGCTCCCTCACGGAGAAGGTCGAACAGTCCCGACATGTGACCGCGGACGGCAAAGATGGGGAGCCAGCCGTCCGCCAGACGGCCGGTGAGGCGGATATTGGCAGGGCCGAGCGCAGCGATATATATGGGGATCGGGGCAGGTGGGCGCGCGGCCAGGCGGAAGCCGGACAGGTGGACGTTGGGAGAGTCGTAGTCCACCCGTCCGCCGGCCAGGGCCAGGCGGATGGTCTTTACATAATCCTCGGTACGCGCCAGGGGTCGGCGATAGGGGATGCCGTGCCAGTTCTCGATCACCCGGGGACCGCTAGCGCCGAGGCCAAGGATGAAGCGCCCGCCGGAGACGGTCTGCAGAGTGACGGCGGTCTGAGCGAGGAGCGCCGCCGAGCGGCTGTAGACATTGAAGACGCCCGCGGCCACACCGATGCGGGACGTTTTCATGGAGAGCACGGTCAGGACCGAGACCGTGTCGTAGCCCCAGGTCTCGGGCACCCAGGCGGACTCATACCCCAGATTGTCGGCCAGGACGACGGCCTCGACCAGGTCGGTCAGGGAGAAGGTGTTGGCGGGAGCAAGGGAAAGACCGAGCCGAGGGGCGCTATCTGGTTCCGTACTCGGCATAGAGGGCAATGACGGAGATGACGAACACGAGGGCCACCAGGATGCCGAAGCCGCCGGCGGAGGCTCCGGCGATGGCGACAACGGGGATAGCGGCGCCGATACCGGCCGGAACCACCCAGGGCTCGAAGGTGCCGCGCCGTCCGGGCAAGCTTTTGAGCCTGGCCTCAATGCGTGCATCGACGCGGTTGTCGATCTCGTCGTCGAGGCGGGTCAAGAAGCCGTCGATGAGGTATGACTCGTCCTCGGGGCTCAGTTCTCGGCGAGCCGCCGTGACGGCGAGAAGCTCGTCGCGAAGCTTGCTCCGGTCGGTCGACATGTCTTCCTCCTTCGATCAACGCCAGTATACAGGCGGGCAATAATTGACATAACGAAATCACGTGGGAACGCTATTTGGTGGAGCTCGGACGAGCGATGCCGTGCTCGGCAAGCAAGAGGGAGATGAACTGTCGGGTGCAGCCGTAGCGGCGGGCGATCTCAGCCTGGGAGAGGCCCTCGTCGACGTAGAGGTGGCTCAGGGTGGCGCGGTCGAGCTGCTGCTTGATCCCCCTGCCGGCCCCTTTGTTCTCAAAGCGCTGCTTCCGGGTCATGTCCACCTCGCCACTGTAGCTCTTGCTGGGGCCGCTTCCGGTCGCGCGTGATTGTCCCGGGCGGACACCCTGGAACGCAAGTGCAAATAATATGCATTATGGTAAGTAAGCCGGTTTAGCCCTCGTGTAGACTTACGCGCCCCCGTCGCACCTGGAGGTTGACATGAAGCGTCTCATTCGGCTCCTGCTCATCAGCGCGGCCGCTGGGTTCGTCATTCGGCGGCTCAACCTGCCGGTCCGCTTCGGAACCGTGGTTCTGGACGACGCCGAGCTCTCGCAACACGTTGCGGCCCCGCTGGACCTGATTGTCGTCGGTCCGGTCATGATTCCGGCTGGAACCTCCACCGGACTCGCCGCCGCCGCCATCAAGCGGCTGCGCGTCGTTGGCCTGCTCGACGCCGACCGCCGGATCGTCCAGGCACTTACCGGACGCGTGACCGCGGTTGGCGCGATTCATAGTGGCGACTGACCCTGCTCCCCCGGAGTTGGAGCGCGGCGAGTTCTACCCCTGGCATTATGTCAACTTTACGGCCTCCAGGAACGATCTGGAGTCGCTTACTCGCCTGCTCAACCGATTTCCCGTTCCCTGGTTCATCTGCGGCGGCTGGGCTATCGACCTCTTTGTCGGCAGCCAGACACGCGAGCATGGCGATCTCGAGGTCGGCATCTTTCGCGATGATCAACTCGTCATCCGGGAGTTCTTCAGTAACTGGACCCTGGGCAAGGTGGTGGAGGCGCATGACGCCGCTATCGTCCCCTGGTATGTCGGTGAGTGGCTGCTGCTCCCCATTCACCAGGTCAAGCTCTACCGGGATGACTTTCAGCCTCGGGAGTTCGAGTTCTTTTTGAACGACACCGACGAGGAGCTCTGGCACTTTCGCCGTCTGCCGGAGATCAGCATGCTCAGAGACCGGCTGATCCATCGCACGCGAGACGGCATCTTCTACGTGGCCCCCGAGGTGCAGCTTCTCTACAAAGCGCGCCATCTGCGCGAACACGACCGCTCAGACTTCGAGGCGGCATTGCCGTTGATGGACGGAGAGCAACGGGGCTGGCTGCGATCGGCGCTGGCGCGATTTCTGCCGGGACACGAGTGGATTGACCGTCTGAGCGAAGGCTCACCCATGTAAGGATCGCGGGCGCAAGCCCTCCGCTACGTGATTCAATCGCGGCGACGTTCTAGGTGTAGCCGGGGGCTTTTGCCCGGAGTGCTAGCTGCCGCCGACCCAGCGGACGACGTCCTGATAGGAAATCAGGATGATGAGGAGGAGGAGCACGCTCATGCCCACCAGGTGGACCAGTCCCTCTACCTCTGGATCAATGTTCCGGCGCCGAACCCAGGAGATCAGGACGAAAAGTACGCGGCCACCGTCCAACGCTGGAATGGGCAGCAGATTCAGGAGACCGAGACTTCCACTCAGGACGGCTATCAGGAGGAGGAGAGGAGCGATGCCGTTCTTGGGGGTCGCGCTGACAGTTCGTGTCGTGGTGTCGGCTATGCCGACGGGCCCGCTCACCTGAGACGTTCCCTGACGCGGGATGGAGACGAGCATCTGGAACGTCGCCGTCGCGAACTCGCGCATAGCCTGCACCGACTTCTGGGCGGCGGTCACCGGCCCATAGCGACGCATGACCTGGTCCGTCAGCAAGATGCCGACGGGACCCTGGCCGCGGCCCGGATTCTGGCGGGGGACGACCCGGATGGTGACAGTGTGCTTTCCCCGCAGGACGCGGAGCGTGACCGGATCGCCGAGGTGCCCATCGATGGCCTCCTGGAGCTGCGAGCGATAGCTGACCGGCTGGTTGTCCACAGCGATGATGCGGTCGCCCGGCCGCAACCCAGCGCTCAGGGCCGGGCTGTGGGGCTGAACGCTGGTAATAACCGTGCTGCCGTCGGGAAACGCAATCGCGAAGGTCGCAAAGAACAGGAGCAAGGCCAGCAGGAGGTTCATAAATGGCCCGGCTACCAGGATGATCAGGCGCTGCCAGGGCGGCTTGGCTCCGAAGCTGTCCCGGGCGTCGCTCTCACCGTTCTCCCCATACATCTTGACGAAACCGCCAAGCGGGAGCGCGTTGAGCGAGTAGAGCGTGCCCCCGCGGCGCCATGATTTCAGGCGTGGCGGGAAGCCCAGACCAAATTCCTCAACGCGCACTCCGAACAGCTTGGCAAAGCCAAAGTGTCCTGCTTCATGGGCGATAACAAGCGTCGCCAGGACGACGAAAAAGGTCAGGATGCCGAGGAAGTAGGTCAATACAGCCTGCCGACGCGGGCAGAGACAAGACTCTCAGCAGTCCCGCGCGCCCAGCGGTCTGCGTCAATTATACCCTCGAGATCGGGTTTCTGCGTTCCCCGGTGCCGGTCGAGCGTCTCCTGGATCAGGTCCGGAATGTCCGTGAACGGTATCCGGCCGGTAAGAAAGCTTTCGACCGCGACCTCGTCTGCCCCTATCAGGACGGCCGGATAGGTTCCTCCTCGTCGCCCTGCCTCGCGTGCCAGCTCGAGTGCCGGATAGCGACCGACATCGATTGGGGCAAAGGTAAGGGATTCGATGCGCGGGAGATCCACGCGCGGCAGGTCATTCTCCCAGCGCTCGGGGTGACTCAAAGCATACTGGATCGGAACTCGCATGTCAGGAACTCCGAGCTGGGCCTTGGTAGACCCGTCGCTAAAGGTGACGAGTGAGTGAACGATGCTCTGCGGGTGTTGGACGACATCGATGTCCTCCTGGCCGATGCCGAACAGCCAGTGCGCCTCCAGTACTTCCAGCCCCTTGTTGAGCAAGTTGGCGGAGTCCACCGTAATCTTCGGACCCATGCGCCACGTCGGGTGTCGGAGCGCCTGCTCCGGGGTGACACCGGCAAGCTCTTCCATGCGAAGCTGGCGGAGAGCGCCGCCCGACGCGGTGAGAGTCAGTCGCTCCACCATGCGCCCGGGTTCACCCTGAAGGCACTGCCAGATGGCACTGTGCTCGCTGTCGATTGGCACCAGCTCACCACCGCCAACCGTCGCTGCCTCCACCAGAATTGGCCCCGCCATGACCAGCGCCTCCTTGTTGGCCAGAGCCACGCGCTTGCCGGCTCTCAGCGCAGCCAGCGCCGGAAGGAGGCCGGCAGTCCCACCGGTGGCGGCCACGACCAGATCAACCGCCGGGTCCGAGGCCATTTCAACCATGCCCTCAATGCCCGCCGCCACGTGGCTTGAGCCGGGCCGGAGCGATCCCCGATCGGCTGGATCCGCTATCGAGACAACTTTCGGGCCGACCGACTCTATCTGGCGGTTCAATTCCTCCAGGTTTTTCCCGCCTGCCAGGCCGTAGACGGTGATGCGGTCGTTGAAGCGCCGGGCAATATCGAGTGTCTGGCGGCCGATGGACCCCGTGCTTCCAAGCACCACGAGGTTACGAGACATAGCCCAGCAGAGCCGCGGCGTAATATATGACGGCGCCGGTGAAGAGCAGGGCGTCCACGCGGTCGAGCATGCCTCCGTGGCCGGGGAAGATCGTTCCGGAGTCTTTGACGCCCGCCCGGCGTTTGAACATCGACTCTGCCAGGTCCCCCACCTGTGCCACCGCGCCCACCAGCAGGCCGAGGGCCAGAGCCAGGGGCGCGGCCATGCCCACGGTGGGAACCAGGATGAACCCGGCGATGCCCGAAAGCACGAGCCCGCCCATAACCCCCTCCACGGTCTTCTTCGAGCTGACGTGCTGCATGAAGGGGCGTCTGCCCAGCTGGGACCCCGAAACGTATGCTCCGGTATCGTAGGCCCAGGTCATCAACAGTGCGGCGAACACCCACCAGGCACCGTTGGGAAGCGTCCTGAGCAGGCTCAGGTGACCAAGCATGATGCCGATGTAGACGGCGCCGCCCATGGTCGCGAGCCAGCCGTCCATTCCGCTAGGGAACAGGCGCGGAGTGAGATAGATGGCGCCGGCCGTGATAGCCAGCAGAACCAGGATGCCAATCCAGGCGCGTTGGGGATTCAGGACGGCCATGGGAAGGCCGGCCATGACAGCGGCCGCGGGCACGCCCAGGACGAGCGCGGGACGATTGCCGGCTGCCCTGCACAGCAGGTAGAACTCGGCGGCTCCGACAGCGGCAACCAGACCGATGAGGACGGCAAAGATCGCCCCACCGCCGTAATCCGCGGCCAGGACGATAGGGATGCCGACCAGGGCGGTGGCGACGCGAAGAACGAGGTTTGAAACTCGCCTAGAGCTTCCCGAACTTCCTGTGCCGGGACGCGTACGACTCAACGGCGGCGTGGAGATCCTCCTCATCGAAGTCCGGCCATGGCTTGGGCGTCGAGTAGTACTCGCTGTACGCCGCCTGCCATATCAGGAAGTTTGACAGACGCATTTCGCCGGCGGTGCGGATAACCAGATCCGGGTCCGGAAGGTCCGCGGTGTAGAGGTACCGGCTGACCATGTCTTCGTCGATCAGGTCCGGGGCTATACCGTCGACCATGATCCGTTTCATGGCGTCCACGATCTCCGCACGGCCGCCGTAGTTGAACGCAAAGTTCAGGGTGAGGCCGGAGTTGTTCCGTGTCAGCTCCACCGCGGTCTGGATGGCTTGCTGCAAGTGCCGAGGGACGCGGTCCATCCTACCCACGTGACGGATGCGCACACCGTTTGCGTGCAACTGCCGGGTCTCACGCTCACTGGCGTCTGCAAAGATGGCCATGAGGCCGTTGACCTCGCTCTCCGGGCGGCCCCAATTCTCGGTTGAGAAGGCATACACGGTGAGCATAAAGATGCCCGCATCGACGCAGGCCCGGACAATGCGGTGGATATTGCGAACGCCGGCACGATGGCCGGCCAGGCGCGGCAAGTGGCGCTTCTGCGCCCACCGCCCGTTGCCGTCCATGATGATGGCAACATGGCGGGGGACCAGACTCGTCTCCCCCTCGATCCTGGCCTCGGTGACCATCAGACCTCCAACATTTCGCGCTCTTTGGAGCTACCGATTCCGTCCGCCTCCCGGATGAAGCGGTCGGTCAGCTTCTGGAGATCCTCTTCGGCCACGTCCTCTTCGTCTTCCGAGATTTCCTTGTTCTTGCGCATCTTGCGCAGCGCATCCATTGAGTCTCGCCGGACGTTGCGGATCGCGACCTTCGATTCCTCGGTCCGCTTGTGCACCAGCTTGACCAGGTCGCGGCGCCGCTCTTCGGTCAGGGCCGGAATCGTGATGCGGATCAGGGAACCCTCGTTGGTTGGATTGAACCCGAGGTCGGACTGGCGGATGGCGCGCTCAATGTTTCCGATCGCAGTTCGGTCGTACGGCTGCACCAGCAGTTGGCGGGAGTCCGGAGCGCTGATGCTGGCAAGCTGGAGCAGAGGAGTTGGGGCTCCGTAATAGTCCACAGACAGGTGCTCAATAATCGACGGATTGGCGCGGCCGGTTCGGATATTCGCCAGCTCCCGGCGCAGCACGTCGAGGCTCTTTTCCATGTGCTGCTCGGACTCGGACAGCAGCTCCTGTTCCATTGTTGCTACTCCACGCTTGCGAGAACTGCCCCCGCGTTCGGACCGATGAGCGTGCCGATCCGCTCTCCGCGCACGACGCGCTGGATATTACCGGGGGCGAGGTTAAACACGATGATAGGCAGGTTCTTGTCCTTCAATAGGGACAGGGCAGTGGCGTCCATCACCTCCACGCCCATGTTGAGCGCGCCCATGTAGTCGAGCGTCTCGAACTTCCGGGCCGCGGGATTGCGGACCGGGTCCGACTCGTAGACCCCGTCAACCTTGGTTGCCTTGAGCACGACGTCGCAGTGTAGCTCGACCGCGCGCAGCGACGCCGCCGTGTCCGTGGTGAAGTAGGGGTTCCCGGTCCCTGCCACCAGGAGATCGACCCGTCCCTTCTCCAGGTGACGCTCGGCCCGCCGGCGAATAAAGGGCTCGGCCACCTTATCCATTTCCAGGCCACTCAGGACCCGGGTCTGCACTCCGAGCTTTTCAATGGCATCCTGGAGCGCCAGACCGTTCATCACGGTGGCCAGCATCCCCATGTAATCGCCGGTTGCCCGGTCCATCCCGCGGGCCGCGGCCGCGGCGCCGCGGAAGATATTTCCACCTCCCACGACGGCCGCGACCTCGACGCCCCATCCGTGGATGGTGACGATCTCGTCGGCGATTTCTTTGACGATCAGGGGGTCAATGCCGTACTCCTCCCGCCCCAGCAGCGCTTCGCCGCTGAGTTTGAGGAGAATCCGGCGGTACGCGACCTCCGGGACCGCCGCGGATTCCATCTACGCGCCCACCTGGAAGCGGGCGAAGCGGCGGATGACGACGTTCTCTTTGGTTGTTCGCGCCACGTCGTTCACCAACTGCTGAATGGTCCTGGAATCGTCCCGGATGTACGGCTGGTCGAGCAAGACCCGGGACTGAGCCGCTTTCTTGAACTTGCCTTCGGCGATGCGGTCGGCCTGAGCCTCCTTGCCTTGCTGAATGGCCTCCTGCCGGAATTGCTCCTTCATCTCGTGTGCTTCCGCCTCGGGGAACTCGTCCATGGAAACGTACTCGGGGGCGGTTGCCGCGATTTGCATCGCCAGCTCATGCGCCAGCTCCCGAAACTCGGGCGTGCGGGCCACGAAGTCGGTCTCGCAGTCCAGCTCCACCAGGACACCGATCTGGCCCCCGGCATGGATGTAGGACTCGACGATGCCGTTCGTCGCCGTCCGGCCCGCGCGCTTGGCCATACTCGCCTGGCCCCTCTGCTCGATCAGCTTTTTGGCCTGCTCAAAATCGCCGCCCGCGTCCTGTAGGGCCTTTTTGGCCTCCATGATGCCGGCTCCGGTCTCTTCCCGAAGCTTCTTGATGTCTTCAACACCACTCATGGTTGTCATGGGATCTCCTCAGTGAGATACGAAGATTAGGCGGGGTTTGTTTCGGTCGCGGCGACCTCGGAGAGGGCGACGTCATCGGCGGGCGTGTTGCTCTCGAAGGGGCCCTCCCCGGCCGTTTCTGCCGGGGTGCTGAGCCCTGGAGCCTCTTCCGCCACTGTAACGGCCACCGGATCGCTTTCGCCCGATCCGGGAGGAGCCGCCTCCAGGTCCGCGAACTCGTCGGCGCGTTCCTCGGCTTCCTCGGCCAGCTCGGTGCCGCCGTCCACCTCGAGCGACGCCTCATAGCCTTCGGGCTCGAAGGTGTACTCCTCGTACTCGCCCGGCTCAAAGCCCTCCTCGGCCTCTTCCTTGGCCAGGGTACTGGCCCGCTCCTGTGCGCCCCGCTGCGCCGCCTCGGCGATCTTCGACGAGAGCAAGCGGACGGCGCGGATAGCGTCGTCGTTGGCGGGAATCGGATAATCCACTTCGTCCGGGTCGGAGTTGGTGTCAAGAAGGGCGACGATCGGGATGTCAAGACGCTGGGCCTCGTGAATAGCGATGTGCTCCTTGCGGGTGTCGATTACGAACAGCACATCCGGCAGCCGCTTCATGCCGCGAATGCCACCCAGGATCTTCTGCAGCTTGGTGTGCTCGTCGGTCAGCTTGAGCTGCTCTTTCTTGGGCAGCGTTGCCATCTCCCCCGTATCGCGCATACGCTCCAGCTCTTCGAGCCGACGCAGGCGTTGCTGGATTGTGTTGAAGTTGGTGAGCAAGCCACCCAGCCACCGCTGGTTGACGAAGAACTGGCCGGCTTTGGCCGCTTCCTCGGCGACTGCGTCCTGTGCCTGGCGCTTGGTTCCGACGAAAAGCACGCGGCCACCCTGCCGGGTGACGTCTTCGATGAAGTCGTATGCCGACTCCAGCAGATTGACCGTCTTCGACAGGTCGATGATGTGGATGCCGTTTCGCTCGGTGTAGATGTACGGCTTCATCTTCGGGTTCCAGCGCCGTGTCTGGTGCCCGAAGTGCACTCCTGCTTCCAGGAGCTGTTTCATACCAACAACTGCCATGGGGTGACCTCCTTTGTTTGTCTACCTCCGCGCCCGTCAACTCGCACGCACACCGTGGCAGTACGGCAACATCGTGCGATCAAAGCGCGTGTGTGTTACAGGCGTAGAAAAGACCAGCGTCGCCGCTGGTCTGTCTACGGGCCCATTGTACCAGACTCAGGGCTTGGGAAGGGCTTGCTGTCCCCCGGTTTCCTCTTCGACGTAGGCTGCCAGCTTGTCCGGGCTGGTCCACAGGTCGCCGGTTTTTGCGCCGGAATCGTCGGTCCAGGGCTGGGCCAGGCGGACCTGAAACTTGCCGTCCTTCTGGTCCTCAATCACACCCGGGATCTCGACACCGGGCGCCATGTGAACCAGAACGGCGTCACCTACCTGGTAGATGTGCTGCGTTCCCCCATTGGTCATGAACGTGCTCCTTTCGGCTTGACGATCCATTGCGCCGCAATTCGCGTGCCAGCAGAGGGCGTCTGCTCCGGCGAGACACCTGACACCCGCTTACAGGATGTACTTGCTCGCGTCGTCGGTCATGGGGACATCCGCCATGCGGGAACGCACGTAGGCTTCGTCGATGATGATGGTCTGACCGTTGAGGTCCTCGGCCCGATAGCTTATGTCTTCCATCACCTTCTCCATGACCCCGTGCAGGCGGCGCGCCCCCAGGTTCTCGGTACGGCCATTGAGGGTGGAGGCGAAATGGGCCATCGTCCTGATCCCGTCCTCGGTGAACTCCACGGTTACACCCTCGGTCGCCAGCAGCGCACGATATTGCTGGGTGAGCGCGTTGTCCGGCTCGGTCAGAATGGCCACAAAATCTCGCTCATTGAGATCCCTGACCTCTACCCTGATAGGGAAGCGGCCCTGGATCTCCGGAATGAGATCGGCCGGACGGGAACGGTTGAACGCGCCCGCGGCGATGAAAAGGATGTGATCGGTGTTGATCATCCCATAGCGCGTGGCGACCGCCGCGCCCTCCACCAGCGGCAGCAGGTCGCGCTGGACGCCTTCCCCCGAGACATCCGGGCCAAAGTCGTTACCGCGAGACACCAACTTGTCGATCTCGTCGATGAACACGACTCCCGACTCCTCGACCCGCCGCAAGGCGGTATCGATCACCTCGTCGAAGTCGACGAGCTTGTTGGCCTCTTGCTCGATCAGAACCCGGCGTGCCTCTCGGATGGGGAGGCGCCTTGACCGCTTCCGCGACAGATTGACGTTGTTCATGAACTCCTGAAACTGCTCGTGGATATCGTCGGCACCGATTCCCGAAGCGAACTCAAGGACCGAACCGTAGACTTCTTCGCCTTCGATCTCGATCTCGATAAGACGCTCTTCCAGCTCCTCGTCGGCCAGCTGGCGGGCCATCGTGCGACGGCGGCGCTTCATATAGGCCCGCTGCGCCGTGGCGCTTCGCTCTTCGGACTCGTCGGTCCCCTCCCCGATCAGGTAGTTCAGGATGCGCTCTGTCGCCCGCTCCTCGGCTTCCTCGCGAACGGTGGAGAGCTGCTCGCGGTGAACCATCGAGACACTAGCGTCGGCCAGGTCTCGAATGATGGATTCTGCGTCGCGCCCCACGTACCCCACTTCAGTGAACTTGGTGGCTTCCGTCTTCAGGAATGGGGCGTCCACCATACGAGCCAGGCGCCGTGCCAGCTCCGTCTTGCCCACCCCGGTCGGGCCGATCAACAGAATGTTTTTGGATCCGATCTCGCGCCGCATCTCCTCGGGAAGCAGCTTGCGCCGCTCCCGTTCCCTGAGCGCAACGGCCAGGGCCCGCTTCGCGTCAACCTGACCGACAATCGTCCGGTCGAGCTGCTCAACGATCTCACGCGGTGAATTACTGGACACGGCTCTCCCCTTCCGAGAGTGGCTCCTCGCTGCCTTGGAGGCACTCCAGAGAAATTTGATTGTTGGTATAGATGCAGATGGAGGCGGCGATTTCCATTGCCGCACGCGCAATATCGCCTGCCTGCATGTCGGTGTTGGCGAGCAGCGCTTTGGCGGCGGACAGCGCGTAGTTTCCCCCAGACCCTACCGCCAGTACGTCGTCGTCGGGCTCGATAATCTCTCCTTCCCCCGTCACCAACAGCAAGGTGTCGGGATTCGCCAGGATAAGTTGGGCCTCCAGCCGCCGGAGATAGCGATCGGTCCTCCAGTCTTTGGCCAGCTCCACTGCCGCCTTGCGGAGATCGCCGGCTGAGCGCTCGAGCTGCATCTCGAAGCGGTCGAAGAGCGTCAGGGCATCCGCCACGGCGCCGGCAAACCCGGCCAGGACGCGACCGCCGTGGGCGCGCCGGATCTTGACGGCCCGATGTTTCAACACCGTGTCTCCCACGGTGACCTGACCGTCGCCTGCCAGAGCTACTTCCCCATTCCGCTTGATGGCCACGATGGTGGTGGCGTGTGCGGTCATCACGCCCCCCTGTGCGCCCGGGCATAAACGTCGCGGAGGTAGGCCCTCGAGACGTGGGTATAGACCTGGGTGGTACTGATGCTGGCGTGGCCGAGTAGCTCCTGCACCGAGCGCACGTCGGCTCCGCCCTCCAGAAGATGGGTGGCGAAGCTATGCCGGAGGGTATGGGGCGTGACATGCCGCTCGATGCCCGCGTGCTGCAGGTGCCCCTGCAGGACGGCATGAAAGCCGCGAACGCTCAGGGGCCGGCCGATATGGCTGATAAAGAGCGCGTCCAGCTCCCGGCCACCGAGCAGGAGTGGCCGCGATTGGTGGACGTAGCGCTCCAGCGCATCGACGGCGAGGTCGCCCAGAAGCACAATGCGCTCCTTGTTCCCCTTGCCGATGACACGGACGCTTCGTGCCGTCCACTGAATAGAGCCGGTGGTGAGAGAGAGAAGCTCGCTCAGGCGCAGCCCGGTGGCGTAGAGGACCTCGAGCATGCAGCGATCCCTGACCCCAAGTGCGGACTCGCGGTCGGGCGCCTCCAGCAGACGCTCTACCTCCTCGATCGACAGCACGCCCGGAAGGGTCCGCTTCTGCCGCGGTGTCGGCACCAGCAGGAGCGGTGTTTCCGCGGTGACTCCTTCCCGGACGAGATAACGATAGAGCGCTCGGGCGGCCGAAAGCTTGCGCGCGATGCTGGTCGAGGCATACCCCTCCTGATGCATCCAGGCCACCCAGGCCCGCATGTCCTGGCGGCGGACGGACGGCCAGTCCAGTACGCCGCGCCCGGAAAGCCAGTCTGCGAGATGCTCCAGATCCAGCCGATAGTTTGTCACCGTGTGTTGTGACGCGCCGCGCCGCTGCTCCAGGTCGAGGAGGTAATCGCGGATTGCGTGGTGCATGGTCCTCTTCAGTTACCGGGAGTTGGATCTAGTGCGCGAGAACAGGCTGAGGGGACTGCTCCTCCACCACCGCCTGCTCGTGGGAGCATTCGGTGCACCGCGTCACGGGCTTGCCTCGCGATGTCACGGCCATCAGACCGCCGCACACGGGACACGGCTGAGGAATGGGGCGATCCCACAGAGCAAAGTCGCATTGCGGGTAGGTGCCACAGCCGTAGAAGATCTTGCCGCGCTTGCTGCGCCGCTCCACCAGGTCGCCGCCGCAGCGAGGGCACGGCACGCCGATCTTCTTCTGGTACTGCCGCGAGTAGCTGCAAGCCGGGTAGTTGGAACAGGAGATGAATTCGCCAAAGCGACCCTGCTTGATGACGAGAGGACTGCCGCACTCGGGGCAGGCTTCCCCGATCTCAATCACCGGCCGCTCAACCTTCTCCATGTCTTTCTCGGCCTGCTGTAGGGCGGACCGGAACTCTCCGTAAAAGTCGGTCAGCAGCTCGGTCCACTCACGCTCGCCGTCTTCGATCTGGTCGAGGCCGGATTCCACCTGAGCCGTGAATTTCACGTCCACGATCTCCGGGAAGTGCCGCTTCATCAAGCGGTTGACCGTCTCACCCAGCTCAAGCGGAACAAAGCGGCGGTTTTCCAGCTTCACGTACTTCCGCTGCTGAATGGTGCTGATGATCGGCACATAGGTGCTGGGCCGGCCGATACCCAGCTCTTCCAGCTCCTTGACCAGGCTGGCCTCGGTGTAGCGGGGCGGCGGCTCCGTGAAATGCTGGACGGGATCGAGGCCATGAAGCTTCAAATCCTCTCCCGCCTCGAGGGCGGGCAGGGTCGTGTCCTTCTCCTCACGTGGCCACACTGCATAGAAGCCCTCGAAGGCGAGGGATGATCCGGTGGCCGCGAACACGTAATCTCCGGCTGCGATAGTGGCGCGGACCGAATCGAACACTGCCGGAGCCATGAAAGAGGCCACGAACCGGCGCCAGATCAGCGTGTAGAGCTTCAGCTGGTCCGGGGTAAGATAGCGCCGCATGGAGTCGGGCACACGCTGGACATCCGTAGGCCGGATGGCTTCGTGCGCTCCTTGCACGTTGGCCTTCGGTTTCGACCTCGGTCCCGGGCCCACGTATTTAGACCCGTGAACGTCGCCGATGTAGGCTCGAACCGCTTTCTGCGCCTCGTCAGAGATACGGGTCGAGTCCGTGCGCGTATAGGTGATGAGTCCGGTACGGCCCTCACCCAGGTCGATTCCCTCGTATAGCTCCTGCGCGACCTTCATGGTCTTCTTGGGCGAAAAGCGCAGGCGAGAGGAAGCATCCTGCTGCATGGCACTGGTGCTGTACGGTGCCGCCGGCATACTCTTGGTCTTCTTTTCCTCGACCTTGAGCACGGTGAAGGTACCGTCCTTCACGTTCTCGAGGATGGCGTTCATCTCCGCCTCCGAGCCGACGCGCAGCTTCTCCTTCTCGCCCTGGTCTCGCCGTCGAAGGAGCTCGGCACCGAAGACCTTACGGTCCTTCAGCTTCGAGAGCCTGGCGGTGAGCGTCCAGTACTCCTCTGGAACGAAGCTGCGTATCGCCTCTTCGCGGTCCACGATCAGGCGCACTGCGACCGATTGCACGCGGCCGGCGCTGGTGTGCTTCTGAACGCGCCGCCACAGCAGTGGGCTGATCTTGTATCCGACCAGGCGATCGAGGATGCGCCGCGCTTGCTGGGCGTTGACGAGATTATCGTTAATCGCGCGTGGATGCTCGATGGCATCTTTGACCGCGCTCTTGGTAATTTCGTTGAAAACGGCGCGGCGGGCGTTGGGGATTTCGAGCGCGCGCGCCAGATGCGCGCTTATGGCTTCGCCCTCGCGGTCTGGGTCGGGAGCGAGGAATACTTCGTCCGCCTGGCGGCTGGCGCGCCGCAGGTCCAGAAGAACCTTCTCTTTTCCCGGAATGACGACATACTTGGGCTGAAACTTCCGCCGGGTATCAACGCCAAGGCCCTTGGCCGGAAGGTCGATGACATGCCCAACTGACGCCAGAACGCGATAGTCCGAGCCGAGAAATTTCTCGATGGTCTTTGCTTTAGACGGAGATTCTACGATAACGAGTTTGGTTGCCACGGGGAACTCCAGTTGCTGGAGACTGTCACAAGTATACCAGCAGATTTGGGTTTCGGGGAGCCCCGAAACCGGGGAAAATACAAGATGTGGGAAGGGACCGTCCGGTTAGTAGAAGATATTGTGCCGCGATCAGGCCTCGACCGCCTGCCGAGCACTGAGCGATGCGCGCAGGCCGGCCATGTCGGTCAGGATCCGGCGGATGGCCTCCAGCCAGTCCGCACCGAGACGCGCTGCCGGGATGCGCAACATGCTGCCGCTGATCCGCGCCTCGGCACCGTAGGCCCGATACAGTGCAACGCGGTCGAACAACCCCGAGGGATCCGCCTTGATCACAAGGACGTCTCGAGAAAGCGAGACGGTGTGGACCCTCGCCTCCACCGTCGCCAGCTTGATCTCAACGGCGCTGAGGAGGTTCTCAACCTCGACCGGGAAAGGACCGAAGCGGTCGCGCAGCTCGGCTCCGATGTCTGCCATTTCGTCGCGAGTTCCAACCGACGCCAGCCTCCGGTAGAGCCGAAGCCTCTCGGCTTCATTGCCCACGTAGTCGGCGGGGAGAAAGCGGGTGAGCGGAAGATCGATGGTGATACTGGGCGGCTCCTCGACCGCGATGCCGCGCAGACGCTCGACGGCATCAGAGACCATACGGGTGTACAGATCGAAGCCTATGGCCGTGGCATTTCCGCTCTGCTCGGCGCCCAGCAAGTTGCCGGCTCCGCGGATCTCGAGATCCTTCATGGCGATGTTGAAGCCGGCACCCAGGTCCTGCGCCTCGAACACGGCCTCCAGCCGGCGGGCGGCATCGTGGCTCAGGTGGACGTCGCGCGGGTAGAGGAGATATGCGTACGCCTGGTTGGCGCTGCGGCCCACGCGCCCTCTGAGCTGGTAGAGCTGTGTCAGCCCCAGGGTATGAGCGTTGTTCACAATGATGGTATTGACGTTGGGGATGTCCAGGCCGTTCTCAATGATGGTGCTGGAGACCAGCATATCGGCGCGGTGGTGTGCGAAGTCGAGCATCACGCGCTCCAGCTGGGCGTCTTCCATCTGCCCGTGGCCGACAAGGATGCGTGCCTCCGGCACCAGCCGCCTGATTCTTTCCGCCATAGCATCGATGGAGGCGACCTTGTTGTGGACGAAGTAGACCTGGCCATCGCGATCCAGCTCCCGCAAGACGGCCTCTCGGACGAGGCGATCGTCGAACTGCTGCAGATAGGTACGGATGGGCAGCCTGCCCTCGGGCGCGGTCTCGATCACGCTGACCTCGCGTATGCCAACCAATGTCATGTGGAGCGTTCGTGGAATCGGCGTGGCGGTAAGCGTGAGAACGTCGATGGTCTCGCGTAGCTGTTTCAGCCGCTCTTTGTGCTTCACGCCGAATCGCTGCTCCTCGTCGATGACCAGGAGCCCCAGGTGCTTGAAGATCACGTCCTTCTGGAGCAGTCGGTGGGTTCCGATGACGATATCGACCTCGCCCGAGGCCAGGCGCGCCAGCACGTCTTTCTGCTCCGCCGTACTGCGAAATCGGCTCAGAACCTCGACTTTTACCGGGAAAGGAGCCATCCGTTCGGCGAACGTCTCGAAATGCTGCTGTGCGAGAATCGTGGTCGGAACGAGAACCGCAACCTGCTTTCCGTCCACTGCCGCCTTGAACGCAGCTCGCACCGCAACCTCGGTCTTCCCGTAGCCCACGTCCGCCGTAACCAGACGGTCCATCGGCCGCGGCTCCTCCATATCGGCCTTCACGTCGCGGACGGTGATTTCCTGGTCCAGGGTCTCGGGATACGGGAAGGAGGTTTCAAGCTCCTGCTGCCACGGCGTATCGGGTGAGAAGCTGTGACCGGGACGAGCCAGCCGCTTGGAGTAGAGATCGACCAACTCGTGCGCAATGTCTTCAGCCGCCTTTTTGGCTCGCTGCCGCGCCCGCTGCCACTCACCTCCACCCAGCTTGCTGAGATGTGGAGCGGTCTCTCCCACCCCGACATATCTCGTGAGCCGTTCGAGCTGATCGGTCGGGACGTAGACACGATCGGCGCCGGCAAACTGGATGAGGGCATACTCGCGCTCCGCGCCGTCCACAGACATGCGCGTGATCCCGTCGAAGCGGCCGATGCCGTGCTCCAGATGCACCACGTAGTCCCCGGCCGTATAGTCGGTGAAGAACGCGGTTCTGGCGGCTCGTCGGCGAGGAACCGGGCGGGTCCGGGCACGGCCAAACACCTCGTGATCGCTCAATACGACCAGATCCACACCCGGTATCATCCATCCCTCGGCCACGTTTGCGGAGGTGACGGTCACTCCCGGGGCCGGAGCGTTCAGGAGTGGCGTCAGGTCGTGATAGGCAATGTCGTCTTCCGACAGGAGCTCCGAGATTCGCGGGGCCTGCTGCGTGGCGATCACGGTGGTTCGGGCCGGATGACGTCCAAGGTCCTGCGTGAGCGACCGCAGGCGGCCGGCGAATACAGGAGCCGGAACGAACAGTCCCGACAGATCCCGATCGGCTACATTGGGCGCGGATCCGTTCCACCACTCAACCATCACCCGGCGCTCGAGGTCCGCCAGCACAGTCCCGGCGTCGATGAGAGCGGGCCGCAGTCCCCCGGGCAAGTCACCCGATTCCGCTCGTGTGCGCTGCACGTCGATAACCTGTTGGGACAGTTCGGCCAGACCCTCCCGCACCTCCTGGCCGCCCTCCAGGACGATGCAAGGACCGTCTGAGAGCTGGGCAAGCAGTGAGGAAAAGGGCAGCAGATACGGCATGAAGACGCCCAGCTCATCCAGCCCGGCCCCCGCCTCCAGCCGCGCCAGATCGTCCATCCAGGAGCTTTGCGCTTCGGCATTCATGGAACTTGTGTCCAACTCCATAAGCGCTTCAAGGGCCTCCATACGCGCGTCTTCATCAAGCCCTGCGATAGGCTCGATTGTGACCTCGTCGCACGAGCCGACAGAGCGCTGTGTTGCCGGGTTGAAGGTGCGCAGCGATTCGACCTCGTTCCCAAAAAGCTCGATGCGGACCGGAAGTTCGGCTCCGGTCGGATGAATGTCGAGGACACCCCCGCGCCGCGCAAAAGTACCCGCTTCCTCCACGGCGGCCGTCTCGGCATATCCGGCGGCAACCCATCGTTCCACCACACGGTGGATATCGATCACGTCACCCGTCCGAATGGTGACGGCATCGGGAAGCGTCACAGCAGGTTGCTGCGGCTGGAGCAGTGCGCGAACCGGAGCGACCACGAGCATGTCCACCCCCTCCGCGATCCCCCGCGCCACCCGCTCGCGCTGCGCCAGCACTGTTCGATCGATCCGAACGCGCTCATACGGGAGCGTGTCGAGCGCTGGATAGAGGAGTACGTCACGTTCGGTCCACTGGGGCAGCTCTTGAGTCAGATCCACAGCACTTTGCAAGTGCGCAGTTATCAGGAGTAACGGTCCTCGCGCTTCACGGGCGAGGGCAGCGGTGACCACGGGACGCGCTGCCGAAAGCAGCCCGAATACGCGCCGGGACGCCGGATGCCGAGTCTGATGCTTGATGGGATCCAGTTCAGAGATGCGAGAGGCAAGGCCGGTGAGAGACATGAATAAGCCAACAGATAAGCGAATGTGGGGTCCAGGAAGCGCAGCGCTTCGCTGGACAACAGCGGTACGTGCGAAGGGCCACGGTCCAGACGGTTCGTCCGGCACCGTCTCGGGAGTCGAAAACGAATATCGCCCCAGCACGAAAGTATACCCCGTTTCCGGGCGTTCCGGGGCCATTCTTGCCCCCTGGATCGGGGAGGTCCTCTGGCTGATTGGGCTCCAGGGACTCAGGACACCTCTCGGATGCGGGCTCGCGAGAGATCGGCGACGGACGGCACGCTGACCTCGTCGAGCGACCCGAGATACTCGCGCCATGCGTTGGGGTCCCATAATTCCAGCCGGCTGAACATACCCACGATCACCGTCTTCCGATCGATGGCGGCATACTGCAACAGCGCCGAGGGCACGCTGATCCGCTTCAGGTTGTCGATGTCGGAGAGGTGCGCATCGGAGAGGGCACGGTGCATGAAGATGCGGCTTTCGTCGTCGTCAAGGCTCCGGTATGCCTCGTCGAGAACCGCCTTCCATGTCGTCAGGTCGTAGACATAGAGGCAGGCCTCTTCGCCCTTGACCACCATGACCCGACTCCAGTCCACGTCGCCGTGGGCCGCCAGAAGATGCCCGGGTACGGTAATGCGGCCCTTCTGGTCAACTGTCCGCTCGTACTCGCCGAAATACACGGTATGCCTGCCTGTG
>JAICWV010000149.1 GCA_025966365.1 Chloroflexota bacterium | reverse complement strand
GAGAGGATCTCCGATACTTCAGCCTCGATAACGGTGACTGACACCGGCTGAGCCTACTGACCTTTGGGCCTTCGACTGGCTACTCGGGGATCTTTTTCCGCGTGTCGCGTGACGCCGCATTCCAGCATCGCGGCTCTCTCTGGCCACCGATAGCGCGTACTCTTCCCGTCAACGTAGGGGTATGTGGTTGTGTCTTGTACTTTACAGAAGCAGTTATGACGAGTCAAGGCTATTTGATGACGACGGAGGTCGCCCGAAATCAGCATGCCACCCTCACGCTATGGCCGGCGCCCGCTCCGGTCGTGTGCAGGAGGGCAGCATGCGTTATCCGGATGCCCGGGATCTAGATCGCACTCGGGTTCCTCTTGTCAGCCACAGAGTCGTGGCGGGGGCTCGTGCCGATCTCTCACATCGTGAAGGGTCCAGGGTAATTGCTGCCGTCGATGCAGCCACCCTGGCCCGACGCGTTCTGATACCCGGTGCCGTTGTCGTACGCGTAGTTGCTCCATTCGCCCTGCAGCTTCCATTGGGTGCCGTTGCTGAGCGTCACGTAAGGGCCACCGAAGGTCCAGGCACACTTGCCGCCATTCTCCAGGCCGGCGCTGTCGTACCAGCCATCTCCACGAGGATCGGTACGTGCCTCGCTCAACTCGGCTGCGCTTACATTTGCGAGTGCGGCCAGCCCCTGGCTTTGGAATGGGACCGTCGATTGGGGATCGCAGCCGGAATCGCCGTCGAGACTAAAGAAGTAGGCAAACTGAACCTCTACCCCGGAGACGAGTCCCCAGCTGTGCCAGGCACAGTATTTGGCGTTGCCCCGTGGAAGGTCGGTGTACACGGCGTAGAAGCCGTTAGCGACGGGGTTCGTGATCTGCCTGGCTACCTCAGCCAGGATGGCACTCGGCTTGCTCCCGTTCGCAGCCGTCGAGGTGTCGATAGAGTGGCCGCCATAAGTGGTGCTCGACGAGATCTGCCCGTTGGAGCCGGAGTATTCGTCCGAGGTCGCCGCGTAGGAACTCCTGTCGAACCCGGTATAGAAGGCGTCAATGCCGATGATTTTGTCGTTGGAGAAGGTTGTGTCCGACCACGAGGGACCCCAGAATATCGCGCTGATGTACGCCGTGGAGAGGATAGTGCCGCCATGGTAAGACATGTCAGGGGCGCTGGTGGTCCCGCCTGACCTGGGCGCCTTTCCTTGGGCGTACACGTAGCCCATTTCACTGCCGACAGTAGGCCCCTTTGCTGCGTGAACCGGGCTGTGCAACAGCCCGCTCCACACGATGATCGCGGCACACACCAGTAGACGTCTCATGGCTGTTCTGTCAGGCGAGTTGTGCCTGCCTCCTGATAAGAACTGCACTCCCGTCGGTGAGCGGAGCCGCTCAGGGGCACCGGCAGGAGCGCGTGGGGCGTAGCGTCCAGTGAGCTGGAACGCCTCTTGATGGCACCTATTCTCCGGCGCTGAAGCGCTGATCACCAGACGCAACCCACGCACTCGACCCACGCAATGCTCGACGAGTCTGTGTTGACTCCCACCGACAGCGCATGTACTGTGGGGCCAGCCGTGCGCCCGCTCTCTGTACACCGGGCAGACGGTGTAATAGCAGGTGCCCGCTCGCTCATGGACGCTGTCGATTCGCCGACGTTCGCTGCCCTCTTGCGGCGTCTTCGCGTGGCCGCGGGACTGACTCAGGAAGAGCTGGCCGAGCGAGCCAACCTCAGCGTCCGTGGGGTCAGTGACCTGGAGCGGGGGTTGCGAACGGCTCCCCGTCGCGACACAGTCGACTTCCTGGCCGAGGCGCTCGACCTCACTCCGGCTGATCGCGCCCAGCTCGTCTCCGCGGTAAGCAGGCGTCGTGGCCCGACCGGGCCCATTTCCACCCTCCCCCTGCCGGCGGAGCCCACTCCCCTGATTGGCCGCGAGCAAGATGAGGCGCGGGCCATCCAATTCATTCGCTGGGACGGCATTCGCCTGCTGACTCTTACCGGTCCCGGTGGGGTGGGCAAGACTCGACTGGCCGTGGGCGTGGCCCGAAGTCTTGCCGATGATTTTTCTCTGGGCGTGAGCTTCGTCCCACTGGCCTCGGTCAGCGATCCCGCCCTGGTTCCGGCAGACCTGGCGGAGTCGTTGGGAGTCCGCGAGCAAGCCGGACAGCCGATCGAGGAGTCTCTCATCGCCCATCTACAGAACCGAATGTGGCTCCTTGTGCTGGACAACTTCGAGCACCTGATACCAGCGGCTCCATTCCTCTCCCAGCTGCTCGCCGTCTGCCCGCGGGTAACTGCGCTCGTGACCAGCCGCGCTCCTCTGCACCTGCGACTGGAGCAGGAGATGGAAGTGCAACCCCTGGCGGTCCCACTTCCCTCGTCGCTGACTTCACTGGGGGATGCCGTTCGCTCGCCGGCGGTGACGCTCTTTGTGCAGAGGGCGAGGGCGGTCCGTCCGGAGTACAACGTGAGCGAGGCTGATGCGCGGACAGTCGCCGAGATCTGCTATCACCTGGATGGCTTGCCGCTCGCCCTCGAGCTTGCTGCCGCCCGGATCAAGTTCTTCCCACCTCACGACCTGCTACAGCGGCTCGCACATCCGCTCACGCTCCTCACCGGAGGCGCGACCGACCAACCCCTCCGGCAGCAAACACTCCGCAACACCATCGAGTGGAGCTACTCCCTCCTGGACGAGGAGGAGCAGGCGCTCTTTACTCGGTTTAGCGTGTTTGCCGGTGGCTGCACCCTCGACGCGACAGAGGCGGTCTGCAATTCCGACGGGCGGCTTGATCTGTTGCAGGGAATGTCCTCGCTGATCGACAAGAGCCTGGTACGGCGAGAGGGGGACGAGGAGTCGCGGTTCACCATGCTGGAGACCATCCGGCAGTTTGCAGCCGAGAAGCTCGTGAAGCGAGGCGACACGGAGTGCGTGAAAGCGGAGCATGCGCGTTACTTCCTCGGACTATGCGAGAGCGCAGCGCCGGAGCTTCTCGGCGTGCGTCAGGCCGAGCGCCTCGCCCAGCTAGAGCGGGAGCTGGACAATATTCGGTCCGCCCTCGCGTGGTTGCGGGAGCGAGGCCGGATCGAAGAGGGGCTGCGTCTCGCCTCCGCCCTCTTCGACTTCTGGCGCATGAACGGCCACTGGAGCGAAGGGTTCCACTGGCTAGAGGAGGCCTTTGACCGGAGCGGGTCTATCGCGGTTCCTATTCGTGCAAGGGCGCTTGCCCGGGCCGGAGCGCTTTCCGGGCTCCGTGATGAGCACGAGCCGGCCACGGAAGGGCTGGAGGAAGCGCTCGTGCTGGCACGCCGCATCGGGGACCGGCGGGAGATTGCCTGGGTGTTACGCAATCTGGCCGTGACCACGGAACGAGAGGGAAACCAGTCCCGTACTGCTCAGTTGGTTGAGGAGAGCCTTCATATCTGCCGTGAGGTAGGAGACTCACAGGGAATCGCGGAGAACCTCATTGGGCTTGGCAGCGTTGCCATGCAACGCGGGGACTCCGCGAGGGCCGAGTCGTGTTTTCGTGGCGCTCTCTCCCTGTTCCGTGAACTCGGGGATCGAACCAACGTCGCCGCCACCTTGAACAATCTCGGCTACACCTTGATGGAAAAGGGTGAGTATAAGGAGGCGCGTGCCTCTCTCGAAGAGAGTGTGCAACACCTCCGAGCGCTGGGCGTCCGGGGAGAACTCGCGCCGGCCCTGGACAGTTTGGGGTGTGCGGAGCACCTGCAGGGAGACCTGGAGCGAGCTACAGCTCTGTTCTCGGAAAGTCTTGCCCTCTGCTGGGAGCTGGAAGAGAGGTGGCTGGTACCCTTCGTCCTGGGCCACATGGCCGAGCTTGCCGTGGAGAAGGGGAGGGCCGTGCGCGCTGCACGGCTGGCAGGAGCGGAGGCGGCCTGGCGCGAGGCCACGGAGATGCCCAGCACACTCCCCGACGAGCAGGAAGACCTCGAGCGCGCTATGCGCCGCGCCCGCGAGGATCTCGGCATGGACACATTCTGCCGAGCCTGGGAAGAGGGCCACGCCATGAGCCTGGGGGAGGCCATCGAATACGCCCTCGATCGGCATGGAGTGGGCTGAGCATTTCCGATGCGACACGCTACATTCATAATCTGGAGTTGCACTGTGTCGCACATCGCAACAGTGAAAGTCCATTGACATAATCCCTCGAAGCTTCCTACACTCGGGGTAGAGATATCTCTTTCGGCGCGCCGTTGGTGCGCCGTTTTTTCTGGAGTGTTTGTGACTGCTCCCCGTCTACAACCGATCGGCGCGCCTGGTGACCTCGTGTCGGGCGTCGAGCTGGGTAATGCCGGCGCGCGACAGGTGGGCCGGAAAGGGCATCCCCGCGGCGGGGTGGTGGACACAGTGGATGCGGATAGCCCGCTCCATCGCGCAGGGATTCGTTCCGGCGACGTCATTCTCTCCGTCAACGGCCGCAAGATTCGGGATGTGATCGACTTCCAGTTCTTCACGGCTGATGAGGACATGTGGCAGCTGGAAGTGGTTTCCCAGGGCGAGCCGGGACGCGTGCGCAATGTGGTTGCCCTTCGGGACCTGGACGAGATTCCGGGTATCGCTTTTACCGAGCCCACCTTTTCGCCCATCCGCGAGTGCAATAACCACTGCCCCTTCTGCTTCATCGATCAGCTTCCCGGTACCATGCGCTCCAGCCTCTACATCCGCGACGACGATTACCGCTACTCGTTTCTTTTCGGGAACTTCGTCACCCTGACCAATCTCAACGAGCGCGATTGGGAGCGCCTCGCCGAGCAGCGGCTGAGCCCGCTCTACGTCTCGGTCCATGCCACCGATCAGAACATGCGGCGCATCCTTCTGGGGAACGACAGGGCGCCGGACATCATGAAGACGCTGGAGCGGCTCTTCTCACTGGGCATCCAGGTCCACACCCAGGTCGTCACCTGCCCCGGCATGAACGACGGGGAGATGCTGGAGCGGACGGTGGCCGATCTCTCTGCGCACTTCCCGTCCGTGCTCTCTATCGGCGTGGTACCGGTGGGGCTGACCCGGACGCCGCAGGAGATCCTCTCCGGTCCCGAGCCCTCTTGCAGCCGCATCCTTCCCAGCGCCGCCGACCTTCCACTCCGCACCTTCCTTCCGGACGAAGCGCGAGCCGTGGTCAGACAGGTGCGGCGGTGGCAGCGGCAGTTCCGGCGCGACTTCGATTGCTCGCTCGTCTACGCCTCCGACGAGTTCTATCTCCTGTGCGGCGAGCCGGTGCCCTCGGCCGAGAGCTACGACGGCTACCCACAGTTCGAGAACGGTATCGGCATGGTTCGTGATCTGATGGACGATTGGTCGCGGCTGCGCCGCCGCATCCTGCGCCGGGGCGAGCGGCCGGCCGGTCCTTCGGCAACGCTGGTCTCGGCGGAGATGATTGAGGACGTGCTGGGCGATCTCACCGGGAAGTGGGCTCAGTTGTCCGGGGCGCAGGCGGAGCATGCCGTCCTGAAGAACGGCTTTTTCGGGCCGCGCGTGCGCGTTTCCGGGCTTCTCACCGGCGGTGACGTAATCACCAACGCGCATCGCTACAACGGCGAGATCGTGATCCTGCCCTCGGTCATGCTCGATAAGACCGGCTCCCGCACCATCGACGGCATCACTCCCGCCGAGCTCTCGGCGCGGATCGGCAAGCCGGTCTACTTCGCGGGCTATCTCTCCGAGGTCGATCGCATCGTCTTCGAGGGAAGGCAGACGGCCTTCAGCGAGGCGCTCTCGGCGTAGACTCACGTCTTCGGCGCGGCTATACTTTGCCTACATTCCGCGCGGAGGGACATTCGTGGTTACGCCTACCCTGGTCGAGCGGCTGGCCTGTATAGATCCGGTGATGAAGAACGACTGGCACGTGGTGGCGCGTGCCGAGGACGTGGTGGAGGGAACGCCGTACGGTGCGCACCTCCTGGATCAGCCGGTCGTGCTGTGGCGCACCGGCAATCGCCTCTCCGCGGCCTACGATCTGTGTTTCCATCGGGGAACGCGGCTCAGCGCGCCCGGGAGCAGGGTTGAGCACGTATCCAGAGGGACCGTGGACACCGACTGCCTCATCTGCCCCTACCACGGCTGGCACTACAACGCCGAGGGCCAGTGCGTCTATATTCCCGCCGCACCCGAGACCAAGCCGCCGCAAAAGGCCCGCCTGCAGATGTTCCAGGCACAGGAGCGCTATGGCTGGATCTGGGTCTGCATGGGCGAGCCCACTCAGGACGTTCCCTGCATTCCCGAGTGGGACGATCCCGACTTCCGCAACGTGCGCTGGGGTCCGTGGGTGGTCGGCGCCGCCGGTCCGCGGCTGGTCGAGAACTTCCTCGACATCGCCCACTTTCCCTACGTGCACGAGGGGCTTCTCGGCGATCAGGATCACGCCACCGTGGACGAGTATCGAGCGGACCTCACTCCTGAGGGGATCGTCACCAGCGAGATCAAGGTCTGGCAGCCCAACCCGGACGGTACCGGCGTGGGCAGTTATTCCTCGTATGTGTACAAAGTCTTCCGGCCGCTGACCGGCTACTTTATCAAGCAGACCGGTGGCAGGTTCTCGATCTACTTCACCGTGACCCCAGTGGCGCCGCGGGAATCGGCGGTCTGGATGTATATCAGCATGGACTACGAGGAGGACATGCCCGATGCGGAGGTGGTCGAGTTTCAGGACCGGATCTTCGAGCAGGACATTCCGGTGGTGATGTCGCAATTCCCCGAGGAATTGCCACTGGATCTCGCCGCCGAAGTCTCGGCCCGTGCCGATCGCCTCTCCATCCGCTACCGCCAGTGGCTGAGCGAGCTGGGCATGACCTTCAGCGTGGTCCAGTAGACATGTCTATTTGAACGTAAATCGGGTGCAATCGCTGGGAAACTGTGTCCAGGCGAAGGCAATGCCCGGACGGATGGCGTAGAGCCCGCCCTCGTTCCACTGGTCCGCTGTCGGGTGGTAGCCGCGAGGGCCGTATTTCTCCTCCAGCACGGTGGCCAGACGGCTCGCCAGCGCCGGGTCCGGCGGCACCACCTGCTCCGCCGTCCCTTCCAGAATCACCACATCCTCCCCGCTTTCGAGGTGGACGGCCACGTTGGAGTTCTCGGCGATGTTGCGGCCCCGGCGCGTTCCCGGGCCGCCCTCCACATACAGCGTCCCGTCCACCACCCCGCCCCAGATGGGTGTGGCATGGACGCGGCCCGCACGCGAGGCGGTGTCGATCCAGTAGGTGCGAGCGTCGGTCAGCCGTTGGATCACGTGTTCCCAGGGCAGCAAGTTATCCGTCGAGTCGGGCATGCCATAGCCCGGCGCGTAGGGGCGCGCAGCCGTCGGTGCGTTCATACTCCCTCCTTCGTCCTCTGAGCCTACACTGCCGACCGGGAAGGGCGGCAGGCATCTTGCAGGGACTCGAGACACATCCACAGGGGAGTCTTATCAGCATGACAAGCGGCCAGACTATCAGCGCCACTGCGGCAGGAACAGTCACCATCGGCGGTGACCTCACCGTCAATCGCATGGGGTTCGGCGCCATGCGCATCACCGGCTCCGGTATATGGGGCGAACCGGCGGACGTGCAGGAGAGCAGGGCCGTCCTCCGCCGGGCGGTCGATCTGGGTGTGGACTTTATCGACACGGCCGATGCCTACGGCCCGGATGTGTCCGAGCGGCTGATCGGGGAGACACTGTATCCGTATCCCAGGGGGCTGGTTATTGCCACCAAGGGTGGGCAGACGCGCCCGGGCCCGAACCGCTGGACGCCGAGCGGAGAGCCGCAGTATCTGCGTCAGGCCCTCGAAGGGAGCCTCAGACGGCTGAGGCTCAACGAGATTGACCTCTATCAGCTCCACCGGCCGGACCCAAATGTGCCGATCGAGGAATCACTGGGGGTGCTGGCGGATATGCAACACGAGGGGAAGATCCGGCACATCGGCGTGTCGAATTTCAGCGTGGAGCAGATCGAGCGCGGTCAGCAGGTGGCGCGGCTCGTCTCTGTCCAGAATCGCTACAACCTGACCGACCGGTCCTCCCAGCCGGTTCTAGAGTACTGCGAGCAGCACGGCATGGCGTTCATTCCCTGGGCGCCGCTCGGAGCCGGACCGCTGACCGAGCCCGGCGGCCCGCTGGACCGGGTCGCCGCCCATCACCACGCCACGCAAGGACAGATCGCGCTGGCCTGGCTGTTGCAGCGGTCGCCCGTGATGCTGGTCATCCCGGGGACGTCCAGTGTGAAGCACCTGGAGGAGAACGTCGCCGCGGCCGACATCAAGCTCGGCCCGGACGAGCTACAGACATTGAGCGAGGCAGCCTCCTAGCGGCTCTGCACCGGTGTACGTACGAGCGCAGGAGAGAACTTTAGTCCGGCACTGCCCCTATCGTGGGTCTCCCCCATGGTCGGAAGCGTAGCCTTCCGGTCGAAGATTGACGGGGAAAGGGATATTGGGG
>JAICWV010000158.1 GCA_025966365.1 Chloroflexota bacterium | reverse complement strand
GTTCTATCGGGCGAAGAGAGTGACGGCTTTCACATCGTGGACAATCGATGAGACATGGAGCTGCAGGGAGTCATTCTCGTGGACCTGGGCGGGCAGCGAGCCATCCTCCGGCACCGCCTCGGGCCCGCCATTCGCCAGCGGGCGCCCCGTCACCGACTGGTTCCCCACCGGGTCCGCGATGTATGCCCCGAGTATGGGGTCGGAGGCATCGACGGCGGTCAGAAGGGCGTAGTGCCGGGTGTCGGCGAACGACTTCTCGAGCTGGGGGTCATAGGCCACCCAGCCGGTTCCCGGGAAGTACACGTTGAGCCAGTCATGGAACGTCCCGCCCGTCCCCGATTCGGCCCACTGGATGGTCTGAACGCTGGAACCGGATCGGATGGTGAGTGGCGTGGTGGAGACCCAGCCATAGACGACCTGAGCGGGAATGCCAAGGGCGCGGAGCATCCCGGCCATCACGCCGGCATATCCCTGGCAGGTCGCTCGCCGATTGCTCAGGACCCAGGAGGCGTTATAGGGCCCCCCGACAAGCGAAGAGTCGTAGTGGACGTTGGATGCCACCCAGTTGGCCACGGCGTTCACAACGTTCCGCTCGGATCTCTGACGGCCGGCGATCCCTCTGACCATAGAGATCTGGGACGCCGAGAGCCTGAGCGAGGGCGTGACCTGAAGATACGGCTGTACGTCGGCAGGGACTGAGGACAGCGGATAGGCGCCGCCGTGGAACATCGTCAGCGTTGAGGTCACGCGGAGTATGCGCTGGACGCTGACCCGGATGACGGTGTTGGCAGGCGGATTGGTCCAGGTGAAGCGTCGAACAGGGACACCGTCCTCGTTCAGATCCTGAGAGGACTGAGGTGAGAGGCTAAAGGCGAAATGCTCGGATGCGACGGTTTCGCTGTACCCTCCGACCGTCATGCCGGACGCGCGGAGCAGGTCCCAGGAGAGGGTCCGGGCATGCCCGACCGAGAAGGCGCCGTGCAGTGTGAGGGAAAGAGAGCTGTGCAGCCCCCCTCGGAGCATCTCCGTTCCGTTTCCGGCTGCGAGCCCCGGCGCACCCTCCGCGATTACCCGCACGGCCCCGACCTGAGCTCTGGGTCCGGCGGGCACCAGCAGCATGGTGAGTGTGAGGGCAGCGCCCCATAGACAACGACCGATCACGGACTTTCCCTCTCCACCGGGCAGAGACCCTGATCGGTCTGCCTCGGCAACCCGGCTAACTCCAGAGAGTCCCGTGGCTTTGCGTCCCCGCCTCGCGGCGAGTTTGCCTTTATCGATTGACAACCGTATGTAACGTGTGCCGGAGAAGCGTCTCCTTGCTTCTCCGCGTCTATCCAACCAGCTTTCGGCCGGTGTCTCCAGGGTCGAAGGACCTATCCTGAGCGGGACTTCCGTTCACCCACTCGAGGGGACGTCCCGGGCTCTGCGCCCAGGCACTATAATTTCCGGCAGCCTCGGTGAAGGCTGGAACACTTGCAGGAAGGACTTCTAACTGGACGCGATTGTCACCGGCGGCGCCGGGTTTATCGGATCGCATCTTTGCGCGGCTCTTCTCGACCGCGGCGACACCGTTACCTGCATCGACAACTTCCAGACAGGGGACCGCCGAAATATCGCGTCCCTCGAGGGCCGCTCCGGCTTCCGCCTGCTGGCCCATGACGTCGTCGAGCCCCTGCCCGGGCTGTCGGGCGATCTCTTTTTTCATCTCGCCAGCCCGGCCTCGGTCTCCGATTACCTGGCCGTACCGCTGGAAACGCTCCGCGTGAACAGCATCGGCACGCTCAATATGCTGGAAGCGGCGCGCCAGAGCGGGGGGCGCTTCCTCTTTACCTCCACCTCCGAGGCCTACGGAGACCCGCAGGTGCATCCCCAGGTGGAGACATACTGGGGCAATGTAAACCCGAACGGGCCGCGGGCCTGCTACGACGAGAGCAAGCGCTTCGGCGAGGCAGCCACCATGGAGTTCTGGCGCAGCCACGGGCTGAATGCCCGGATCGTTCGCATCTTCAACACCTACGGCCCCCACTCCCGTCCCGACGACGGGCGCATCGTCCCCAACTTCGTCATTCAGGCGCTCAAACACGAGCCGATCACCATCTATGGCGACGGCAGCCAAACCCGCAGCTTTTGCTACGTCTCCGATATGGTCGAGGGCATTCTCAGAGCCATGGACTCGCCGGGAACCGAGGGCGAAGTGTTCAACCTGGGCAACCCGGATGAGTACACGGTCCTGGAGTTCGCCGAGGTCATTGCGGATACGCTCGGCTCGGACGCCGGGGTCGTCTACCAGCCCCTGCCCGTGGACGATCCAACCCGCCGCCGACCGGATATCACCAAGGCCCGAGAGTGGCTGGGCTGGGAGCCGGTTGTGGATCTCCAGCAGGGCATCGGCCACACCGCCGAGTGGTTCCGGCAGCAGTTGCAGATTCCAGTGGGTCTGTAGCCGAGGCCTTCAGGCCGCCTTCCGCCGGACTGCGGGCGAAAGCCCTCGGCTACGGACTCCTGACGCCAGGCTCTCAGTCCTGGAGGATGATCTCCGTCTCGACATGCTCCGGGCTGGGACTGGGGCTGGAGAAACCGCGGGCAACGCCCACGTATTCGAAGCCCAGCTCGAGGAGCTTCTTCGGATCGTAGAGGTTCCGGCCATCGACCAGCAGTGGCCGGTTCATCATCGCTTTCAGCCGCGCCAGGTCGAGATTCCGGAACTCATTCCACTCCGTCACCAGCACCACCGCATCCGCGCCCTTGACGGCCTCATAGGGGCTGTCGGCAAACCGCACGTTCCGGGTCGCGGTGGCCGCGTTCTCCACCGCCGCCGGATCGTAGGCGCGAATCGTGGCACCTGCCGCCTGCAGCAGGTGGATGAGCTCGATGGAGGGCGCCTCGCGGATGTCGTCCGTTTCCGGTTTGAAAGCGATCCCCAGCAGGGCGACGCACCTGCCTTCGAGCGGGCCCAGCCGCTCGGTCAATCGCTCCACCACCCAGCGGCGGCGATAGCTGTTGATCTCCATCACCGCCTGCAAGAGCTGCGGGTGCTGGCCCGCCTCCGCCGCCATGGCCATCAACGCCTTCACGTCCTTGGGGAAGCAGGAGCCGCCGAATCCGAGCCCGGCATCGAGGTAGGCGCCGCCAATGCGGCTGTCGAATCCCATTCCCTTTGCCACCTGCTTCACATCCGCCCCCAGCGCCTCACAGATGCCCGCGATCTCGTTAATGAAGGAGATGCGGGTGGAGAGGAAGGCGTTCGACGCGTACTTGATCATCTCCGCCGTGCGGAGATCGGTGATGATGACCGGTGCATTCAGCGCGAGATAGAGGCGCGCCACCTCCTCGGCGGCATCGCGGTTGATGGCGCCGAGCACGACGCGGTCCGGATTCATGCAGTCGGCCAGCGCCGATCCTTCTCGCAGGAACTCGGGGTTGGAGACCACCGAGAAGGGCACGTCGGTGCGCTTGTGCTCGTTGATGATGGCGGTGACCAGGTCGCCGGTGCCGATCGGCACCGTGCTCTTGTTGATCACGATCACGGGATGGTCGAGGTGCTCGGCGACACTCTTGGCCGCCGCCCGCACCTGAGAGAGATCGGCGCCGCCATGGCCGTCACTGGGCGTGCCCACGGCGATAAAGACGAACTGCGCGTCGCGCATCCCTTCCGCGTAGGAGGTGGTAAAGCGCAGGCGGCCGGCATTCATGTTCCGGACCACGACCTCCTGGAGGCCGGGTTCATGGATAGGCATGATACCGTCACGCAGGCGCTCCAGCTTCGCCTCGTCGATATCAATACAGACGACCTGATTCCCCATATCGGCAAAGGAGGCGCCCGTGGTCAGTCCCACGTAGCCGGTGCCGATGACCGTGATATTCTTCATCCCGTTTCCTTTACAGCCGCCAGGCGGCGCCATATATTTCCAGCGTTCGGCATAGTGTACTCTGATTTTTTGGCGGTGTGCATGGGCACGAGAGAGAAGCGAGTGACCGGTACGGAGATCGCCTATGCGTCCACGGTGACGCCGTTCGGAACGCTCTGGCTGGCGCGTTCCCCCCAGGGACTTCGCCGCATCGTGTTCTCGGAGGATCCTGGCCTCGTCCCCAGTGACGCCGCTCTGGCCGGGGATGCCCCCTATCACGCCCCCGATGAGCTGTTGGAGGCAATCGGTCAGATCGATGCCTACTTTGCCGGTACGCGATACGCCTTTGACCTCTCCCTCGATCTGGATGGGTACAGTCCCTTCCAGCACGCAGTTCTGGAAACGGTTCGGACCGTTCCGTACGGCGAGACGCGCAGTTACCGGGACATCGCCGAGGCAGTCGGCCGTCCACTGGGAGCGCGTGCGGTGGGAGGAGCCGTGGCCGTGAATCGCCTGTCACTGGTCATTCCCTGTCACCGCATCATAAAAACCGATGGCACGGTCGGCTATTACGCCTACCGGTGGGAGTCGCCAGACCGCGGCGTGCGGCGAAAGCTGGAGCTGTTACGCCGTGAGGGCGTGCATCTGTGAGGCATAAAAAAAGGCCCCGTTTGTCGGGGCCTGGTGGTGTAGGGGGGAGGGTGGCGAGCGGCAGTGGTCAAAATGCCGCCCGCCACGGTGGTCTCATTTGGCTGTTTCATGTACTAGACGAGGGCCTGTCGGAAAACTTGCGGTCGAATTTTGAGGAAATTTTTTCGAGAGCCGTACGGCGCCAGAGTAAGGGCGATGCACTCGCCTGAAATGTAGGGGCGATGTGCAATCGCCCACCGCTCCGCCGAGCGGCTTTGGTGCATGCATCTCCAGAGTATGCCGTTGCGTCACAGGTCTGGTCGGGGCCGATCCCCCGGTTCCACCTGCTGCGGCGGGAACCCGGAAAGACTCCCCTGGTCCCGAGACCCATATCCCTGGGTGGCGGGCACCAGAAGCTGTGCTGTGGCACAGCGGGCGATTGCAAATCGCCCCTACATTTCAGGCCCACGATTGGAAATCGCCCCACACCCCCTATCCAGCGATTACATAGCGCCCCGACATCTCAGGCCCGCGAGTGCAAATCGCCCCTACATCCAATCCAGCGACTGCACATCGTCCGTACATCTCATCCCCGCGATTGCACGTCCCCGTGCATCCACTCCAGCGAGTGCACGTCGCCCCTACACCCACTCCAGCGAGTGCAAATCTCCCCTACGGCAAATACGTGAGCCACACCAGCCGCCACCGGCGACGGCGCTGATGTGAGTCGCGACGTAGACTACAGATACCGTTTCCGGGAGGTTTCCGCAATGGAAGACGACACCCTCATGGTCGACCTCGAGGAGTTCCTTCTCTCGTGCCTGGAGCGGCGCACCACAGCCATCGGCTATGCACTCAGCCGCGGCCTCCGCGAGCGCTTCCCGGAAATGCAGATACTGGAGGGTGGCGCTCCCGCCTTCAATCTGGAAGCATACGCCGAGGCCGGTTTCTGCAGTCTCGCCGAACGGGCCGGCTTCCACGGCCGCCGGGCCGAGTTCTGGCTGGGACCGGAGGGAGGGACGCTGAGCCGGCCCCAGGAGATGCTCTTCGACGTCGCCTGGCAGCACCACCGGCTTCTGGTCCTGATCGCCCATTGGCCGGACATCACCGGCACGCCATACCACTATTTCATTGTGGGAGAGAGCGCCGAGAGCGTCCACGAACTCCATGTGGCGGTCTGCGCCTGGAATACCCGCGAGCCCGAGGACTACATCCTGGTCTTCGACGTCAACGGCTGGAGCAAGGACGAGGAGCTTCTCGGCGCCATCCACAATGCCACGCTAGAGACGCTCATCCTGCGTCCGGGAATGAAAGAAGAGATTGTCCAGGATCTCCGCAGCTTCTTCACCTCCCGCGATACCTACCAGGAATACGGCATCCCCTGGAAGCGCGGCATCCTCTTCGCCGGCCCGCCGGGCAACGGGAAGACACATGCCGTCAAGGGCCTGATCAACGCCCTGGGGCAGCGGTGCATCTACGTGCGGGTCTTTGGCGGATCGTTCAACATCCGCCTGGTCTTCGATCGCGCGCGGGCGCTGGCCCCGTGCGTGCTGGTGCTGGAAGATCTGGATTCACTGGTTACTCCCGAGACGCGCTCCTACTTCCTCAACGAGCTCGACGGATTCGCGCTGAACGAGGGCATCTTGACGCTGGCCACGACCAACCACCCGGAGCGGCTGGATCCGGCTATTCTCGACCGTCCCAGCCGCTTCGACCGAAAATACCCATTTGATCTTCCCGGCCTGCCCGAGCGACGGCACTACATCGAACACTGGAACGCATCGCTGAAGCCGGCACTGCAGCTCTCGGAGTCGGGATGCCTGGCCGCGGCCGAGCTCACCGAAGATTTCTCGTTCGCCTATCTGAAAGAGCTCTTTCTCTCGTCCATGATGCGCTGGATTGCGCAGTCTCGGCGGTTCCCGATGGATGACGTCATGCGGGAACAGGCGGCGCTCCTCCGCGAGCAGATGCGCGACGTCGAGGAGCTGATCGCCGACCGGGTCTATCCGCCGGGAATGGCCATGGGCAGGCACCGCGGCCGGGGCATGCCGATGGGAGGGCATCATCCCGTACAGCCGCCGGATGTCCCCATGTAGGCGCGAGGCGATGTGGGGCCGATGTGCAATCGGCTGGCAGGCCAGCGGCCGATTGTACCTCGGCCCTACTCCTCAGCGACGGTCGTGTCCCGCGATCGCCGCGCGAAGCGCATCACGGCTCGGAGAGCGGTGAGCCGACCCGATGGAGCGTTCCGTCCTCGTCGATAAAGGCGAACTCGCGAAGCCGGTAGGGCGTGTTGTGTGGCTTGGTCAGGCGGCCGTCGACGCCGGCACGTGCCCACTCGGCGTGCAGGGCGTCGGCATCGGAGACGTAGAAGTAGACCGCGCCGGCGGTCGTGGCGGGGTCGTGCTGGTCCCACTCGGTCAGGTGAAGCGAGACCGGTCCACGCCTCACGTAGCCGTAGCGCTCGGGGCCTGCATAGGCCTCGACCTCGAACCCCAGGCGGCGATAGCGCTCGAGCGCCGCGTCGAGATCGCGCACCGGAAGCACGGGGGCACTGTCGGTAAAGGCGACGGGTTCAGTCACGAGATCCTCCCTTGCGGCTATCAGAACGTCGTTGGCGCGCCATTATCCCGGACGCCATCCGGCGATGGAATCGGGCTCGACGCCACGAGGACAGGGCATGCGCTGGTAGTGCGGTGGGTTGGAGGAGGCATGAACGGCCGGCACCGACACACAGGGCGAGAGGCCGGCCAGCGCGAGCAGGGCGCTGATAAGACGAGATCGCATGCATGCTTTGGGAGTAGAACACCCACGACGCTGCTTTGTAACACGCCCACCAACAGGCACGATCCGGCACTTCTGAGCGAGGCGTCCGCGCGGTACCATACATTCCGTGAAACCTGCTCGAGGTCCGCGGCGCATTGTGCCCGACCTCTCTATGCAACCGAGCCTGTCGCCTCCCCGGCTGACCGAGGCCGAAGTCCTCGACGCAGCCTTTCGGACGGGGTGGAGCGCCGAGCTGGTCAATCACCCGACAAGGAGTATGGAGTACGGTTCCTACCTGGGCACGGACCTCTGGAAGATTACAATCACCGGGCTGTTCATTCTCACGCCGGGAGGGCCGAGCGAACTGCCACCCGAGCTTCGGCCTCCTCCGGCCACCACCTTGGTCTTCTTCGTCTCGGATAGGACGGGCGAGGTTCTGGAAACGCTGGCTTACTAGATCCAGAGCGTTTTCTCGCTCATGCGCGCGCTGATCATTACCGCCGAACTGCTC
>JAICWV010000189.1 GCA_025966365.1 Chloroflexota bacterium | reverse complement strand
GTGCGAGGTGCAGGCTGCGGCACCGGTGACGGTTGTGGCGGAGCCTGCGTCGTAGTCTCCGCGGCGGGTCGCTCAAAGACGCCCGTCGGCGCCAGGTGCTGCGCCTCCTGCGGCTCCTTCTCCGTGTGCTCAACATACGAGAGGATGTCCTGTTTGCTGACTCGTCCGCCGATACCGGTGCCCGGCACCTCGGCCAGGTTGATCCCGTATTGCTCCGCCAGCCGCTTGACCAGCGGCGAGGTGCGCACGCGCTCACTCCGCTCGTTGCCCGCCGGCGCCTGGGCCAGCGCCACCGGAGCGGATGTCCCGCCGGGCGAGGGCTGCGCAGACCCGGATGCTGTGCCGGAGGAGCCGTTGTCGGACTCGCCCGCTTGCCCGTTGCCCGCGGCGGCCTGACTGCTTTCCGGCCCGCCCGAAGACCCGCTCTCGCCGCTGCCGATCACGGCAATCTCCTGACCCACGGCGACGGTGGCCCCCTCGTCCTGCGTGATCTTTTCCAGCACCCCCGCGACCGGCGAGGGGATCTCGGCGTTGACCTTGTCGGTAATGACCTCGACGATAGGCTCGTCCTTGGCCACGGAATCGCCCACGCCTTTAAGCCACTTGCCGATGACCCCCTCGGCAACCGACTCGCCAAGCTGAGGCATGATGATGGTGGTCGACATCCAGGTGCTCCTCTCGTTAATAGGCCGCGAGCTGCCGGGCGGCGGTCATGATCTTGTCCGCGTTGGGGAGAAAGGCTTTCTCCAGCGGAGGGCTGAATGGGACCGGGGTGTCCGGAGCCGTCACTCTCATGATGGGACCATCCAGGAGGTCAAATGCCTCCTCGGCCAGGATCGCCGCGACCTCGGCTCCCATGCCCAGAGTCCGCACGTCCTCATGTACGATCAGCGCTTTGCTCGTCTTCTCGATCGAGCGAAGGATCGTCTCGCGGTCGAGCGGCTGCAGCGAGCGCAGATCGATCACTTCGGCCGAGATGTCCTCCCTGGACAGGTCGTCGGCGGCCAGGAGAGACTGCTCGACCATCCAGCCGTAGGTGTAGATCGTCAGATCACTTCCCTCGCGCGCGACTCGCGCTTCCCCGATGGGCACGGTGAAGTCAGCGCCGGGAATCTCGTCTTTCAGGCGGCGATAGAGATACTTGTGCTCGAAGTAGAGGACGGGGTTGTTGTCCCGAATGGCGGATTTGATGAGGCCGTAAGCGTCAACAGGGTTGGAGGGCGCCACCACCTTGAGCCCTGGCGTGTGGACGAACCAGGCCTCGGGGTTCTGGGAGTGGAAGGGACCACCGTGGGTGCCGCCGCCGGACGGGCCACGGATCACCATGGGTACCGCCAGGTCGTTGCGGTAATGCATCTTGGCCGCCATGTTGACGATCTGGTTGAAGCCGCAGGTGATGAAGTCCATGAACTGCATCTCGGCGATGGGCCGCTGGCCCATCAGTGCCGAGCCAATGGCAGCACCGATAATGGCGGACTCTGAGAGGGGCGTGTCGATGACACGCAGGGGACCGAACGTATCGAGAAAGCCGGCCGTGACCTTGAAGGCTCCGCCGTAAACGCCGATGTCCTCGCCCAGGATGTAGACCGACTCGTCGCGCTCCATCTCCTCGCGCATCCCGGTCTTGATGGCGTCGAGATAGGTCATCTCAGCCACGAACGAACCTCCCGCGGCGCCTACCGCCGCGATCCATCATATCCCCGACCGATGGGCCTTCAGATCCCGAATACCAACTCTAATCACAGCAGATGCTCCCACATTTGTGGCTACGTTAACCTCCCGCTCTCACCCGGATGAACCTGGCCTGAATCCTGCTCTGGACGATCTGGACTTGTAACGGATGCTCATGTAACACTGGTTACAGATAACGGTAGTGAGGCAGACATGGACCCCCGCTTTACCCTCATCGGGCTCATCATCGGCTTTCTCATCGGCCTGACCGGCATGGGCGGCGGCTCCCTCATGACCCCGGTGATGATCCTGATCATGGGCGTCAAGCCGGTGGTGGCGGTCGGCACCGATATCGCCTACGGTGCCATCACCCGCATATTCGGGGGTGTCGCGCACTGGCGGCAGGGAACCGTGCACCGCAAGACCGCCTATCTGCTTGCCGTGGGCTCGGTGCCGTCCACCATCGTGGGGGTTGGACTGACCAGCGCAGTCAAAGAGCGCTATCCGGACCTGGTCAACATCTTCCTGCTCCGCGCCGTCGGAGTCGTTCTCATCTTCGTGGCCATTGTGATGGTGGCTCAGCCTGCCCTGCGGCAGCTGGCTGAGCGCAGGCGGGATTCGGAGCGCGTCGACTTCCGAGATCAGCTGATGCAGCTCGGAGACCGAAAGCCCTGGATTCTGCCCCTTGTCGGCGCCGTCGTGGGGTTCATGGTCGGCTTGACGTCCGTGGGTAGCGGAACGCTCATTATTCTGAGCTTGCTCTTCCTGTACCCGCGCTGGGAGTCCAAGGATCTGGTGGGGACGGATGTCTTCCACGCCAGCATGCTGGTCAGCGCCGCCGGCATCGCCCAGTTTGCGGCCGGCAATGTCAATATCGGCATGACGGCCTCGCTGCTGATCGGCGCCATCCCCGGCGTTCTCCTCGGCAGCCGCTTGGTGGTCCGATTCCCCGACATGGTGCTGCGAGTGGGCCTGGCCACTGTGCTCATGGTCTCGGGAACGCGGCTCATTTAGCAAGGCGCGCCGTAGACTGAGACGCGATGCAGCTTCCTGATCCACTGCGGGAGGGTCTGGCCGCGGAGTTGGCTTCGACCTCGCCGCGCGACCTCTCCGCCGCCTCGCAGGCTCTCTCGCAGACCTATCGTTCTCCCCACGGTGGCACCCAGGGTGCCGCCGTGGCCGGACCGCTCCAGGCGCGTGCCTATGCTGCCTACCGGATGCCCGCCACAATCGCAGCCCTCGCCGCCGCGTTTCGGGAGGTCCGCGATCGCCTTCCGGGGTGGGTGCCGCGATCCCTGCTCGACGTCGGCACGGGGCCGGGGAGCGCCGCCTGGGCGGCCGTCGAGATGTGGCCAGGGCTGGAGAGGATCGTCTTCCTGGAGCGAGAGCCGGCCATGATCGAGCTGGGCCGGGCCCTGGCTACTCGCTCCCCATCCGCGGCTCTCCGCCAGGCAGAATGGCGCCGGGAGGACATCACCGGGGCATGGGATGCGACCCGCGCCGACCTGGCCGTCACCGGGTACGTGCTGGGCGAGCTGGCGCCGGATACCCGCACCGGACTGGTCCGGCGGCTCTGGGAGTGCACGGACGGAGCAAGTGTCATCGTCGAGCCGGGCACGCCGCGTGGATATGCGGATGTCGTCGTGGCCGGTGAGGTACTCGCCGCCCTGGGTGCCCGGATCATCGCTCCGGTCCCTCTCTCCTGGCCGTGTCTGGAGCACGAGCATGACTGGCTCCATTTCTCCGACCGCGTTTCTCGCAGCCGACTCCACCGCACGGCCAAAGATGCCTCTCTGTCGTTTGAGGACGAGAAGTATAGCTACGTGGCCGCCGCTCGGCTCGACTCGCGTCCGATCGCCGCCCGCGTCGTCCGTCAACCGCAGATCCGATCCGGCCACGTGCGGCTCACGTTGTGTACCAAGGAGGGCATCCGCCACCTCGTGGTCTCGCGGAGGCAGAAGGACGCATATCGCCGGACCAAAGACCTCCGCTGGGGCTCAGCCATCGAGGAGGATGAAGCGCACCTCTTTGACCTCGACGCGACCCATCCTTCGAAGTTCGCGCCGTAAATTGCCGTGGACATGCGTACTCACCGTACACTGACCATTGCCATTGATATGCGTACTGATGGCAAATTGCCTATTGCCATGAGCATGCGTACCGACAACAACTAGACTGCCAAGACCGACCTGCGTAGTTACCGCAACTTCATTGCGGTCTGCACCGCAGTGCAGCTTCAATTCATGCACCCTGATGGTTGCCTACCGGCGTCATCGAGCCTGCCACCTTCCTCCATGTCCGGGAACACGTGGCCAGAAGCTGCGCTGCGGCGCAGACATCAATGAATGGATGCAACTACGTAGTTTTGTGGAATGACGTAGCCGAGCGACGAGTCTTGGCAACACAATCAATTAGTCCAGCGGCGATTCCCGACAAAACTATGGGGTGGCCGAACAAAGAAACGCATTGTTGCTGTTTGGTGCACGTCCGACAAACCCCGATACAGATGGCTTTAATGCCCGGGAGGGGTTCCTGACGGCACCAGCCTGGTGCCGTTCCAGTGGTAGGTGATGGTGACCGGCTTGCCGGAGGGGCAGCAGAGCGGATCCTGCGGCGCGTAGCTGGGGTAGGTCACGTCGATGTTCTGGGGGCCGGCTGCCCGCACGCCGGTGATGGCGTTCGAGTTACGGGCGGTGTCCGTTCCCAGATAGCGCGCACCAATGAAGAAGAAGACCTTCTGGCAGTAGCCGTCGGCACTTCCGGTGCATACTCCCGGCCAGGCGTAGAGTGTTCCACCGAATCCATCTGGCGTCGACACGCCATGTCCCGGCGTATAGCCATGGGCGCGGATCGTCTCCAGATCGGCGGTGGTGGGATCCGAGGATGTGGGAGCCGGCGTAGCCGCGGGCTGGGTAGGAGCGGCTGACGGCGTCGCCGTAATCCGGACGACCGTGATGGTGACGGTGGGCCTGGAGGTTGCCGTGGCCGTCGAGGGCACCGTGGGTGTTGGCGCGGCAGACCGGAAGACACCATTTTCGACTGCCAGCGCTCCGGCGGCGCCGACTAGCAGCGCGGCGACGATCACCAGCGGCAGCAGCCAGCGGAGGGTCACTGCCGCCCCACCGGCTCCCCGGAACGCTCGCACACCAGCGCGGCCAGGCCGCAGACGAAGTCCGGGCTCGCGTTCAGCGATTCCGTTCGCCGGAGCGTGACGCCCCTCTCTCGCGCCGCGGCCTGCGCCTCGTAGTCGATGTCGTACAGAATCTCCAGATGATCGGAGACGAAGCCGACGGGCGCGACCAGGATGTTCGCGACTCCGTCATCTGCCAGACGCTGGACGGTATCCACGATATCCGGCCCCAGCCAGGGGTCGGGCGTGCGGCCCGCGCTCTGGAAAGAGAAGGTCCAGTGAGGCAGGCCCAGCATCTCGGCCAGCGCTTCGCTGGTCTCCTGTAGCTGATCGGCGTATGGATCGCCGTCTGCCAGGATCTTCTGGGGAAGGCTGTGGGCGGTGAAGATCACGGTAACATCGTCGCCGGGGGAGAACGTCTGCAGCCCCGCCCGGACGCGCGAGGCAACGGCCTCGAGGTAGGGCTGGTGGAGGTGCCAGGACTCGATGGGGAGGATCTCGATCGAGGTTCCGAGCTTCTTCTGGGCCTT
>JAICWV010000154.1 GCA_025966365.1 Chloroflexota bacterium | reverse complement strand
CTCCTAAAACCCCACGCAGGCCGCAAGGATGATCCGCAAGGCGGGATATCCCTCCGGAAAGCTGAACATTACCATGATCTACATAACCGGCGGCGATGAAGATCGCGTGGCGGATTCGGTCCAGCGCGATCTGGCGCGGGTCGGCGTCAAGGTCACGCTCAAGGGCGTCTCGTCCGACACCGCCTACAACACCGTCTACACCCCCGGAAAGACCCAGTTCACCCTGTTCCACTGGGGCCAGGATTACCCCGACCCGTCGGACTTCGTCGATCCCATCCTCACCTGCCAGGCCAGTAGCAATGCCGCGCAATTCTGCGATCCCGCCGTGGATCGCCTGGCCAACAAAGCACGGGCCGATACCAATCAGCAGCGCCGCTACGCCACCTATCGCACCATCGAGCGCACGATCATGGCCCAGGCGCCCTGGGTGCCGCTGTACGGCGACGTCCTCTACGAGTTCCACAGTGCCCGGGTCAAGGGGTTCTATTACCATCCGGTCTGGCCCTTCGAGTACGACCGGTACTCACTGTAGCCGGTGATCGGATCGCCGGTCTCGACCGGCGGGCCGGCCCCGCCCGCCGAGGAGGGCGTGTCTCTCGAGTCGTCAAGAGCGCGCGTCTGGCGGGATCTCCGGCGCTCGCCCACCTTCTGGATCGGCGCGCTGCTCACCGTCGGCGTGGCGCTGGCTGCGCTCTTTGCCCCGCTCCTCGCGCCTCACGATCCGGCGGCCCAGTTTGATAACGGCCTCACCATCATCGGCGCGCCCCTCGGCCATACCGCCAGGTTCCCGCTCGGCACCGACTTCGAGGGCCGGGACATTCTCAGCCGCCTGCTGTACGGGGCCAGAATTTCGCTCGGGATCAGCCTGACCGGCAACCTGCTGGCCGTCCTGCTGGGCGTGACGCTGGGCGCGGTCGCGGGGTGGTGGCGCGGCATCCCGGGAGCGATCATCATGCGCTTTACCGACGTCATGCTCGCCTTTCCCTCCCTGCTGCTGGCGCTGGCGCTGGTCGGGATTGAGGGGCCCGGCGTCGGCATCATCGTGCTGGTGATTGCCCTGGTCAGCTGGACCGCGCTCTGCCGGATCACCTACGGACAGGTGACGGCGCTGCGAGAGGGCGCCTGGATCGAGGCAGCGCGCGTGACCGGCCTGCGCGAGGAGCGCATCCTGATCCGCCACGTGCTGCCGCACCTGCTCGCCACCATCGTCGTCTATGCCACCCTGGGCATGGCGCTCACCGTGGTGTTCGAGGGCAGCCTGGCCTATCTCGGCCTGGGCGTGCCCAATCCCGCTCCCAGTTGGGGCCGCATGATCCACGACGGCTCGGACCCGAACGCGCTCCAGTTCTACTGGCTGATCGTCTATCCCAGCCTCGCCCTCTTCCTCACGGTGCTGGGATTCAACTTCCTGGGGGATGCGCTGCGCGACGCCCTGGATCCCCGGCGTTCCTGAAGCGTCATGCTCCTCTATAGTGCGCGGCGGCTGCTCTGGGGCCTCGCCGTGCTCCTGGGCGTCTCCGTCATCACCTTCATCGTCGCCTTTGCCGTGCCGGCGGACCCCGCGCGAAACATCGGCGGCATCCATGCCACGCGTGCCGCTCTCGCCAACATTCGCCGGGCCTATGGGCTCGATCAGCCGCTGCCGGTGCAGTACTGGGACTACCTGACGCACCTGCTTCACGGCGACCTCGGCCGCTCCTACAGCACCTCCGAGGACGTACTGCCGGCGGTGCTGGGCCGGCTGCCCTACACTCTGATCCTGGGGCTCCTCGGGGTTCTGTTTGAGCTGGCCATCGGCGTGCCGCTGGGGTTGGTAGCCGCGCTCAACCGGGGCCGCGCTCTCGATCGCGGCGCCCTCCTCGGCGCCCTTCTGGTCTTCTCTCTGCCGCCATTTGTGCTGGGGAACCTCCTCCTGCTTCTCTTTGCCTTTCACTGGTCACTCTTCCCGCTGGGGGGCGCAGATGATCCACAGGCCATCATCCTGCCGGCGCTGACGCTGGGACTGGGCGGCGCCGTCTGGTACAGCCGCCTGCTCCGTACCACCTTGCTGGAGGTGCTGAGTGCCGATTACATCCGGACGGCACGGGCCAAGGGGCTGCGGATGCGTCGGGTGGTGCTGGGCCACGCCCTGCCCAACGCCCTGGGACCGATCATCACCCAGATCGGCCTGGACATGGGCTACTTCCTGGGAGGGGTGGTGGTGGTCGAGAGTGTGTTCGCCTGGCCGGGCATGGGCAAGCTGGCCTACGACGCCATCAGCCACGACGACATCAATCTGATCATGGGCACCGTGCTGGTTGGTGCCGTGTTCGTGGTGGCGGCCAACCTGCTGGTGGACCTGGCCCAGGCCTGGCTCGATCCCAGGATCCGCCCGGGATAAAGGCTCAACCGGGAAAGGAGACCGTGCTCCCCAACACGTCCGGCCTTCAGTCCGGGCCCGGAGCTGTCCGGCAGCTGTGATTGGGAGCGCTCACCCCGTCACCCTCCCACCGGTAACATCGAGCGTCACGCCGGTAATCCAGCTCGACCGATCGGAGACCAGGAAGAGGGCCGCCTCGGCGATGTCGTCCGGGGTCCCCAGTCGACGCAGAGGAAACAGCCCGACCAGCTTCTCGCGCTGCTCGGCCGGCATCCGTTGCCGTATGCGCTCGTTCTCGACGGTCGAGGGCGCCAGACAGTTGATCCGCACGCCTCTGGGCCCCGCCTCCTGGGCCAGCTGGCGGGTCAGCATGACGACCCCTGCCTTGGCCGCTCCGTACGGCAGGGAGGCGCCACCCGGCTGCCGTCCGGCGGTCGAGGCCATGGTCACCACCGCTCCCCGGCCACGCCGCATCATGCCGGGGACAAAGGTGCGCAGGGTCAGGAAGGTGGAGGTGAGATTGGTGTCGATCACCTCCCTCCAGCGCTGCTCGGTGGTCTCCTCCAGTGAGTGCGGCTCCCCACCGCCACCGGCGAAGGCCAGCAGGATGTCGGCAGGTCCCAATGCCGCCTCGGCCTCCTCGCGCAGCCGCTGCAGGTCAGTGCTGCTGGTCACGTCGGCGGCGCAGCCAATCGCCCGACCACCCGCATCCGTGATGGAGCGCGTGACGCCGTCGATCTTTTCGCGGTCTCGGCCGGACACGACCACCGCTGCCCCCGCGGCTGCCAGGCGCCGCGCGCAGGCGGCGCCGATGCTCCCCGATCCGCCCGTCACCACCGCCACCCGTCCGGCAAGCTGTTGTTCCATACCTTCACCTTACTGAAGGGTGGTCCATCCCTTCTGCGACTCTCATGCCGCCCGGGCGTCGAATGTCATGGAATGATCAACTCCAGCGCATCCGCACCGTGCAGTATCGCGGCAGCCGGAAGTCGCCGATCGAGTGTCGCCAGCGTGCCCTTCCGGCGGACGGCAAGGCCCAGGAGGAAGACATCGGTGATCTGCGCATGCGTGATGATCGTCGCGGGTTGAATCAAGTCTCGGATGCTGACGTCCTCAGGCCAGAAGTTATGCGCGGGATCGCTGCAGAACTCCCGAAGAATCGCCAGGACTGCCTCCACGCCTCCAGGTCGATTGGGGTACTGAGGATGGCTAGCGATCCGCACGAAGCCATTTTCGGTCAAAGGGCACGTGGCCCAGGAAGCCGCCCCGGAGTCCGCGAACCACCGGTGCGCAGCTTCATGGTGGACATGCAGCGGATCGGCCAGCGCGAGCAAGAGGTTGACGTCAAGCAGATAGGTGCTCAAGGCACCTCGTCCCGCAGCCGATTAACCAGCTCAAGCGTGACAATTCCGCCATCCACGGAGGTTGGGAAGAGCGGTACGCCATGACGTGTCTCGGCAGCCGGCTGATGTGTCAGCGCCTGGCGGGCAAGGTCGGAAAGCACCTTCCCCATAGATACTCCCTGCTGTCGTGCAATCTCCCGCGCCGCCAGCAGGACATCATCTTCAATCTCCACCGTTGTCCTCATATCGCCCTCCGCCGCCGCGCTTTCGCATCAGATGCTAACACATCAGATGTCCGACCGCGCTCATCGATCTGGACGCGTGCCCCACAGGTAATTGCAGGCGCCGCGTCCGGCGCTCGTCCATTCGTAGTTCCATCAACTTCATTGATGGCTGTGCCGCGGCACAGCTTCGGTTCAGGCACCTGGCGTGTCGCCTATCCGCGCCATCAACCGCGCCACCTTCATCAACGTTTCTGGATGCGCGGCCAGAAGCTGCGCTGCGGCGCAGACCGCAATGAAGTTGCGGTAACTACGACGGATGACGGGGGAGACCGAGGGCATTGATGACGGAGGAAACCGAGGGTGTTGCGGGCGGCAGTGCAAACACCTTTGGCACACTCGATCTGGATGTCACCCCGGCGACCGTGACTTTTGATCTAGTCCGGTTCGATCCTCCCGCACTGTTGCTGTCCCATCCCCTGACCGCATCATGGATACGAGCCCGGAGAGACGCACAGTAGACACGAGGAACGACAACAATGATCTTCAACCGAGAGAGAACAGGAGAGCGAATGGCCGCGGACCGCGTGGCGGCCCAGACGTCCGACGAGGATATGGTGGTGGCGCGCGGGCTGACCAAACGCTTCGGCGATCGCACCGCCGTGGACGACGTCAGCTTCGTCATCCGGCGCGGCGAGATCTTCGGCCTGCTGGGCCCGAACGGCGCCGGCAAGAGCACGACCGTCAACATCCTGAGCACCTATCTCAAGCCGGACAGCGGGCAGGCCGTGATTGATGGGATGCCGTCAACCGGGGGCGTGGCGGTCAAGCGCACGATCGGCGTGGTGCCTCAGGAGCTGGCGCTCTACGACGATCTCACCGCCCAGGAAAATCTGGAGTTCTTCGCCAGTATCTACGGGGTGCCCGGCGCCATCCGGCAGGCCCGTATCCGCGAGGTTCTGGAGCAGGTCGGGCTGCAGGACCGGGCGCGTGAGGCGATCGAGGATTTTTCCGGCGGCATGAAGCGGCGCCTCAATCTCGCCGTGGGCATCGTCCACCGCCCCGCCTTCCTCATGCTGGATGAGCCCACCGTCGGCGTGGACCCCCAATCGCGGCAGAACATCTTCGACATCATCCGCGACCTGCAGCGCTCCGGCGTCACCCTGCTCTACACCACCCATTACATGGAAGAGGCCGAGCAGCTCTGTGACCGCATGGCCATCATGGACGATGGGCAGATCATCGCCATGGGGACGCTGGAGGAGCTGCTGCGGCTGCGCGTCGAGGAGATCGAGATCGAGCGGCCCCGCGGCCTGGAGCAGCTCTTCATCCAGCTGACCGGGAAGCGGCTGCGGGACTGATCCGCATTGAAGGAACGGAGGCACTGACAATGTTTGGCAAGATATGGGATGTCGCGGCCAAGGACCTGCTCCAGCTGCGCAAAGATCGCGGAGCCCTGATCATGATGTTTGCGGTTCCGCTGCTGCTCATGGCCGTTCTGGGCTCGATCTTCAACTCGGCCGGCTCGGCATCATCCGTCACCACCACCCTGCCCGTGATCGACCGCGACGGCGGTCCCCAGGCCCGGACGCTGATCGCGGCACTGCGACACGCCCCCACCCTGAAGGTGCAGATGCGCAGCAATCGGGCGGCGGTTGAGAAAGCGGTGCGCGACGGCGACCAGGTCGGGCTGCTGATCATCCCGGCCGGCTTTTCCTCCGCGGTGCGGTCGGGGCATGGGCACGCGACCTACTACGCCGTTGCCGGCAACCAGAGCGTGGATGCCCAGGTGGCCCGCGATACGGTGCAGGCGGTGGTGCAGCGTGTCTCCCTGGGCGCGGTCATGACCGGAGCCATCGCCCGCGCGGAGCGGCTGTCAGGCGGGTCCGTCAATCCCGGGCTCACCAGCCGCCTGGCGGCTCAGGCCGATCATCAGCTCAGCGCCAGCCCGCCGGTGGCCCTGCGTTCGGTCAACGCCACGGGCAACGAGAGCAGTGGAATCGACAACACCGTGCCGGGGTACGCGCTCATGTTCGCGCTCTTCGCCGTGACCGCGGGCGCCGGATCCATCCTGCAGGAGAAAGAGTCCGGCACCTTCAAGCGGCTGCTCATCGCTCCCCTGCCGCCATTCGTTCTGCTCGGGGGGAAGCTGCTGGCGCAGTTCATTCAGACGCTGGTCCAGCTTACCGTGCTCTTCGCGCTCGGCGCGCTGCTGTTCAAGATCAACCTGGGGCCCTCGATCCCGGCGCTGGCGCTGGTCATCATCGGCACCAGCTTCGCCGCCACCGGTCTGGGCATGATCCTGGTCTCCTTCGTCCGGTCGCAGCGGCAGCTCCGTCCCGTGACCACCCTGGTGGTGCTGGCCTTCTCGGCGCTGGGCGGCTCGTGGTGGCCAATCTCGATCGAGCCGACCTGGATGCGCGAGGTCTCCAGGATCACATTGAACTCCTGGGCCATGGAGGCGTTCAATGGACTGATGATCTTCGACAAGACCTTCGTGCAGGTCCTCCCCTACATCGCCGCCCTCTTCGTTTACGGGCTGATCTGCTTCGGCATCGCCTGGCGAACCTTCCGCTTCCGGGAAGCGTAGCCGCCGAACATGACCAGCGGGCTCACAGGAGACGACCGGCATTTTTCCCGGGTGGCCGTGTTCTGGTGTGTCATCGTGCTCGGCCTGCTGGTCATGTCCAGCGGACAGGTGATCGCCGGCCGCCCGGACTTCCTGGGCTCGGGCGACAGTCTGGTCACGGGCGCGCTGGCTATCGGCTACGGCCTCTGGTTCCTCTATCTCATGCTCCTGCGTGGACGCTGGCGCCGGCCGGATTCCGCCCGGCTGGGCCGCGGCGCGCTGTACCTGCTGCTCGGCGCCGGCATCGCGCTCAGCGTGGGGCTGGTGCTGCTCCACAGCGAGTACGTCGGGCTGATCTTCGCCAACATGGGGGTGATGATCTTCGCCCTGGACGGCTGGGTCAGCATCGTGCCCGTTGCCTTCCTGGGCACGATCTTTCTCTATGCCACCGGCGCGCTCCGGTCCGTCGCCTCCGCCCAGCTGGGCGAGGATCTCATCTCTCTCCTGGCCACGATCGGCCTCATCTACACCCTGGCCATCGTCATGAGACAGCGAATGGAGCGCGATCGGCTGATCGCCGAGCTCCAGCGGGCGCACCAGGAGCTGCGCGTCTCCTCCGCCCGCGATGTCGAGCTGGCCGCGCTGCGCGAGCGCAACCGGCTGGCGCGCGAGATGCACGACAGCCTGGGCCACGCCCTGGTCTTGATTGCCGTCAAGATCGAGGCGGCGCAGCGCCTGCAGGCGGTGGACCCGGACCGCGCCGCTGCCGAGTGGGAGGAGACCAAGGCGCTGGTGCGCTCCACCATGAGCGATCTCCGCAGCTCCCTGGCCGGGCTGCGCCTGCCGGCCCTGGAGGAGCGGCCCTTCCGGTCGGCCCTGGCCACCCTCGCCTTGGACCTCCAGCGCAGCTCTGATGTGGCGGTGACTGTTGACGTGCCGGCGGAGGTAGACGGGCTCGACCTCGCGGTGCAAGAGACGCTCTACCGGGTGGCCCAGGAAGCGCTGGCCAACGTGGCCCGCCACGCTCACGCCCGCCACGCCTGGCTGACGGTGACTCTCGGCCGAGAAGCCGCCCGGCTGGTGGTCGAGGACGACGGGGTGGGACTCGATACCGGCACCCAGAGCACCGGGCCGCACTTTGGGGCGGTGGGCATGCGAGAGCGCGTGGAAGGACTGGGCGGGGTGTTCATGTTGCGCCCGCGGCAATCCGGCGGCACCACCGTCCATGCCGTTGTGCCTATTGGTGTTAACGCAGATGTCCGAGATCCGCATCCTGTTAGCTGAGGATCAGACGCTCCTGCGCCAGGGTCTCCGCACCATCCTGGATCTGGAGCCGGGTATGACGGTGGTGGGCGAGGCGGCCGACGGCGAGCAGGCCGTCCGGCAGGCAGTGGAGCTGCAGCCCGACATCGTCCTGATGGACATCCAGATGCCGGAGCGCAGCGGGGTGGAGGCCACCGCCCTGATCACCGCCGCCTGCCCGGCCACGCGCGTCATCGTCCTGACCACTTTCGACTACGACGAGTACGTCTTCAACGCCAT
>JAICWV010000192.1 GCA_025966365.1 Chloroflexota bacterium | reverse complement strand
GGAGCGGGCGCTGGCGCCCCAGTGGATACGGCGGGGTGAGTCACCGGGACGATACTCCCGCACACCCATGATTCGGCTCGGATCTTCAAAGAGGGGCGTGCGGTCCGGCAGGGCAACCAGCGCCGAGCGCGTCGGCAGTCCCAGCCGCTCCGGCGGCAAGACGCGCGGATACACCACGAAGGGCGCCGGCTGCGGCACCACCATCTCGTATCGCTGGATACCCAGGATGTCGCCCACCTGCAGCCGCGCCGGCCCCAGGGTGTAGTAGCCACGCTGGCGCGTCACCAGCATGTAGCGAAAACTGCGCTCTCCACGTGGTGGAAGCGATAGGGCACGAGCACCAAAGGGTGCCTCGCGCAGCTCCACGGGAAGCGACTCATCCACCGTGATCCAGGGAATGGGAATGCGGCCCGCATTGGACAGGCGGAGATCGACTGGAATGTCCTCGCCGCCAAAGGCGTGGTCGACCAGACGCCTCTCCAGGCGAACGTGCGTGGCAGCATATCTCCCCCACAGGCGAGACAGTACGTAGACAGCCAGCAGGAACCAGACGATGGTGACCAGGAAGTCCAGGCGAAGCGCGAGCGCCAGACCCAGCAGAATCAGCAGGAGCGGAATCAGGAAGCGCATCGCGTCCGCCTAGGGGGTGTCGCCGAGGTCGAGGGGCACCTCCTGGAGGATCTCGGCCAGGATAGCCTCCGCGGTGCGACCGCGGAGGAGGCTTTCCGGCTTGATGATCAGCCGGTGGGGGAGCGTCAGCGGCGCCATCTCCTTGATGTCCTCTGGAATCACGTAATCACGGCCACGGATGGCGGCCAGCGCCTGGCTGGACTTGTAGAGCGCCAGCGAGCCACGCGGACTGGCGCCGACGGCGATCTCCAGATTCTGGCGGGTGGCGCGCACGATGTCCACGATGTACTCCTCCAGGGTCACGTCCACGTGCACGTCGGTGACGAGATCGTAGAGAGGCTGAAGCTCGGCGCCATCCACCACCGGACCTATGGAATCGATAGGATGCTCCTTGCGCAGATTCCGCAGCAGCTGAATCTCCTCCTCCTCGGTGGTGTAGCCGACCGGCATGCGAATGAGAAAGCGGTCGAGCTGTGCCTCGGGCAGCGGAAAGGTACCCTCGAACTCCACCGGGTTCTGGGTGGCGATGACCATAAAGGGATCGGGCAGGGGGCGGGTCTGGCCCTCGGCGCTGACCTGTCGCTCCTGCATCGCCTCTAACAGAGCAGCCTGGGTACGCGGCGTGGCGCGGTTGATCTCATCCGCCAGGAGGATGTTGGTAAAGACCGGACCGGGCCGGAACTCGAACTCGCCGGTGCGCTGGTTGTAGACCCCCACGCCCACGATGTCGTTGGGTAGGAGATCGGGGGTGCATTGCACCCTGGTGAAGGTGAGATCCATGCTGGCGGCAGCTGACCGGGCCAGCATGGTCTTTCCCGTCCCCGGCACGTCCTCCACCAGGACGTGGCCACGGGCCAGAAGCGCAACCAGCAGGTACTCGATACGCTCCCGCTTGCCGATAATGACCGTCTCGATGTTGCCAATAATGCGATCGGCCAGCTGAGCGACGGGTGTGACGGCTGCTGCTGCCTGCACGCCTACCTCTCCTCCTGGTTCAGAATACCCGGATGGAACCAACTTCGGCGCGCCCCTCGACCCTGTAGTCGTCACCTCCGCGTGACGCATTGAGGCAGCGAGCGAGCCCGCGTCCAGCGGGCAATGCTGGCGGGGATACCCCTGGTGGTGGAGGACGGACCAGACACGGAGGTCTCTTTCCAGCCCACCCCCAATCACGCCGGAGCGCGGAGGCTCCGGCTACGGGGGAACGACTCATCGTGCGATACGAGGTGACGGCTCCCCCTACGAATCGTGTTCGGGCAGCTTGTCGGCGAAGTGAATATCTACCGACGGCAACTTCTCCGGGAGCGTGAAGCCGAAGACGCGGGAATAGAAGTACAGCTCGTCGGTGAGGGTTCGCTTGATGTTCTCGGCGCTCCGGAATCCGTGCCCTTCACCTTCAAAGGGGATGTAGGCATAGGGGATATGCCGTTCCTCCAGCGCCTCGACCACGATCTCCGCCTGCTGCGGCGGCACCACTTTGTCCTCCAGTCCCTGGAACAGGATGAGCGGCCGGTCGATCCGGTCGGCGTAGGTCATCGGAGAGCGCTCACGATAGAGATCCTGCTGCTCGACGGGTCCTACCAGCTGGTCGAGATAGCGGGACTCAAACTTGTGTGTAATCTCGGCAAAGGAGATCAGGTCGGAGACGCCGAAGTAGCTGGCCCCCGCGTCGAACACGTCCTTGAAAGCCATGGCCGCCAGCGTGGTATAGCCTCCAGCGCTGCCGCCGACGATGACCTGGCGCTCGGCGTCGGCCTTGCCCTCCTGGGCGAGGTATTGGGCGGCGTTGACACAGTCGTCCACGTCCACCACGCCCCACTGGCCGTAGAGTCTCTCTCGAAATTCGCGGCCATAACCGGCGCTTCCGCCGTAATTCACATCGACCAGGGCGAAGCCGCGGCTGGTCCAGAACTGCATTCCCAGGCTGAAGCTGCTGGTGGTCTGTCCGGTGGGGCCACCGTGAGCGTGCACGATCAGCGGGGGACGCTCGCCCTCGGGCCCTGCGAAGTCCCTATTAGCGGGTGGATAGTAGAGCGCATAGGCGGTCTTTCCATGTTCGGTGGGAAACTCGATGGACTCGGGAACGGAGAGATACCCTTCGTCGATCGTGACCTCCGAGGATGCCTTCAGGATCTGGAAGGTGCCGGACTCCACGTCGAGCTGAACCACCGAGGAAGGCACGGTGGCGGAGGCGCCGAGAAAGACGGCACGTCCCGGCTGGGCCCGGATTCCACTGAGGGTGGTGTACGGACTCTCGATCGCCTGAAGCTTCCCTCGAATGGGGTCGACCGAGGCCAGATGCATGCTTCCGTTGCTGTTGACGATAGCGATGATGCGGTCGGAGCCGGCAAAGGCATAGGTGGACAGGCCGAAGACCCACTGCGTCGTTCCCAGCTCCGCTTCGACCTGCGCCGTCGGCTGCACCTGCCTGTCGGCCCACCGGTAGAGGTTCCACCAACCGGTACGGTCGGAGGCGAAGTAGAGGGTGCCGTCCGGCGACCACTGCGGCTGGAAGATAGACTCCTTCCGTCCCCCGGCGATCTGCTGCGCGTTAGTGACGGTGCCGTCCTGGGCCACATCCGCCAGGATCAGATCGGTTCCGTCCCATGGGAGGTTGGGGTGGCACCACGTGAGATAGGCCAGCTGCGTGACGTCCGGGCTGAGCTGGGGCGACGAGTAGAAGTCGTTCCCGGAGGCGATGACGGTTTCGTCTCCGGAACCCAGGTCGATGGCCACCAGAGTGTTGACAGCCTCGTGCCCCGCCTCTCGATGGTCTTCCCGCACCGCGATCAACCGGTTGTGCTCGGCGTCAACCTCGAAGTCGGCATACCGCAGCGCAGGGTTGTCTGAGGTGATCGGCCGCGGCCGCCCGCCCGCCGCCCGGCAGTAGACGCGATTGTCGCTGAAGTTGGAGAAGTAGACAGTCCCGCCATGGACGGCGTAGGAGCCGCCTCCATACTCGTGGACACGGGTACGCGCATTGAACGGCACCGGGGTCACGTCCGTGGCCCTGCCGCCGGCGTCACACCTGACAATGACGCTCCGTCCCCCGTCGGCGGGACGGATTTCGATCCAGTAGGTGTCCTCGCCGTCCAGACGGATCTCGGCCACCCCGACGGAGGCGGCCACGGCCACATCGGCGGTAATAGGAGACGTCCATGTGCCGTAGGGTGCGGTTTGCTTCTCTGGCATCTGGGTTACACCTGCCTTATTTCGGTCCTATTGACGGTCCAGGAATCGGGCAGCACGGGGATGAGGGCCCGAACGATGACGGGTGTCAGCAACAGGGCAATGATCACCGCGATGAGGACAAGGATGGAGCTGCCAAGGACATCGGCGACGTGATGGATTCCTGCGCCCACCCGCGCCCAGTCCACCAGGACCGCCAGCACGATAAACAGCACCGACCACAGGGGACTGAGGAAGAACACCGCGGCCACGATGGCCGCCGCCAGAAGGGCGTGGTCGGAGGGGAAGCCGTTGTCACGGGCATGAGCAATAAGCGGCTTGACGTGATCGACGACGAAGGGTCGCGGGTCGGTGTAGACGGCGCTGCCGATCCTGGCCAGGACGAGCGCGAGGACGATCATGACCACGCAGGCGACGACCCAGCGCAGCGCATCAGGACGCGGCCGGCGATAGAGCAGGGCGGCGCAGATGACTGCGGCGATGAGGGCATCGATGAAGACGAGATATTTTGCCGCGAAAATGGTCAAGTCCGCGGGCATGGCGGCTCCCCCGAAGTGGTATCGAGGCTTCAGTATCGCCTATCAACCCGACGGGCATCCCTAACGGCGAGGTCATTCCTAGTCTCGTCCTGATTTTCAACGCGCGACTCGCCGCCCCGTCGATTGCCCATAGAGAGACTCCTTCGCGAGTCATGAGCCTCCAAAACTCGAATCTAGCGCTGAGCGACCACGGGAAACGCGAGCGGCTCTCCAGGGGGTCACGCGTCAAATAGCTAGATTTGGATAGCCGTGGCGCGCGAAACTGTGGCGGAGACAGGGAGACCAGGGAGGGGAAAGCCACAGAGGGACACACGAGGCGCGCGATGAGTTCAGGCCCCCCAAGCTATCAAGTTGTCCCACCGGGACATGGGCAGGGTCCGATCAGAGATTTAGGTCGCCGCATTTCGGTTCCTGTCATCGGAGTCGGGTTGGTCGCGCTGCTCATCGGACTAGCCGCCGACGCTGGTCTCTTGACTCTCTTAGGCTCCTTCATCCTCGTGGTTGGCATTGTTTGGAAAGCGTCGCGGTGGTGAGGCCCCTCAGCCTTCCTCGTACCACCTCCGTCGACAGCAGTTACGCCCCACATTCTTGCGTCTCACAAACGGTC
>JAICWV010000167.1 GCA_025966365.1 Chloroflexota bacterium | reverse complement strand
TCGGTGGCGTGATGCTCCTGGTCGACCCCAACTCCGCTCCCTTCCTCGAAGACGCCGAAGTGGACTACTCCGACGACCTGATGGGCAAGGGCTTCCGCATCAATGCTGCCAACGGTGGCGGCTGCGGTTGCGGCGGGCACGGCCACTAAAGCGCTATCAGAACGCTTCGGCCCACGGGACACAATTGCAACCCGCCGGGGCACAACTGCAACCCGTAGGGGCGCGATTCTATCGCGCCCTCCACGCACACGCCAACAGATTCATGAGGCACGTGCATAGTGCCTGCGTGAGCCCGGCTGGACGTGTCGGATCTGAAATATGCGACACGAGCACGAAGAGGGCGCGATAGAATCGCGCCCCTACAACAACCGATCGCCTGACCCGTAGCAGAAAGGCGGTAGCCCCCGATGGGACGCGATATCAGGCAGAGCCCGCTCTTTCGAGAGATCGAAGAGCAGATCCGGCGGCTGGCAGAGCCGATTGTCGGCGCCGTTATCGGCGGTGACGATCCTCAGCCGTCGCCGGACGGCACCACCGTCGCGCTGACCGGCAGCCTGCTGGAGCAATGGGACGGCAATCCTGTTACCCGCGTCTACCTCATGGACGCGGAATCCGGCGCCATTGAGGACGCGTCCTCGGGCCCGAACAGCGACCGCTCACCGCATTGGTCGCCGGACGGCTCACAGATCGCTTTTCTCTCCGATCGGACCAAGAAGGGGCAGACTCAGCTCTATCTGGCCCGGCCCGGCGCGCTGGCTGAGGCAGAGGCGGTCACGGATGTTGACGGCGCTGTCGAATATTTCGCCTGGTCGCCGGACGGCTCGCAGATCCTTCTGGGCGTTGCCGGCCGGGCGGCTGAGCTGGCCGACGCTCAGGGATCGGGCAGCCATGAAGAGAAGGACGAGGAGGTTCCCTCCTGGATGCCGGTGGTTGATGCCGGTGTCAGCGAGGAGGAGTGGCGCCGGGTCTACCTTTTTGACCTGTCCACCCGAACCGCCCGGCCGCTCTCACGCCCGGGTCTGAACGTCTGGGAAGCCATCTGGGCCGGTCCCGGCTGTCTGGCGGCGGTGGTCTCGGAGCATCCCGGCGAGGGAGCCTGGTACACGGCGCCGCTGGCCCTGATCGACGCGGAGAGCGGAGAGGAACGTATCCTCTATAAGAGCGAGTGGCAGCTCGGCTATCCCGCTGCCACCCCCTCCGGAGATCGCATCGCCGTCATCGAAGGGGTGGCCAGCGACAGACTGGTGGTGGCCGGAGAGTTACTCTCTGTCAGTGCCGATAGCGGAGATGTCGAGCGCATCCCGACCCGGGGCGCGGACGTCACCTTTGCCACCTGGCTGGATGAGCACCGGATTCTCTTTGCCGGCCTTCGGGGGCTGAAGAGCGTGGTGGCGGAAGTCGATACCGGTACCGGTGCCGTGCGTGAGCTCTGGGAGACAGCAGATCACATCGGTAGCCGCTTCTCCAGCGCCGTGGCTCCGGCCGGAGACGGCGGCTTCCTGGCGATGCGGGAGAGCCACACCCGCTATCCGGAGCTGGCGCATATAGCGGGAGGGACCGACCGCACCATTCACTCCTTCGCCCACGGGAGCGTTGACGAGATCCGGCGTATGTCCGGGCGAGAGGAGGCGGTCAGCTGGCAGGCGCCGGATGGGTGGGCCATCGAGGGGCTGCTGGTGCGGCCGGAGGGCGACGGCCCCTTCCCGCTCATCGTCAACGTGCACGGCGGGCCTGTCTCCTCGGTGCGCTCGGGATTTCCATCCGGTGCTCGCGTCGGGGCTCAGACACTCCTGCTCTCACGCGGCTACGCCATCCTCTACCCCAACCCGCGCGGAAGCTGGGGGAGGGGACAGGAGTTCGCGCGGGCCGTGTATGGCGACATGGGCGGCGCGGACACCTTCGACATTCTCAGCGGGATCGACGCCATGGTGGAGCGAGGCATCGCCGACCCGAGCCGCATCGGTGTCATGGGCGGGAGTTATGGCGGCTATATGGCCAGCTGGCTGGTCACGCAGAGCGACCGCTTCGCCGCGTCCGTCTCCATGTCGCCGGTGACCGACTGGTACAGCTTCCACTGGACCAGCAACATCCCCTACTTCGACGAGATTTTTCTGCAGGACAGCCCCTTCAATCCGGATGGGCTGTATTACCAGCGCAGCCCCATCTCCTTCGCCAACCGCGTCCGCACCCCCACGCTGAACGTGGCCGGCGGGCGCGATCTGGCCTGTCCACCCGGGCAGGCGCAGGAGTTTCACCAGGCGCTGCTGGAGAACGGCACGCCATCAGAGCTGGTGATCTATCCCGAGGAAGGCCACGGCGTGCGCACGATGCCGGCCGGTCTCGACCTGACGGTGCGTGTCATCGACTGGTTCAACCAGCACATGCCGGCCAGGGCATAGCAGCAAAGCCCGGATTCAGTGTTCCGCCTCTGCGTTCAGGCTTCGGTAACCAATCCTTTGTGATCCGGCGGGTGCCGGGTACACTTCGGCCATGAAGCGTTTTCTGCTCGTGCTTCTGCCTCTTGTTCTCCTGGCCGCCGGAATGGTCTCTCCGGTGCAGGCGCAGACGTCCTCGCACCGCTATGTGGTATTCCTGGCCGGCCTCTGTCCCTGGACCAACTCCGACCACTACTGCCACGGTCAGATCGACGCCGGGGTGCGGGCCCGCGCCACTTTCCGAACGCTCATCGCCGCCATGCGATCGGCGCATCTTGATTACACGCCGCTCTATTACAGCTACGATTCCACCCGAAGCGACTATACGGTGAAGCAGACGCATCGGAGCGTGGGTGCCTCGGCGGCCGGACTGTCGGCAGAGATTCGGGCAGTGCAGTCGACGGATCCGGAGGCGAGCTTCGTCCTGGTCGGGCATAGCCTGGGCGGGGTGGTCGCCGCGCGCTGGGCCTCGATGCATCGAACCGCTCCGGCAGCGAGCGTCATCACCTTCGATAGCCCGCTGCGCGGGATCAGGGGGGGATCGGTCCTCGGCCGGGTCTTCGGCGGCGACGTGTGGAAGAGCCTGCAGCCAGGCAGTGCGTCGATCCGGTCCATCGTGACGCAGCCCACGGCCTGGTGGCTTACAGATGGGCATCTTCATACCGTCGCCAACACCGCTGACGTCCTGGTTCCCCCGTCGGAGGCGCTCCTGGGCGACGAGCACACCGTTGCCGATACTGCCTGTCCGCGCGATCTGCTCTTCATGCGCAGCTGTCACGGCGCGGTGCTCTCCGATGCCACGCTGAACGCCTGGGTGGTAGCCCACTGGATCGCGCCGGACCTGAACCCGACACCCTCTCCGACGCCGATGCCAACGCCACCTGCCTCACCAGCCGCATAGACATCATGCCGGCACTCGTCCAGGGCCGCTCCACTCTCACCTGCCCGAAGTGCGGCATCGGAACCACGGAGACGATGGACTGGAACTCCTGCCGCTACTTCTTTACCTGTCCGTCGTGTAGCGTTACCCTCACGCCCCGGCCGGGCGACTGCTGCGTCTTCTGCTCCTACGGCGACGTTCCCTGTCCGCCGAAACAGACCGGTAACGTGTGCTGTGGGTAAGGGTCGCGACCCAAGTTCCTGGTAGAATCGCCTCCCAGAACGGTGTGAGAGTCACATGACCGATGCAGCAAAGACCATTCAGGTCGACGATGAGACTTCGCTCGCTGAGGTTCTGGCGGAAGCGGACGGAGCTCCGATCCGACTGACCAAAGACAACGCCACCTATTGGGTCACGCGCGAAGAAGATGATGCCTCACGACGTGCCGAGGCAATTGCAGCGGCAGTCGATGCGACCAGGGGCAGCTGGAAAGATCTGGACGCAGACGCAATCATCGACGAGCTCTACAGAGCGCGAGATGAGGGGACGCGTCCCGCCACCCGGCCTTGATGCACTATCTCCTCGACACTGACTGGATCATCGACTCACTGGCTGAGAGGCGCAACACCCCTCCTCTGATCAAGGAGCACGGAAACCTGATACCAGACTTTGACATCCTCATCGCTGCCACCGCCGTCGAACATGACCTCACACTTCTCACCTTCAATCAGCGCCACTCTGCCCGGATTCCCGGCCTCCGTCTATTCCAGCAGGACTAAAGGCTCCTTTGGGACCGGGGGAGAGTCTAGGATTGACATTGGCGGCGAGGCACAGGATAATCCGGGCAACCGCACGGCGGTAGGGAAACTGGAAGGTGCGTTATGCCGGAAGGAAATGAAGACCTGACCGAGGCGCGACGCACAATCCAGGAACAGCAACAGGAGATCGAGCGGCTGCGGCGCCGGCACTCCGATGAGCGGTTCGCCGAAGATCTGCGCGATGCCCTGACCCTTGCCGCAACCACCGGAGCCATCGCTGCCCCCTCCCAGCACTCCGTTCTCCTCCAGTCGATCGTCGAGACGGCGGCACGCGTTATCCCCTCCGACGCCGCCTCGCTCTTCCTTGTGGACGCCGATGCCCAGGAGCTGATTTTTGAGATCGCGCTCGGGCAGAAAGCAGAGGAAGTCAAGAGCTTCCGGGTGCCGCTCGGCCACGGGATTGCCGGTCTGGTGGCAGTGAGCGGACAGCCGATGACGGTATCGGATGTGGAGCGTGACCCGCGCCACGCCTCCGACATCTCAGTGCGCATCGGCTACACCCCGCGCAGCATCCTGTGCTGCCCGCTGGTCTACAACGATCAGGTGGTTGGAGTGCTGGAGCTCCTGGATAGACGGGGAGCGTCGGCCTACAGCCCCGCCGACATCGATCTGCTCTGGCACTTCGCCAATCAGGCCGCGATTGCGCTGGAACAATCGCAAACCTATCGGAACCTGACGCGGATCATCACGACCGTCATGGAGAACGCCGGCCAGACAGATGGCACGCAGGGCGGCTTCACACGGCGTACCGAGAGCTTCGTTCGCAATCTGGAAGAAGATCAGGTCTATCGCCGTTCGCTCGCACTGGCGGATCTCGTGCGCGAGATCGCGTGGAAGGGCGAGGATGAGCTGGCGCTCTGCGAGCAGGTTCTCCGGGCGTTCGCACACTATCTGAGTGCGCGCACTTCGCCCATGGCCGGCCTGGAAGCAGACCCATGATTGAGCCCCGTCCGGCCTACTCCGATCCGTTTGATCCGGAGGTGCTGCGCACGCTGGATCGTATCGACGGTGTCGAAGATATCTCTCCGGAGTGGGCCTGGGGAAACAGTACCGGACGCGGCGTGAGGGTGGCGGTCATCGATAGCGGTGTCGATGCCGGACACCCGGCCGTGGGTGGGCACGTCGAAGGCTACGTCGCCATTACCGAGGGTGCGGATGGTCTTGTGTATGACGACGCGCCACACGAAGACGTGTTCGGGCATGGAACTGCATGCGCCGGCATCATACGGTCACTGGCGCCGGAGTGCGAGATCTATAGCGTGCGCGTGCTCGGCCGGAGGCTGGGTGGCAGGGGGAATGTTTTCGCCGCCGGCATTCGCTGGGCACTGGAGAACGGCATGAATGTCTGCAACCTGAGCCTCGGCACGACCAAGCAGGCGTTCTATGAGACGCTCCATGAGCTGGCGGACCTGGCCTACTTCCGCAACACGATGCTGGTAACAGCGGCCAACAATATGCCCACGCCCAGTTTCCCCTCCGTGTACGCGTCCGTCATCGCGGTTGCGGCACACGCAGGGCACGATCCCTATCTCTTCTATTACAACCCCGAGCCACCGGTGGAGTTCGGCGCTCCCGGGATCGAAGTCCGTGTGGCGTGGAGCGAGGGCGGATACGTGACCACCACTGGAAACAGCTTCGCCGCCCCGCACATCACCGGCATTGTCGCGAAAATCCTCGGCAAACACCCGAACCTGACCGTGTTCCAGATGAAGGGGATTCTGCACGCGTTGGCGGCCAATGTCGTACCGGCCCACGACCGACTCCAACCTCTAGATGAACACGTAGGGGAGAAGTGATGGATACCGTGGCGCGATCGCAACAAACCGCTCATTTCCGCATCCATTACTCCGCCGGCTCATTCGCTGAAGGGGAGACGGCAGGTATCGGGAGCAGGCTCGAAAGGGCCTATGGCGTGGTCCAGGACACGCTTCATGTCGATTTCGAGGACAGGATCGATGTCTACCTCTCTGAGCTGGTTGTGCAGTACCAGGGGTACCGGCTGGGGGCCGGAGGGTATGCCGTGCCGGATCGCCTCCAGATCCACGACGTCTACCGTCCCGACTCCCCCGGGGAAAGTCTGGAACGCTCGCTGCTGACCATCTTCATCACCCGTGCCACCGGAATCGAGGACCCGCCGGAGCTGCTCATCGACGGGCTCCTGGCCGAGGCCATGCGGCACCTGGGCTCCGACCTGACGGCGGAGAAGGCGGAGGAGATCCTGTCAGAGGCAAAGTCGCAGAACGCGCTTCCGCCACTGGCCGCGCTTCTGGTCGGGCCGTCGCCCGCCACGCGCGAGATCTATTACGCCGCCGCCGCCAGCTTCGTGCACTTCGCCCTGGCGACGAAACGGGCGCAAGATCTCGGCGAGCTGGCCGGGTGGCTCCGCCCCGGAGGCAATCCGGCTGCTCTGGCCCAGACAGAGGTAGCCTGGCGCAAGACCATCAAAGCCGGTGGCGGAGGCGGTGTGGTCCGCTTCGTTCAGCTGGTTGGCCCCTACCTTCGCGATTACCGGTCCAAAGTTGCAGAAGCGGTCCTCTACATCGTCCTGGCATCCTCATTCCTGGTCGTGATGCAGCTCGTTCCCGGCTGGCTGGTGGATGTCCTTCACGGGCAGCCCGCTCACATCTTGAATTTCACCGTCAGCAGTCCGTGGCCGTTGATCGCCGCCCTCGCGGTTGCTTTTGTCGTCATCTCGGCTGCATCGCAGCGGCAAGCCTATTTATCCGCCTTCATCTCGGCCACCGCCCTGAGGGCAATGCGCCTCCGGGCCTTCAGCGTCATCCAGAACCTCCAGCCAGGATTCTTCCAGTCCGCCAACTCGGGCGAGATTATCTCTCGCATGACCAGCGATATGACCATCGTGCAGTCCGCCATTACG
>JAICWV010000095.1 GCA_025966365.1 Chloroflexota bacterium | reverse complement strand
TGTGTCTAACTCTAGGCCCCATGACATGAGCAGTCAACGTTTAGCAGGGCCACCATGGGTGTGACTCACGGTTTTTGCACTAGAACTGTACGGCCGATTTGCAATCGGCCGGCACGCCGCAGCGTGCCTTCTGGGTCTCGCTACCCAGGGATATTGTTCTCACGATTGATGGCCGGTCGGGGCCGAGCCGTCCCCCTACCAGACCATGGTCCCGGGTCATCGCTTTGGGGCAGGCATACCGGAAAGCTGCTCTGCGGAGCAGCGGCCGATTGCAAATCGGCCCTACACCCCCTACACTCCGCTGCAACAACGTAGGTTGCACCCTGCCACCATCGGCGCCTTGACCGGGCGGTGGTGCTGGAGCATACTGCTCAGTAAGCGCAGTCTTCAACACCCGGGTGAAGGGTGCGAGGGGGGCGCGGCAAGAGGTAGAGGAGCCAGCCGCCATGCATCGACCGTTGAGCCGGTCCGTTCTTGTCGCCGTCGCGGTGACCAGCCTGTTCGCACTGTCCGCCCACGCCTCCGGCCGCTCGAGCGCGCCCGGCCCGAGCATCAAGATCCTGAGTCCTCACGGCCATATCAGCGTGCCCGTGAACGGGAAGATCCATCTGAGGCTGTCCGTGAAGGGCATCAAGCTCAATGCGGCTGCCATGGGGCGCAAGCCGGTCGCCGGTGAGGGGCATTACCATTTCTATGTCGATTGCATCCCGCCCTCTGCCTATGCGCAGCCTCACAATTTCGGGAATTGTTGGGAGGGGGCGTCGGCAGCCGTGAATCCAACGTTCGATCTCGGGGCGGCTCCAGTCAAGGTCGCTCCGGGCTACCATACCCTTCTGGTCGCGCTGGCCCAGAACAACCACGTTCTCTACCATGCACCGCCCGCGAGCCTCTTTTTTACCGTTGTCCAGCCGCCCTCAAAGCCGATGAGCGTTCAAATCCTGAGCCCGAAGAATCCGATCACCGTGCCGAGGGATGGGAAGATCCACCTCAAGCTGAAATTCAAGGGCATCAAGCTCAATATGGCGGCCATGGGAAGGAAGGCGGTAGCGGGGGAGGGGCACTATCACTTCTACGTCGACTGCATCCCTTCCGCGGCCTATGCCAGGCCCCACAACTTCGGGAATTGCTGGGCCGGAGCGGCAGCAGCTCCGAACCCGACCTTCGACCTCGCGACCAGTCCGTTCAAGATTGCACCCGGCACGCATATTCTCCTGATCGCCCTGGCGCAGAACAATCACGTGCTCTACCGCGCCAATGCGGCGAATGTCGTCTTCACCGTTCAGTCCCGCTAGTCCGGCTCAGGCCGGTTTTCCGGCTCGCACGACGATCGTGCCCTTCATGAACGGATGGACGATGCAATAGTAGGGATACCGTCCGGGCTTCTTGAGGGTGAAGGACCAGGAGTGTCCTGGCGCGATCAGCGTCTTCACGCCGGAACTGAAGTAGGGATGGTCTCCGCTGGCGGTTACCGTATGCGGCTGCGAGGTCCGGTTTCGCCATACGACGCGTGTGCCGACGGCGACAGTCAGCGTTTTCGGTGCAAAGCCGAAGGGATCGTGGCCGGATTGATGCCTGATGGTCACGGAGCGACCCGCTCCCGCGCTCCCCGCGTTGGTGGGCTGCGAACAGCCACCGACGCCGACAGAAAGGAGAACGACGATGAGAAGCGTTTTGGCTGTGAGCGGGCGGGGACACCCACTTCCTCCGTCTCGCACAACTCCCTCTTCGCACCTGAATGCGTCCTATAGCGTACACGACTCCACTCCCGGCACGCGTCTCACCCATTGACCGGCGCCGGGTGATGCGGCATGATCGGGAAAGTTGCCGCATCAGATGAAAAGTGCTTCTCACCTCTGCCCGTCGTGCACCCAGCACGTTAGTGACTGGATGACCTTCTGCCCGTTTTGCGGCTCCAGCCAGGAGCACGCGAAGCCGGAGGCACTGGAGGGCGACATTCGGCTTGCTACCGTCCTGTTTGGCGATGTCGTCGGGTTTACAGCTCTCTCGGAGCACCGTTCTCCTGAGGAAGTGGCCCTGGTCATGAACCGGTGCTTCGAGGTGTTGAGCGCGCCGATTGTCCGTCTGGAGGGGACGATCGACAAGTATGTGGGCGACGCCATCATGGCTCGCTTCGGTGCCCCGGAGGCACACGAGGACGATGCCCCGCGGGCAATCAGCGCCGCGATGGAAATGCAGCGGTCGATGAGGGAATTCGGAGCCGAGCTGCAGGCGGCGGGCGGACCGGCCCTGTCCATGCGTATCGGGATCAATACCGGTGAGGTGCTTGCCGGCGAGGTGGGGTCTTCCGCGCTCAAACAGTTCACCCTGATGGGGAACACCGTGAACCTGGCCTCGCGTCTCGAGCACGAGGCTGAACCTGGAAGTATCCTCGTCGGTGAGACCACCTACCGCCTGGCACGTCACGCCTTCAGCTTTCGGGCACTGCCGCCCATGGAGATCCGGGGGCAATCGGACCTCATTCATGCCTTTGTCCCGCTTGGTCCGGCGACTGTACACCATCTGCCGGATGAACCCCCCGCAACATTCGTCGGCCGCGAGGCGGAGCTTGCGCGGCTCCGGACCTGGATGGATGCGGTCAGGGATGGCCATGGCACCGTGATCGAGATTGTGGGCGAGCCGGGCGTCGGAAAGAGCCGCCTCGTGGCCGAGTTCAAACGACAGCGCCCTGAGCGAATGACATGGGTTCATGCCTCCGCGCCGAGCTTCGGCCAGACTGCACCGTATTCCCTGCTGTCTGTCTTCGTTCGCGCTCTGATCCTCGGCGAGGACGACGACGAGGTTCTGGGGCGGGAGGCGCTCCGCGATCGTCTACTGGTATTGCTCCCTGAGGGGAGTGTGAATGTTGCGGTGGCCGTCATCGGCGAGATCCTGGGTATCGAGCAGGCTGGTTCGGCGGACATCTCGGCCAATGACACGCGCGTGCGTCGTGCCATGCTCATCCGCATCCTGAGGGAGTTGGTTGCCGCTCGCAGCCATGAATCGACCCTGGCGCTTGTGCTGGAGGATGTCCACTGGGGAGACGGCGCCAGTCTCTATGTCCTGGGTCGGGTTCTGTCCGACGTGGAGAGCCGTCGGGTCATGGTCGTGATGACCTCCAGGCACGCCTTCGACTCTGCCTGGGAGGGTTCTCCCGCGGCCGATCGCATCGCGCTTCAGGATCTTCCAGAAGACTCGGCGCGGGATCTGGCGGCGGCGGTCCTGGGCACGTCCGCCGTCGCTCCCGATGTCAACCGCCTGGTGCTGGAGCGGAGCGGCGGGAACCCATACTTCCTCGAGCAAATCGTGTCGACGCTGATTGAATCAGCGGCACTCATCCGGCGTGACGGCGTCTGGGGATTCCGACCGGGCGTCGACGCCGCGCGAATACCGGAGACACTCCAGGGAGTTGTGCAGGCACGCATCGATCGGCTGCCCCGGGAGGCACGGGTCCTACTGGAGACCGCATCAGTTATCGGCATGCAGGTTCCATACGACACGCTCACCGCCGTCACCGACGCTGACGACCTGGAAGAGCATTGCGCGCTGTTGATCCAGCAGCAGTTTGTGGTGGAGCGGGAGAGTGGGGCGCGTCGAGGGCTGGAGTTCAAGCACTCCCTGACGCGTGATGTCGTCTATCGTGGCATCCTCATGTCTCGCCGTCGTGTCCTGCACCAGCGAGTGGCGGCCGCCCTCGAGTCACGTGGAGACGTAACGGCGGAAGACCTCTCTCTGCTGGCGGCGCACTACGCCGAGGCTTCGAACCAGCCCAAGGCGGTGGAGTATGCGATTGCGGCCGGCGATCGCGCGCGATCGCTCTATGCCAACAGTGATGCCGCCCGCTATTTCGAGCAAGCCGTGCAGCTGCTGGGAGTTGACTCCGACGATGGGGGTGTACAGCGCCTGCGGTCACTCGAGTCGCTGGGTGACGCTCAGGTAGCGCTGGGCAGCGCCGAGCATGCGCGCGATGCGTACCTCCAGGCTCAGGCGATGCAGGTCGCTCCCCGGGATCGAGCCCGCCTGTGGCGCAAGCTCGGCAGCTTCGCGGCGTCCCGCGGACAATACGTGGAAGCGGCTGCTGACTATCGGCAAGCGGAAGAGGCGCTCCAGGCAGCCGATGAGCCGAGCGAGCTGGTCAACGTCTGGCTGGCCCGGGCTGCCATGGAGCGGTCGCGCGGCGCCCTCGACAACGCCTGGGCAACCCTGATTCAGTCCCTGGCACTGGTCCGCGATCTCGACGAGGCGACGCAAGCAGACCTGTTCTTCGAGCTCGGCAGCATGGAACGTGATCGTGCTCACCTGCGGAGCGCCATGGGGTACCTGGAGAGCGCCGCTGAGTTCTGGAGACGAGCCGGGACACTGGACCGGCAGGCACTGGTCTCGGCGGCTCTCGCCGATATCGCCCTTCATCGAGGGGAGCTGGAGGCGAGCGTTGCTCACCTGCACGCGGCGATCGAGGTCCGGCAGCGAATGCTCGACCGGCACGGAATCGCAGCGGGGCTGCTGGCGCTGGCGCGAGTCAAATGGACGATGGGCGATCTTTCGGAGGCGGAAAGTCTCACCTCTCGAGCATCGCTGCTGGCAGCGGAAATTGACGATGATATCGTCATGGCTGATTGCCGGCTTCAGATGGGACTGACGGAGCTGGAACGGGGACGCCTATCCGGCGCGCGCGATGCCGTAACCGAGTCCTATCGCCTGTACAGGAAGGTTCGGAACTGGCGAGGGCTGGCGCAGGCGTTACTGGCGCGGGCAGCGGTGTCCCAGCGAGAGAACGATGTGGAGAGCGCACGGGAGAGCGTGAAAGCGGCGGCAGAGCTGATTGCCGAGATGCATGATCCCTTTCTCCAGGCTGAGGCCCGAATCATGGAGACTGAGCTGGAGGAGCAGTCGAACGGCCGTGAGCGAGCCATTGAGCTAGGGCAGGTGGCGCTGGCGGCTGCACGCGAAGCCGGTGATCCCCGTCTTACTGCCCTATCAGAACGGGTGTTGGGCCGGGTGTATATGCGACAGGGAACGATGGCGGTCGCCGGTCAGCTTCTCCAGAGCAGTGTTATCACGCTTCGAAGGATCGGCGCCGACGTGCAGGCAGCGCGCGCGCTGCTCGATTACGTGGGCGCCACGCTCGGGAGTCAAGGTGCGATTCCGACACGCCTCGAGGAGCACATCGACTTTGCTCGCGAGACATTCCAGCGGGCGGGTCTGAACGAGGATCTCCAGGCACTGCACCAGCTGGCGGGATCCCCGCTCGCGATCGAGCAGACTGAGCATTGATTCGGTGCCGCCCTGCCTGCCCTGACCGTCCCCTTTCTAGTCGCGTCCGATTCCTCCATCGTTGCTGCGAGTACCGGCAGGAAAGCCCGCGTCCCACCATTCGCGGACACTACCAGGCCGCCGGTCGGGTGCCAGATGGAGGGCCTCCTCGAGCATGCCGCGCCACGGCTGGTTGAGAGCAGGAAATGAGAGACTCGGCACCCCGATCCGCTGGAGGGCGGGAAGCGGCCGCGTGCCCGTCAGAAGCTCGTGGGTCATCATGGCCAGCTCGAAGAGATCGCTCTCCGGGCCTACCTCACCGCCGGCGATCGCTTCAACCGGCGCGTATTCGATCTTGAACGGCTGGTCGCCGCCGGCCGCCCGGCCCTGCCGCGCCGCGCCAAAATCGGTAAGCACAGCGCGACCCTCCGCCGTGTAGAGCACATTGTCCGGCGCGATATCGAGGTGGTAGATCCCCTCCCGGTGCATCGCCTCGAGGCCGGCCACTACCTGGCCCACGACATGCTCTACCTCGCGCGCCCCCAGGTGGCCGGAGGCGCGCCCGCGAAGCACCGCCTTCAGCGTGGGACCGTCGACGTACTCCATGACGACGTACGCGGTCCCGTTTTCCTGGAAGAAATCCAGCGCGCCAATGAGGTTGGGATGGTGGAGCATGGTCAGAATCTCTCCCTCCCGGATGAAGTGTTCGAGATCGCGCTGGAACTTTTCGGCGTTATGGGGGACAACTGGCCGGGCACCGCCCTCGTCGCGTCTGTCCGCTCCCTCAAGCGGGTAAAACTCCTTGATCGCCAACTCCCCGTCTCGGGTGGCCTGCGTGGCGCGATAGATGATGGCGAAGGCGCCTCGCCCGACGGGAACGTCGATACGGTATTTCCCTCCGTGCACAGTCGTGCCGGTGGGAAGCGTGCCTTGACATAAGATCCGCTGGGTTGCTCCGCAGGAGGGACAGATCTCCGCCGTGTGCGCTATCCTCGCATACTGGCATCGCAAACAGCGCACGGCCGCACCCTCACCCCGCCAAAATCACGGGATGCGCCCACCGGGTCCGCCCCGTCTGTACGGTGCTAGACGCCGAAAAATGACAACAGTGTCGCCGATGCGTATTTCGTCGCCGGGTCGAAGCACCGGGGCCCCAGCGATCTGCTTCCCGTTCAGGTGCGTGCCGTTGACGCTCCCAAGGTCGGCGAGCAAGAAATCCTGGCCGCGACGCCGGATGGCGGCGTGGTGAGCGGAGACCGCCGCGTCCTCGAGCACGACGTCGTTGTCGATCGCCCGGCCGAGAGACGTTTCTTCGGCTGCCAGCAGCACCGGTGGAATGCCGAACCCTTCCAGCGCAGCCAGCGGGAGCATCGGGCCTACCTCGCGCATTGCCTCCGGGGCCGGTTCCAGCTGCCGGCCTGCACCATCGTGAAAGGTTGCCGTCACGCCGGCGAAAGCGAGTCGATCGCCGTCGTGGAGGACCACTTCCCCTGTTATTGGCGCGCCGTTCACGAAGGTCCCATTGCTGCTTCCGAGATCTTCAAGCGCGACCGTGTCGCCATTTCTCAAGAACCGCGCGTGCTGGCGCGAGACTTCCGGATCGGAAAGCCGGAGCCCATTCTCTGCGGTTCGACCGATCGATACTTCGTCACCGTCAATCACAAAGTCATCGGCCGTATCGTCGTCGAATGCAACATACGGCCCTTCGGCGGGGGTCGCGTGGTCCTCTCCATTCATCGTGACCTCCACGGTACCGGTTGTCACGTCCCCGCTGACACGGGCGCGGCGGGGGGCGCCAGTGGGGCCGGCCTGACATTGACTTTTCGATCAAAGTGTACTACCGTGGTTGGTAATCCGCGGCGGGAGTTATCCTTTTTCTTACCGTCGTGATCGAGACGGGATAGGATGAACGAATCACGCCTCCCCCCCGTTGACTCGGCCCAGCGGCGTCTCCGGATGCCGGTGCGCCTGGACTCGCTCCTGGTAAGCGTGACGGAAGCCTGCCATGTCGGCTGCCGGCATTGCGGTTTCATCGGCTCAACGCGCGATCGGGAGGCCGAGCCGGATGAGATGTACGCCTGGGTGCGGCAGGCCTGCGACTACGGCGTCCCGATGATGATTTTTACCGGCGGAGAGCCATTTGAGCGCTTCGACGTCCTGTCCGGCGGCGTGGCGGCGGCCGCCGAGTTCGGCGTGGACATCGGCATATTCACCAGCTCCTACTGGGCGAAGACCCGCGAGGTCGCGGATTCTACGCTCGCGAAGCTCCCCGGCGTTTCCTGGATGTACCTGAGCACCGATGTCTTCCACCAGCGCAGCGTCCCGTACGAGTACGTGTACAACGCGATCGAAGCGTCGCTGGCCGCCGGGGTCAGGACGATCGTCCTCTGCATTACCTACACCAACGAAGAGGAATTGCACCAGGTCAGAGATCGGTACGAGGCGTATCGCGATGTGGTCATCTTCCATGAGGATCGAGTCATCCCCACCCCGTACCTGAGTAAGGTCCTCAAGCATCAGGCTCCCAAAATCCCCCCCTTGCCGGAAAACTACGGCCGGATGTGTTACCTTCTGACCCCACTGGTCAACCCGAACGGCGATCTCATCTCATGCCACATCGGCAAGGTTGGCGCCCACCGGGACGTGCGCGATCTGCCGTACTGGCTCGGCAACCTGCGGGAGCAGAGATTTGGAGACATCATGGCGGGCGCCCGGCAGCGGCGCGACTACCAGTTTCTGCGCACGCACGGTCCCAAAGGGATCGCGCAGCTCCTTGCCGACAATCCGGCTCTGACCGAAACCGTGGGCAGTGACGGGTTTGTCAATTGCTGCAATCTCTGTTTCTCGGTGCTGGGCAAGCCTGACGGACGGCAGGCGCTGCACGATCACGTGGCCCAGGGATCCGTTCAGAAACAAATCGACACCTGGCTGACCCTGGCCTGGCATGAGGGGCCCATCGTCGATCCGGCTGAGGAATCGCTGCTGCCAGTGGGAAAGGAGGGTAACTGATCTATTTGGGACGCTCAGCTCGCGGGACGTCACCTGCCCACTGTCAAAAGGAAGCACGAGGAGGCTGAAGGAACAATGGCAGATCTGAAAGATGCACTGGCACGTGCCCTGGTCGATAAGAACTTTGCCGAGCAGTTCTCTCAACACCCGGAGCAATTTCGGACGGAGTACAACCTCACGGACGAGGACATCCAGACGATCGCCGAGGCGGGTAATTCGGACGTGTCCGGCTACATGCTTCACACCACCACGGTCCATTCCATGCCCGGCACCACGCTTGGGTTCACGATGAATTACTACGGGTTCAAGTTGTGACCGTGTAGGCCGGCGAATGGAGCGGTTGATCGGCGTGCTGCCGGCCGCAGGCGCGGCGACACGGCTGCGACCGTTTCGGTACCCCAAGGAATTGGTGCCTGTCTGCTTCACCGAGCTTGAGGATGGGCGTGTGCAGCCGATGGTTGCCGCCGAATACTCGCTCGCCGCGATGCGGGCCGCCGGTGTGTCCCGTTGTCTGGTGGTAATCGCCGACTGGAAAACGGAAATCGTGCGGTACCTGGGCGATGGGAGCGACGCCGGCGTCGAGCTTGCTTACTTGCACCGCGCCGTCCCGCGCGGTCTGGCCGATGCGATCGACGCATGCCACTCCTGGGTGCAGGACAGCCATGTGTGTCTGGCCCTGCCGGACACGATTTTCCAGCCGTTCGACGCCCTCGCAGTTGTCTGTGATGCCCTTGTCGATCGTCGCTCGGACCTGGTCCTGGGAGTCTTCCCAACCGAGCATCCGGAAGACCTCGGCCCCGTCCGAGCCACCGACGACGGCCGCGTTGTCGAGGTGCTGGAAAAGCCGGAAATCACCGATCTGCGCAATACCTGGGGTGTCGCCGCCTGGTCGCCACGTTTCACGGCTCTCTTGCGTCGCTACGCCTTGACTGGATCTGGGCTCGAGGGCCTGTCGATCGGCACGATTTTCAACGGGGCCATCGAACACGGCCTGGATGTGCGCGCTGTCCCGTTCCCGATGGGGAGCTACGTCGACCTGGGCAGCATGAAGAATCTGCAGGGGTTTATCCCGGCGCTGGCGAGTATCGCGCCATGAGCGGACGGCGTCATCTCTTCCTGGCGCTCGGTCCTCTCGGGTGGGGAGAAGCCACCATGGGAATCCGGGTGGCACAGCAGCTGCACGAGGCGGGCGACGAGGCGTCGTTCGTGGTCCATGAGCGGTCCCTCCCGCTCCTCACGGACACCCCGTTTCGCCGCGTCCCCATCCACGATCATCTCGGGCCGCTCATCAAGCTGCTCATCGAATCACAGATCGCCGAGGAGAAGCCGGACAGCATCATCCTGGCCGACTATTTCACCGCCACGGTGTTGTTCCTGGGGCTGGGGGTCGACCCGCGATTCCTGCTGCGTTTCGATACCCCCCTGATTGCGATCGACACCTGGAGCCACAGCGAAACCGGCTTTGTCATCGATGGGTACGGCGATCGAACCAGGGAAGTCGCGAACTGGATCGACGAGCTGCCCTTCCGGCTCCGGCCGGCGCCGATCGTGCGGCCTGTTCCGCGCCCCGGCGTCTGCACGATCCTGCCCGATCCGGTTCGGATCGCCCGCCGGGTCCGGAACCACGTCCGCGCCAATATCGGCCTGACCTCCTCGGATCGCGCCGTCATGTTCTGCACGGCCCAGTGGCAGTACGCGGCCAACAATGACGAGGAGGCCACGCTCCTGGCCGAGAACGTGCCGGAGTTGCTGGCGTACTACGTGAGCAAACTGGGGAATGACGTTCACCTGGTCCACGTCGGTCCGGCGGCATACCCCCTGTCCGGTCTCCTGGGCGAGCGCTATCACTGGCTTCCCGCGCTCAGTCCCGACCAATTCGATATGGTCCTGGGCAGCATGGATCTGCTCCTCTCTGCCAACATCTCGGCCACGACCAACGCCAAGGCCGTCGCCTCCTCCATTCCGGTGGTGGTGGTTGAGAACTCCTGCCTGGCCGGGACGGTGGAGGAGGCGGAGGCAGGGCTCAGGGAACCGCCATCGCCGTTCCTCGGTGAGTGGATTCGCCGTTCCCTGCCCCTCTATCCATTCCGCCTGTGGCCGCTCGGGTTTCATGACTTCCTCCAGCCGGTCCTCCAGGACAACAGCTACTGCACGGCCATGGAAGTGGTGGAGCTTCTGGACGAGGACCGGGTGGTGACGGTGTGCGGCGGCCTGCTCAATTCCAGCGCGGCCAGAGAGGATCTTCTCCAGTGTCAGGCAGCCTACGCCGGCGAGACTGCCCGCCTTCCCACTCCAGTCGAGATCATCGAATCCTTTCTCTCCGGAGACGCCGAATGCCGATCAAGTGCCTGAGCGTCCATCTCACCGATCTCTGCAATAGTAAGTGCACGTTTTGCGTGGTGGGATCACCGCTCTACACCAAAGACACGATCGTCTACGAGCGCGTGGTCCAGTTCCTCCACGAGAACGCGAACAACGGCTACGAGGCCGTCAACCTCCACGGCGGAGAAGCCACCATTCACCCGCGCTTCTTTGACACCCTGGAGTACATCCGCGACCTCGGCTACCCCGAGGTCCACCTGCAGACCAATGCCATCGCGCTCTCCAAACCGGAGTTCGCCCGGCGGGTCGTCGAACTGGGAGTCACGCTGTTCATCATCTCGCTGCACGGCCACACGCCGGAGGTCCAGGATAGTCAGACGGGAACGCCGGGTGGCCTGATGCGAACGCTGGACGGCATCCGCAATGTGAAGCAGCAGGGTGCGCGGGTGCGTACCAACACCGTCATTACCCGCCAGAACGTGACCAGCCTTCCAGCCATCACGCAGCTGGCCGTGGATGTGGGTGTGGACCACATCAACTTTTCCAACCTGCACCCGGTCGGCAGCGCCACCTTTGCCCTGGAGCGCATCACGCCCACCTTCGCCGAGGTGCGCGAGTACCTGTATCCGGCCATCGACATCGCGGCAGCGGCGGGGCGGCGCGTGACGCTGGAGGGCTTCCCCTACTGTGCGGTCGTCGAGAAGGCGGGCTTCCATCTCAACAATGAGTACCGCGACATCCGCATGCTGATGCGAGGGGTGGTCATCGAGGATTACGACGCCTTCATGAGCGATACCTGCCGGGTGTTTGTGCCGCCCTGCGGCGACTGTGCCGTGCGCGACCTCTGCGGCGGCGTGTACCCCGAGTATGTGCAGCTGCGCGGCTGGGATGAGTTTTCAGCCTTCCCGACGGCCGGTTCGCCCCAGCCCGCCCTCGCCGGACCCACGCTGACCAGTCATTGATGCGGATTGCCCTGTGGAACGCCGGGGGACTGGATAATCTGGGCGACCGGCTGCTGGACGCAGTGAACCGGCGGGAGATCGGCCGGCGAATATCAGGGGCACAATTCGAGTCATTCTGTCCCTGGGCGGACGCCGGGGCACCCGGGCGCCTGTGGGTGGATGCCAACGGGCACTGGTCCGGGGAAGGGAGCTTCGACGCCATTGTCATCGGCGGCGGCGCGCTTCTGGTGGGCCCGCCCTTCCGGCATCCGGGCTTGCAAGCCTTCTTCCTGGGTCCGTACCCCGAGCGCTTTGCGGACGACTGCCCGGTGGTCTGGAGTGCGGTCTGTTCCGATACACAGCGCCCGGCCCCGGATGAGGCCGCCTGGAGGGAGTATGTCTGCGGTGCGGCCGCCCGGATCGAGATGCGCACGGTGCGGAACCAGAGCACGCGCTCCTTCCTGGAGGGATGGGGAGTGGGTGGTGAGATTGCCGTCGTGCCCGACCCGGTGGTGCTGTGGCGTGGAGCCGGGGAGGGACGGCGGCCGGGCGGGCGTGAGGGCCGCGGTCGTGTTGGAGTTCTGGTGCCTCGTCCTGTGTTCCCATCCCACTTCCTGATGAAGATGGGCCTCTGGGCGATGCAGGGCGGGGTGGACAGCAATCCCGACGTGGTCGCCCTGGAGCCCTACACGCCCGCCGCGGCGTACGACGAGCCGCGCTATGTCCGGCAGTATGCGGACGTCCTCCGGTCCGTGGCCAGGGACCGCGATCTCGAGCTCTGCGTGCGACCCTCGATGTACGGCGATGAGCAGCCCGCCCAGCAGGTCGCGGCTGCGCTTGGACCCTCGGCAACCTCCGTTCGCGTCCAGGATCCCTGGGGAGCCGATCTCCTGACCTGGCTGGAATCGCTCGATTGCGTGGTCGCCACCCGGCTGCACGATTGCATCCTCGCGCTTCTGGCCGGGACGCCGGTCATCGCCGTCGATCCCTACGTGCGCTCCTCGACCCCAACCACGAAGTTGCGTGAGTTCATGCGTACGGGCCAGGGGGAAGACCACTACCTGACGCTGGACTCATTCCTGGAGGGAACCGTCCCCCTGCCGGATCGCATCGAGCGGGCGCTGGCCACCGCGCCGGACCTGCCCGGCATCCGTCAGGGGCTACAGGCGCGGGCCTCGGCCCACTTCGATGCGTTGGTGGCGGCGCTGGCCTGAGGAGCGGCTATCCAGGGACGGTCTCATCGCGCCGCTGCACCATGGTTTGGGCACGTCGCCGTGCGCCGGCGTTCGATCGCTCATCGACCGTGGTCTCGATCGCTTGCCGCAAGCCGGGAGCGGTGATGAGCAGACCGTTGAAGTCGTCGCGGCTCAGACTGTAGAGGATCGACGGTAAACGCGCGCGTACTGTCGCGGTCCGGGGCGTGTCGTGCAACAGCGCGACCTCGCCAAAGTGGTCGCCCTCCCGGAGGATGGCCAGGGAGCGGTTGCCCGCCGCGGGATCGGGATCGAGGACTTCTACCTGGCCCTTCTGGATGATGTACAACCTGTCGGCGAGATCTCCCCGCGAAATCACGATGTCACCGGCTTCCACAGGCTGGAGTGAGAGCTGGCTGGCAAGGAACGTCAAGAGCTCCGGCTCCAGCCCGCTGAATGCGGGAACACGACGTAGAAAACCGACTTCGACACCCTCGACCGGCTGGCGTGACATGATCATTCCGCCGCCCTGCTCCTCCCAGAGCTGCGCATAGACGCCGAGCTGACGAAGGAGCTCCTCATGGGTTCCCTGCTCCACCACTGAGCCCCCGTCGAAGACGAAGATCTGATCGGCGTTGCGAACACTCGAGAGCCGGTGCGTGACGGCAATGGTCGTGCGTCCTTCCCCGACGCGTTCGAGCGTCTGGTTAATCGCGGCCTCAGTGACGGGATCGAGCGCGGAGGTGGCTTCGTCGAGGAGCAGTATACCGGGGTTGCGGACGATGGCGCG
>JAICWV010000098.1 GCA_025966365.1 Chloroflexota bacterium | reverse complement strand
GAGTCTGTCCGGGGCCCCGCCGCAGCGAGTGGACCCGGGGGGATCGGCCCCGACCACACCTGTGACGCAACCGCATACTCTGGAGATGCATGCACCAAAGCCGCTCTGTGGAGCGGCGGGCGATTGCACATCGCCCCTACATTTCAGGCCCACGTTTGAAAATCGCCCCATCCAATCCAGCGAGTGCACGTCCCCCGTGCATCCAATCCAGCGAGTGCACATCGTCCCTACATCTCAGGCCCGCGTTTGCACATCGCCCCGACACCTCAGGCTCGCAATTGCATAGCGCCCCTACATCTCAGGCTCGCGATTGCACATCGCCCTTACTGCATAAACGTGGGTCACACCCCGGCGCTCACAACACTGCTTTGAGGCAGGTTATCCGCTCGGGGCCGGCATGTCGTGGGCACGCACGAAAGCCGCCTCGCGCCGCCACCCTTCATCCACGTTCAGCCTGAAGGCGCAGCGACCGTGCAGCGCCCGCTCGATGTCGCCAAACGAGCGCAGGAGCGGGACCGCAGGCACCGCCCGCTGCCGTTCCTCTTCGAGGGTTCGTTGCCATCCCGCCGACTCCCCTTCGTGAGCATGGTGGCCGAGGCGCCACTTGATCGCCAGAGCTGCCGAGATGGACCACGCCTGATCGTTTTCAGGGACGTTGGTCCCGCGAATCTCTTCCGAGCCGGCCGGCGTCGCTGTGTTGAAGGGATTGAGATCCACCCGGCCGTCCGGCATGACGTACAGGAACTCGGTCGCCCCACCCGTCAGGTTGATGGCATCGAGCAGGCGGGACTCGAGGTCGGCTGCAAGGGCTGGGAAGCCCTGTCGGCGGTATCCCCTGGCGATGTCGTATGTCTCCTTATGCCAGACGGTGTGGCTGCTCTGATATGCCTCGTAGTCGAGGAGCGCTCGATGGGCCAGAGAGGTACACCGCACCCCGACCGGCGTGAGAAACTCCTCGCTATACGTGCGTTCCACGATCGCGGCCACGGCCCGTTGCCGGTCGGCTGAGGGCAGGCTGTCAAAGATCCCCGAGTCCAGCAGCGTGGCCGGATTTGACGTTACGGTCTGCACCTGGCGCACCTCGCCGGTACGCGGGTCCCGGTCGAGCGCCATGGCGAAGTACTGCTCATCCGGCATCCAGAAGCGGTCCATGACGGAGGCGCGGACCTGCTCCGTCAGACGCGCCCACCGCGCCCGCTCTCCAGCGGCGCTGTCGGGTAGCAGCCCGGGCGCCGCGCTGAGAGCGTCGTACGCCAGCCCCTGCACCTCGATGCTCGCGATCGGTCCGTTATAGTTCGCGAAGCTGCCGTCGGTGTGCAGGTACGACGCGGTTCCGTCCTTCCATGCCTGGAACCGATGACCATACGGGTTCATCCGCTGAAACTCCAGGAGTCCGGCCTCCGACCGCTCGATCGCCCCGGCAATCCACACGATGGCCCGGCGCACGCTTTCCCGGATGGTTGGACGCGCGTCAGCATCCCTCCAGCCGTGGGGCGTATACCGCTCGTCGAGAATGCCCGTGCCCATCCGGCGGCAGTACCGCGCGACCAGCCGGACATACAGCGGGGTCGCATCCACGGTGCCGTAATAGATCAGCTGGGAGAGCCCGTCCAGCTTGTCCTCCGGGGCGAGATGCCACTGCAGGGCCAGCCCACGGAGGATGGCACGCGCCTCGTCATCAACCGGCCGGCCGTCCAGGACCAGGGCGCGGTATTCATGGTGGATCTTCCCCGGCTCTTCCTCGGTCCACCGGTTGGTGCCGGTGCCCTGCAGCGACGCCAGGCGTAGAATGACCGCCCGCGCGATATCCGGCCGGATGTCGAGGAGGTCTTCGGCCACCTCGAGGGCGTCACGGCCGAAATAGCCGTCTTTGAACAGGCGGTACCCGCTGGCATAGGGGAACCCACTCGGCGAAAGCACTCGCGCGAGCGCCAGCAGCATGCTCCGGGCTCGTCGCTCCTCCGGCGACCCGCTGTTGCTCCCCGCTCGACGCGCGCCTCCGGCCAATGGTCGTTGGGACGTCACCGCCGTCCTCCCAGGAGGGATTCAATGCCAGTCTAAATGAAGTCCGGCCCTTTACGCTGATGCCGCCGGCCCCGGCTCAGGTAGTATCCGGTGATGGTGACTTCACCTGAGCGTCCCGAGTAGCCATGCCTTCCCGTGGCCGGCTCGACCTTTCCCACGACCAGCTGGATCTCGCGCTCCTGTTGCATGGCGGACCGGTGCTGGAGCGGTGGACCGTGCCATCCGAAGCGGCACTGATCGACAGCTCCTCCCCGCTTTTCCGGGTGATTAGCGGCGACCAGGTGCTCACCGGACACTCTCCCGATGCTCGGGTGTGGGACATCCGCGCCGAGGACAAAGAGGGCTCGACGCAGACGATGATCGCGATCGCCTACACGGACTCCCATCTGGAGGTGGATCTCCACCTCCGGGTGTACCACGGAACTGCCCTCGTCGAGCAGTGGGTGACGGTTCGGAATATCGGCGGCCGTCCGGTCCGGATCGACCGAGTTGACTCGTTCGCGCTCCACCTCCCCGCTGCGCCCTACCAGCTACTCTCCTTCTCCAGTGCCTGGGGCGCCGAGTTCGAGGGCACATGCCGACCTCTGGATGGAACGGTCGTGTTGGGGAGCCAAAGCGGCCGCTCGTCGAACGGAGCTCATCCCTTTTTCGCGCTCTCGCGCGGCGACGAGAAGCTGGCCGGTTCGGTGGCCTGGTCGGGGAACTGGACGGTCCGGTTCGAGCCGGACACAAGGGGGTATTCGGTGAGCGGCGGGGTCAGCGGCTGGCAGTTTCATGTCGAGCTGCCGCCGGGCGGCGAGCTCGAAGCCCCACACGTAGCTCTGGCGCTCGCGGCTGGAGATCTTGATGAGCTGGCCGGCCAGTATCACCGGGTGGGCCGGCAGCACTGGTATCCGGCCAATAGCACCTCTCGCCGGCTCCCTCTGGAGTGGAATCATTGGTGGAGCTATGAAGACCGATCCATCGACGAAACTGCATTCCGTGCCAACGTCGAGGCCGCGGCGCGCCTCGGCCTCGAGCTCTGCACCCTGGATGCCGGGTGGTTCGGTGACAGCGATGCGGGTGCTACCTGGACCGACTTTCGGGGAGACTGGGACCGCGTGAACCGGGCGCGGTTCCCCTCCGGGATGCGCGCCCTGAGCGATCACGTACATGAGCGCGGTCTGCTCTTCGGGCTCTGGTGTGAAATCGAAGGGCTGGGCGGGCAGGCCGCGTTGCAGGCGAGCCGACCGGAGCTTGCGGCCATGCGAGACGGGGTAGGGTTGGGCTACATCTGCTTCGGCTGTCCCGACGCGCGGGAGTGGGCTGCTGCCACTCTGGAACGGCTGATAACAGACTACCGCTGCGACTGGATCAAGCTGGACTTCAATCTGGATCCCGGGGCGGGATGCAACCGGACCGACCACGGACACGGACCGGGAGACGGTCTCTTTGCGCACTATCGCGGGTACTACTCGGTCCTGGACGGCGTTCGGGCCCGGCAGCCGGAGGTCATGCTGGAAAACTGTTCGTCGGGCGGCTTGCGCATGGACCTGGGTATGATGCACCACACGCACCTCACCTTCTTGAGCGATCCCGACTGGCCGGAGCACAACCTCCAGGTCTTCTGGGGAGCGACGTTGATGCTGGCGCCCGAGGTCTGTTTGCAGTGGGGCTTATCGGAATGGATCACTCCCCACCCGCATCAGACATTCGATCCACTGGACCCGGCTCTCAAGCCGCATCAGATCGACTACCGCATCCGGACGGCACTGCTCGGCGCAGCCGGGTTCTCGCTGAGACTCCCCGATCTGCCCGCCTGGATCGCAGAGCGGGTCGCCTTCCACGCGCAGCTTTACAAGGAGTCGATTCGCAGATTCGTCCGGGATGGAGATCTGTATCGACTCACCGGTTCGCCCCGACGTGATGGGACCGGCGACCGCTGGTCCGCCTTTCAGTACAGCCTCCCCGAAGAGCACCTGCTGGTCGTCTTTCGCCTCCCAGGTGCCGGGCGACGCCGGACCCTTTTTCCACGCGGCCTGAAGGCGGAGAAGCGCTACCAACTCACTGTGCTGGCCGGCGAGCACCGGCGACGCCGGGGCAGCAGTCTGCTGGATGAGGGCCTGCCCGTGGACTGGCTCCGGGAGGAAGACTCCGCCATCATCTTCCTCCGGGAGGACGATTCCGAGTGATGACTCCGTCTCATGCGCTTGAGCCCATTCTCGCCGAGTCCGATCTCGCCCGGCCCTATATCGTGGCCGGCAGGCACGCCTACCTGATCGGCCGGCAGGACGGCTCCTTTCCCGATATGGGATGGCACGAGAAAGGCGAGATGGGAGGGCTCTGGGTGCACCCCATCAAGCTCCTGGACGGTTTCTGGCTCCGTGTCGGCAACACCTGGCTGTCCCGGGCACGCCGCTTCCGTGTTGGCGCCTACTGGGTCGAGCATGAGTACGATGTGGACGGGCTAACAGTGGTGCGCCACGAGTTCGTGCCCGATTCCGAGCCGGCACTCGTGGTCCGCTACTCCTTCACCGCATCGACCGATAACGTCATGCCGGTGCGATTTCTGGCCCGAGCCGATTTTCACGACGTGTGGCCGGCGACAGACCGTGAGCACGGCGCTGACCAGGCCTCGTATCTGGCCGATCTCGACGCCTGGTCGTGCCGGACTGAGACCGGCGATTGGCATGTCGTCCTGGGGACCGGCAGCCGCAAGCCGGCCGGTCATTCGGCGGGCCGTGACCTGTGGGGCCCGGAGACCACCGGCGGCCGCGGCATGTCCGTGGCGCTGGACTATGAGCTGCAGGTCACTGCCGGGGAGACGGCGGTGCTGGACGTTGTGATCGCGGGCTCCGACCGCGGCTTCTCCCCTGTACTCTCCAGTTACCAGCGTGTCGTCACCGGCCTCCCGGCCCTGAGACGTGCCAGGGACGAACGCTGCCGGCAGATGCTTGCCCGCAGTTCCCTGGAGATCCCGGACCCGTCCGTGATGCGCGCCTGGAACTGGGTGAAGTGCAACTACGACTGGCTGGTCCGAGAGGTTCAGCCCTGGGGGAGCGGCCTGGGCGCAGGGGTCGCCGATTACCCCTGGTGGTTCGGATGCGACAACGGCTACGCCCTCCGGGGCTGCCTGGCACTGGGGCAGCACGAAATCGCCATCGACACCCTGGACCTGCTGCGCCGGGTCAGCACCACCGCCAACGGCGACTCCGGACGCGTGATCCATGAGGCCAATACCCGGGGAACCGCCACCGATCTCGGCCGCACCGAAGAGACGCCCCACTTCATTCGTGCCGTCTGGGATACGTTCCTGTGGACGGGCGATCTCTCCTTCCTGAAGCGGAACTATGACTTCTGCAAGGCGGGATTGCTGGAGTGGACGCTGGGCGAGCAATGCCGGGACGGCGACGTCCTCCCCTACGGCTACGGGATCATGGAGATGCTGGGACTGAATCTCCAGTGCGTGGATACCGCGTCGCTCACTGCCGAGGCGCTGGAAAGGCTGGCAGGCATGGCCGCGGTACTCGGGGATGGGGAGGTGGCAAACCGATGCCACGGGCTCGCCGCTACTGTCCGGCGATCGCTGGAAGACGCCTTCTGGATGGAGTCCGAAGGGCTCTACGGCGACATGGTCGCAACTCCCGCGGAGATGGCGCCGAGGCTCCGGGTCTGGATGGGGGAATCGAAGGAGCATCCCGAGGTCTTCCAGGCGTTCCGGCGACTGCTGGCGAAGGCCGAATCCGATCCCGAGCAGGAGCGCAAGCGTCCGTGGCTGCTGAAGAACTGGTCCGTCCTGTGCCCGCTGGAAGCCGGCCTGACTCCCTCCCATCGGGCGCTGCGAACCCTGGAGCGTGCCGAGGGGCCGGAATTCACGGGCCCCTGGGGTGTATACATCAATGGTCTCGAGCACCGACACATGATGAGCATCGGCACCGGCGTCCTGGCGGTCGCGGAGGTGCTCTACGGTCGTCCGGAGCAGTCACTGGCCTACATCCGACTGCTGACCGATACCCTCGAGATGCAGATGCCGGGCGCTATCTCGGAGATGTCGCCTGACTGGGGGTGCTTCGTGCAAGCATGGTCCGGGTACGGAGTCGCATGGCCGGTGGTCGCCGGGATCTTCGGCGTGCAACCCGATGCCTTCCACCGGCGCATCGAGCTGGCTCCGAGTTTCCCTGAAAGCTGGAAATCGGCTCAGCTTCTGGGCTTGCGCGTGGGGAGCAACAGCCTCGATCTGCGTTGGGACGGAACCACGCTGTCGGTTACATCCCAAGAGCCCGGCTGGGACATCAGGTGCGGCCGCCTGCCAATGCAGCTGGAACGGGGGTCGCTGCCCGCTTGAGAGGACTGGCGGCACGGGCTGCCGCTAAACGCAGAGCCACGGCGCTCAGCCCATAGAGCCCCGCTCCGAGGAGGAGCACGGCCGAGAAGCCAAGCTCGAGCGCCACCAGCGCGGCCAGCACCGAACCCAGCATCGAGAATCCGGCGCTGACCGTCCAGAACAGCGCGATGCTGTCCGGGGCGGACCGTGCTGCCAGCCGCAGCCCAAGCGGAAACGGCATGCCGAGCACGAACCCGGCAGGGAACAGAAACAGCGCTGACCAAGCCACTGCTTGCACCGAGGGCATGCTCAGGAGCGCTCCCTGCACGGACGGAAGGACAATCCGCAGCACCACGGCAACCAGGCCGACGGCGAGCGGCGCGACGCCGGGGGATATCCCACGATCAACCAGCCGTGACGCAGCCAGGCTGCCCATCCCACCGGCGATCAGCAGGGTCGCGAGAACAACCGCCAGAGCCAGCGTCGGCTCTCCCAGGACCAGGATGAATTGCTGAATGAGTGGTATCTCCAGGCACATGAAACCGGTTCCGGTGGCTGCCATATACAGCGCGATCATTCCGACTGACGCCGCCGGATCGCGCCGGATGCGCGGCCAGCCAAAAAGTACCGCCAGCGCAATGGCGCCCAGCAGAAGCAGAATGCTGTACCGGATGGCAATTGGGAGCCCTTCCGGCAAACCCAGGTTCAGGTCGTAGAAGAACGGGCTGTCGTCGGTGGTGGGGCCGATGGTATAGTCGCTCCCCTGCAGAAACGCGTCCAGCGACTCTGTTCCCTGAGCCACGCCCGCGAACCCTCCCGCGAAGTAGGAAGGGACGTAGAGCGGAGTAAGATTCAGATCGCCGGTCCCCCGCGACCGCAGATAGATGAGCTCGCGCTGATTGAACGCTGACCGCTGTATCACGCTCAGCGTGGGTCGGGCTTGCGGGGTCTGATTGTCCGTCATCAATACCGCCGCGCGCTGCATCGCGTCCGGATACGTCAGGCCCTCCTCATGAAGCGCTTCCACGCCGGTGGTAAAAGCGCGAAGTCCTTCGAGCGCCTGATGACTGATGACTCCGATCCGCCCCCTGGGCGAAAGGTGCTTCAGGAAGATGCGAAACCCGTTTGTCGTAAACAGATAGTTCTCGGCCAGCGCGTTCGCTGTCCCCTGAGCGGCGCCGGTGTAAACGAGGTTGAGCAGGATGGTGTCGTAGTGGTGCCTGTCCCGTGCCAGAAAGTGACGCGCATCGTCCACCACCATCCGAACGTTGGGGCGGTCCAGGATGTTCCCGTTATATCCGCGCTCGCCTCGCACCGCCGCCACCGCCGCAGCGTTCCAGTCCACCGCCGTGACATGATGTGCGCCGGAAACGAGCGCGCGGAGCACGTCGATTCCACCTCCGGCGCCGATGATCAAGACGTTTCGATGCGGCCCGAGCAAGAACGGAACGCTCTCCAGGTCGCCGCGGAGCGCCTGTTGTGATTGAAGCCGGCCGTCCCAGCGCTGCATGTAGGTGCCGGCTCCGCCATCGGTAAAGATCAGTCGCTGGGTGGGATCGGCGGTCGCGACCACATCGGTGCGGCCAAAGGCATCCCAGTGGGTGCTGATGATCCGCGCGTGATTGGCTTTCGTCCTGAGCACGCTCACGATGGTTTTGTCCGGCGGCGCGCCGGACATCTGCCGGTAACTGATGCCGAATACTCCCGATCGGGCCTGGAAGACCGCCCCTCCAGCAGCGAGGATGACCAGGAGCGGAACGAGCGCGGTAAGCCGGGATCGGCGCCTCTGAACCGGCTCCCCCTCGTCTGCCACACCCTGCGAGTACAGGAGCCAGGCAGCGGCTGCGGCGAGGCCGGCCAGGATGAAGAGCGATGTAAAGGGTCCGGCCGCGTCGAACAGCAGGATCGATCCAACAGCACCGACACCCGCACCGAGCAGGTCCGCGGCATACACCCCAAAGGATTGTCGAGGAGCCGCGCGAAACACGGCCGTCAGTGACGCACCGACAGCCATGAAGGCCGGAAGCCCGAGGAGGATCAAGCCGCCCAGGGATGCCGCGGCGATGAGAGGAGAGAGCAAAAGTGGCGTCAGCACGAAAACAAGAGCGGCCGCGCTCGCGCACCAGGCTGCCACGCGAGTAGACGCCGGCCTGGCGGAGGCGCAGACCAGCGCCGCCCCTAGACCGATGCCGCCCACCGCCAACGATACCGCCACGAATGCGTAGTGGTACGAGAGGGTGGCTGAGGCGAACCGCGTGAGGATGATCTCCCACGCCAGTGCTGCGGCGGAGAGCACGGCGACGGCGGCAATCACCGCCGGTGTGAGCGGAAACAGCGGTGCGTCCGACGGCGACACAGCCGGACGCGACCTACGATTAGCCTTTGGTGCCGCCAAGCAGGACCCCTTCGACGAAATAGCGCTGGAAGAACAGGAAGACGAGCAGCGGGGGAAGGATGATCGCGGTTGAGGCAGCCATCACCAGTGGCCAGTGCGTCATCGCACCCGTCTGATTCTCCTGAATGAACTCGTTGATCCCGAGCGCGAGCGTGAAGTTGTGCTCGCTGTTGAGATAGATGAGGGGACCCATGAAATCGTGCCAGACGCCGATAAACGTCATGATCGCTACCGCCGCGATGGCCGGCTTGGCGAGCGGAACGTAGATAAAGAATATCGTTCTCAGCGTCCCGGCCCCGTCGATGGCTGCGGCGTCCCCCAGTTCCGCCGGAATGTTCTGGAAGAACTGCCGTAGGAGAAAGATGTTGAACGCCCCGCCGCCAAACCACGCGGGCACGATCAGCGGCAGAAGCGTGTCGACCCAATGGAGCTTGACGAAGATGAAGTAGCTCGGCACAAGCGTGATGACGCCCGGGAGCATCATCGTCGAGAGCACGATGATGAAGAGCGTGTTCTTGAACGGCGCGTTCAGCCGCGCGAAGGCGTACGCCACCATCGTCGACGAGATGAGCGTCCCGGCTAGAACCCCCATCTCGATGAGGATCGTATTCCGGAAGAAATAGTTAAACGGCAGCTCGGAGAACGCAGTGATGTAGTTGTCCGGGTGCATCGGATGCGGGATCCACATCGGGGGAATCAAGTTGACCTGGCTATCACTCTTGAGCGAGGTGCTCACCTGCCAGAAGAACGGCAGGAGCACGGCTACCGACCCCAGGCATAGCACCAGGAAAACGGCAACATCGCCAAGATTCAAGCGCCCAACCCGTCGACGCTCCCGCGGCGGCGCCAGCGCCACCACCTCAGCACGGTCAAGTGTCTGTGTATTAGCCACGCGGTTACCCTCTACTTCCCTTTGACGACGTTACCTTCGTAGTACACCCAGAGTGCCGAGGATCGGATGACAAAGAGCGTAATCAGCAGGATGAAGATGAACAGGAGCACGGCTTCCGACGCCGCGTATCCGAACTCTCGACTTCTGAAGGCATCGTTGTACAGCTTGAGCATGTAGAACCGAGTCGAGCCCACGATCTGGTCCCCCTGAATGATGGGGGGGCCGCCGTTTGTCATCACGTAGCTCTGATCGAAGTACTGGAAGACGCCGATGAGCCCGGTGATGAGATTGAAGAAGATCGTCGGGCTAAGCATGGGCAGGGTGACATGCCGCAGACGGGCCCACCATCCGGCGCCGTCAATGGAAGCGGCCTCATAGAGCTGCTGCGGAATGCCCTTCAGCCCGGCAAGGTAGATGAGGATGGTGTTACCGATACCCCACAGCCCCATGAGGACAAACGACTTGAGCGCCCAGTTGGGATCGGTCAGCCAGCCGACGCGAGGCAAGCCGATGGTCGCCAGCAGGTTGTTGAGAATGCCATGCTGGTTGTCGAACACGAAGATCCAGAGAGCCGCCACCGAGAACCCTGCCAGGAGCGAGGGCATGTAGTAGATGGCGCGAAAGACGTTCACTCCTGGTATGTCGCGGTTCATCAGCAGCGCCAGGACCAGCGACACGATCAGGCCCGTGGGGAGGGCCATCACGGCGTAGCTCAGCGTGACCTTGATGCCCTGGATGAAGTCCTGGTCGGACATCAGGTTTTGGTAGTTCTGGAGACCGACCCAGATGGGCTTGTGGATGAAGTCCCACGAGGTGAAGCTCAGAAGAATCGAGCCGGCCATGGGAACGAAGGTGAACACGAGGAAACCCACGATGAACGGACTGACGAGCAAGTAGAAGGTGAGCGCCTCGCGGCGCTCACGCTTCGTTGCTCGTGCTCGCGTCCTCCTCACCAGTGGTAGCGCTTCGGTGCGAGCCATGAGCGATTCCTTGTATGCACGAGCCTGCCCTACGGCAAGGCTCGGTTAGCCTCCTGCGTTGTACTGTTGAATGGCTTTCTGGCCCTTCTGGGCCTCGATGGTCAGGACCTGCTGAACCGTTCCGGCATTCGGCGAGTTCAGGAGGAGATCCAACCCTTCAGTCAGGGTATCGCTCACCGCCTGTGGCGCCGCCGGGCCGTTGATGTCGGAGGGCAGGTCGCTGAACTTCGCCTCCTTCAGGAAGACGCCGGAGACCGGGTTCTTGCTGACCTTGTGCTTGGCAGCAATAGCCTTGAGGGCGGGAAGGCCGCCCGCTGTGCCCCACACGTTGTCGCCGACAGGGCCGGCCATGTATTTGACCAGACCCCACGCCTGATTCTTGTGCTTGGAGGTTGGGCTCATCCCGAAGCCCGCCCAGCAGATCGTGTTGACGTGCTTGGCGTGCGGGCCAGTCGGGAAGGGAGCGACGCCCCAGTTGAACTTCAGGGTGCTTGGGTACCCAGAGGCGCCCAGCGACGGCCAGATCCCGGTCACGTTCATCGCCGCCTTCTGCGACGCGAACAGGTCTCCGATGCCGAGAGACTTGGCCGCTGCGGGAGTGGGCGAGATTTTGTACTTCAGGAAGAGATCAACCCACCACTGGATGGCCTTGACGGTGGCCGGACTGTTCATGTAGCCGACGGTCTTGGTCCCGTTGCTGTTGTCGAGATGGCCGCCGAGCTCACGGACAAACGGATCAACCTCGCGCACCCAGTCTCCAGAGAGTGACGCGCCGTAGATATCGTTCTTGGTGAGCTTCACGGCATCGGCGCGGAACTGGTTCAGCGTCCATCCCTTTTTGGGGAACGGCACGCCGGCAGCCCTGAACATGTCCTTGTTGTAGTAGACGGCCAATGTCGAGTAGTCCTTCGGAAGCGCGTAGATCTTGCCCTTCCTGGTCCCGATCGACAGTGTCCCTTTGATCCACTGCGACGTGCTGACCTTATCCTTCTTCATGTAGGGCGAGAGATTGGCCAGCGCGCCCTTCGCTTCGTACCAGCGAACATCTCCGTCACCAAGCATGAAGACGTCCGGCGCCGTACCCGCGGCGATCGCCGTCACCTGCTTGACACGATCGGCCTCGGGCTCGTAGACGACCGTGGTGCCTTTATACGCCTTTTCGTACTTCGGCGTGATCTTATCCAGTAGCGCCTTGGTATCCGGGCCACCGAAGTACGCCATCCGAATCGAGACGGACGCGTTCCCGTGACTTCGGGGAAGCGATGACGCGTGGCCCGGAACCGCGCTCAAGGCGATACCGGTGACCAGCAGCCCTGCGAACAGGGGATGCAATCTATGGAAGCGTTTCAACGGCTCCTCCTATGGCAATCCACACTCCTTGCCGGCTGTCAACAACCGGTAAGGGTCTGTAGCGATCAGTCACCTGTGCTCTTCTTTCCCGCTGGCCCCCTCCTCTCTCGCTCATCCGGCATGATTGCCGGCCCCGGCCGGGATCGGGCTTCTCCCTGTCCCCTCACTCCCACCGGCCGGCTGCCGCTCTACTGTCCCATGCTGCGTTTCTCTTCTCCGGCGGCGGTTTCCGGTCAGGCAACCGTCGCCGTGGTACCTTCACTTTCCATGTTCCTCGGCCTCGGTCCCGTGGAGGAGCGAATGATCAGGGACGGCGCGATCAAGCGATGACCCGGGCCCTGTTCCGGGCGGTTCAGTCGATCGAGCAATAGTTCCCCGGCCTCCTCGCCCAGCCGCCGATTTGGCTGGCTGACCGCCGTCAGAGGCGGATCTTCACGCTGTACCGAGGGATTGTCGTCAAAGACGATCACGGAGAGGTCCGTGGGGACAGAAAGTCCCGCCTCGCGGGCCGCACGTATCACCGCGAGAGCCAGAAAGTCCGCCGACGCAAGCACCGCCGTGGGCCGGTTCGGGCACGACAGGACGCTGCGGGCCACCGCCGGTGCCGTCTCCTCGGTGAGCCCTTCGAACTCGAGCTCGGGATCGTGCGCACGGATGGAATGCAGCGCCTCGTGGTACCCGGCACGACGGAAGTGGCTGAATCCAAACGTTGCATCCAGACCGAGATAGGCGATGCGGGTGTGCCCGAGCCGGATCAGGTACTGCACCGCTTCCTGGGCGCCGGCGGCGCCGTCCACGTCGACATAGCAGTAGTCGTCCTGCCCGACGGTCCGCCCGAACGCGACGAAAGGGATATCGGACTCCAGCAGCCAATTCACCCGTGAGTCGTCGCTGCGAATATCGCAGACGACCACCCCATCGACACGCCGGCCCCGCACCAGCCGTTCAAAGGAGGCCGGGGTTCGTTCCGTGTCATCGGTGGCGCTCAAAAGAAGGTCAACGCCGTGGCGCGCGCAACTGGCGGCCATCCCGCCGATAAATTCCAGCCAGATGGTGTCATACGAGCGGTGTAGCCCCAGCGGGATATCGAGGCCGAGTGCGTTGGCCCGGTTGATCTTGAGCGTTCGAGCAGCCGCGTTGGGATGATAGTTCAGCTGGTTGGCCACGGCCCGGATCTTTGCCTTTGTGGCAGGCGCCACATCGCTATGATCGTTGAGCGCCCTCGATACCGTCGTGACCGAGAGGCCGACGTGCCTGGCGATGTCCCTGGCCGTCGTACCCATGCTGCCTCCTCCTGAGAATCACCCAAGGAAATCGGTGCAGCCGAAACGTTTCGGTACTTTCATCATAGGAGGGAGTTCCACAGCCGTCAATAGGACGGTCCCGCCG
>JAICWV010000122.1 GCA_025966365.1 Chloroflexota bacterium | reverse complement strand
CCGGGCGGTAGTTCCCGGTCGCCCGGCGCCGGCCGACTGCAATCATATGCGTCCCGGCGTCCAGCGCGCCGGGCTGCTTGCAGGCCTCGACCTCGGCGCGGAGGAGCGCGTCCCACAGTTCCGAAGTATCTGAGAGTGTGGAGAGGAAAGTGTCCTGACGCAGAGAAAGGAAATTCGCGGCCGAGGCAGCCGCTATCTCTGCCCCCTGCTGCGCCATCAGTGCCAGCAGCTCGGTGCTCCGAAAGAGGTGCATGGGATGGCCGTCGTTGATCTCTGCCGATAAGTTGCCGGTCGCGATCACGTCCTCCAGTCCCGTCTGAAACCCGTGGCGCTCGACCATCTCCACCACTCCGTCCAGGTAGCAGTGCAGGGTGCCGAAGAGCGACATGACGCTGACGAGTAGGTAGCCGCCCGGTTTGGTGACACGAAGCAACTCGCTGAGCGCGTCCGGGGCCCGGTCGAACACGTAGCTGAGCGGGCCGCCGTAGCAGACAACGACGTCGAACCGGCCGTCCTCGATGCCCGAGAGATCGACGATATCCATGATCTCGCGCTCTGTCACCGCCTGCTCGAAGCCCGCCTCGCTTACCTTCTGCCGGTTGAGCTCCAGCTGGGTAGGGGAGAGATCACCGACATACACCGTCGCTCCCAATCGCGCGAGCTCGACGGTGAAGCGCCCCGGTCCGGCGCCAATGTCGAGAACGATGTCGCCGGGCCGGATGAACTCCTCCAGGTAGTGCTTGTGAATGTGGAAGTTCACCCTGTCCATGGGACGCCGCTCGAACCGGCCCCATTCCCGCTCGCCGTACTCGTCGTAAAACCGGCGCATATAGGCTGCGTTGTACATGCGACATTATCCAGGCTTCGGTGATCTGGAACCGGGTGCCATGCCGGATGAAATAATGAGTCATGGCAACCCCACCTCTTGATGTCGTCGTTCTTGGTGCCGGAGCTCGCGGCACCTTTTCCTACGGACAGTACGCCCTGGATCATCCTGACCAGGTACGGGTGGTTGCGGTGGCCGAGCCGGACGAGGCCAAGCGAGCCCGCTTCGCCCGGTTGCACAACCTTCCGCCCGACCGCTGCTTTGGCCGCTGGGATGAGCTGGTACTCGCCGAGCAGATGGCGCCCGCGCTGATCTGTGCGCTTCCCGATCGAGAGCATGCCGGGGCAACAGCGGAGGCGCTGTACGCCGGATATGACGTGCTCCTGGAAAAGCCGATGGCAGTGACGCCGGAAGACTGCGTGCGCATGGTGGCGGCGGGCGAGGAAGCCGGACGGCTGCTCATGATCTCGCACGTCCTGCGCTATACCCCCTTCTTTTCGACCCTTCATCAGATCATCGAGTCGGGCCGGCTGGGGGAAATCGTGGCGGTGGAGCAACGCGAGAATGTCGCCTTCTGGCACTTTGCGCACAGCTACGTGCGAGGAAACTGGAGCAATGTCGAGCGGTCGGCGCCGATGATCCTGGCCAAGTGCTGCCATGATCTCGACATCCTCGTCTGGAATATGAGCGGAAACCCGGTGACGCGTCTTCATTCCTTCGGCTCGCTCATGGAGTTTCGCTCGCAGAATGCCCCGGCCGGTGCGCCGGACCGCTGTCTCGACGGCTGTCCTGCTGCCGAGACCTGCTCCTACTACGCGCCGCGCATCTATCTGGGCGATAACACGGGCTGGCCGGTCAACACCATCACCGCCGACCTCTCCTCTGACGGGAGGCGCCGCGCGCTCGAGACCGGTCCCTACGGGCGCTGCGTTTACCATTGCGATAACGATGCCGTCGACCACCAGGTCGTCTCCATGGAGCATTCCGACGGCGCCGTTGTGACCCTGATCGTGCACGGCCATTCCGACGAGGAGGTGCGGACCATGCGCTACGACGGAACCCGGGCTACTCTCAAGGGCCGGTTCGGCACTACCTCTGAGATCAGCATTCACGACCATCGCACCGGAGCCGTCGAGACCGTCGAGATGGGACCGGGACGCGGCGGGCACGGCGGCGGCGACGAGGGCCTCATGCGCGCCTTTGTGGCCGCGGCGCGTGACCGCTCAGGTGCGCTGACCGATGCTCCCATGTCGCTGGAAAGTCACCTGCTGGCCTTCGCAGCTGAAACGTCGCGGGCAAGCGGTTCGGCGGTGGAGATGGACCGGTTTCGGGCCGAGGTGCGCCGCGACGTTGAGGCCACGGCGGCGCTCTGACCGGTGGTATCGATGAAGTGACCTCGGTGAGGTCGGAAAACGTTCACCGTTTTCTCAATTGTTCCTCAGGAAACTGGTCGTAGTCTGGAGTAGTGTGTCGCGTCCGCCCCGTGACTGTTCTGGAATGCGCGAAGCGTCGGTCGTCTATGCGCGGCCCCCGTCCACATTTGTTCCATGGAGGTACCGCAACCGAGGAATTCGCTGATGGTGCGACGCGATTGGGGACGGATGCGACAGGAAAACGTGCTATTCGTGGTACCGTGACGTAACACAAAGGAGGCGCCATGCGACTTCGTCCCATGTTCCTTATCGCCGCAGCCGCGTTGGTCGTGATTGTGCTCGTAGCGGCCGAGCCTTTCAGTACCGTCCGCGCATCGGTGGGCAATCAGACGAATCCCACCGCGACCCCGACAGCGACCGGAACCGCGGCCGCGACATCAACGGCGACCGCTGCTCCAACGGCCACGGCGACCGCTGCTGCGACTGCCACGGCAACCGCTGCCGCGACTGCCACGGCGACCGCTACTGCGACTGCCACGGCGACTGCCGCTGCAACAGCGGCTGCAGGAACGGCAACAACGACGCCGACCGCTACCGCCACATCAGGGCCGCTGGCCGCCTATCCGGCGCCGGTGCTCTCCGCGTCGGTCGCACGATCCGGCCACTCATTGGTGTTCCGCTGGTCGCTCATCAGTCAGAAGGGCGTGAAGGGCTTCAACCTCTATGCCGCCAAGCATAAGCTGAACCGCCAACTGATCAAGACGCACGCCAAGCTGTCGTACCACAAGACCGTCGCCTATCGCCACGGTACGCGCTCCCTGCGCGTGTTGTTCCGCAACGGCGGCCACCTCACCGTCCCGATCTACTAGGTCGTTCGGTTCTGACACAGCGCCGGGATACCCCGGCGCTGTGTTTTTTTGTCCTCGGAACGGTCCCGGAACTATCCGCCGCCGCCGGCCAGAGTGCTTCCCGGCTGCACCATGGCTTCCGGGTTCAGGATGCGGTTCAGGTCCTCGTCGGAGAGGCCGGTCCGCTCCCGGGCAATCTCGCGGATGGTCTTCCCGCTCCGGGCTGCTTCCTTGGCGATGGCTGCCGCCTGCTCATACCCGACGGCAGGAGCAAGGGCCGTGGCGAGCATCAAGCCCTTCTCCACCATCTCCGGTCCGCGCTCCGTCGCCTGGATGCCGCTAATAGCTTTATCGGCAAAGTTTCCGGCGCTGGCGGCGAGAAGGTGAATGGACTGCAGGAGGTTGTAGGCTGTCAGCGGCATCATTGTGTTCAGCTCCAGGGTGCTGCCGGAGCCGCAGGCAACTGTGATCGTCGTATCGTTGCCGATGATCTGCACCGAGGCCATGGCCACGGACTCGGCGATGACAGGGTTCACTTTTCCGGGCATGATGGAGCTGCCCGGCGCCACTTCCGGGAGGGCGATCTCGCCGAGGCCGGCGCGCGGTCCTGAGCCCATCCAGCGGATATCGTTGGCGATCTTCAGCAGGCTCACCGCGATCGCTTTCAGCTCACCGTGTGCGGCCACCACGTTATCCAGCGTCCCCTGGGCCTGGAAGTGATTGCCGGTCTCCCGAAGCTCGATCCCGGTCTCGCCTGAGAGTCGCTCGATGACCAGCCGAGAAAAGTTGGCGTGGGTGTTGATGCCGGTTCCCACCGCGGTGCCGCCCAATGCCAGCTCTGAGAGTTCTTGCTGCGCCACCCGCGCCCGCAGGATGCCTCGCTCGATCTGGCCGGCGTAGCCCAGAAACTCCTGTCCCAGCCGTATGGGCGTCGCGTCCTGAAGATGGGTTCGTCCCGTCTTGATGACGGGCCATAGCTCCTTCGACCTGTCTCGGAGAGCGCTCTCCAGGTGCTGCAAGGCGGGAAAGAGCTCATCGCGCATGGCCAGGAGGGCGGAGAGGTGGATGGCGGTGGGAATCACATCATTGGAGGACTGGCCGATGTTTACCTGGTCGTTGGGATGTACCGGTCCCTTCTCGCCCAGTGGCACTCCCAAAATTTCATTGGCCCGGTGGGCGATGACCTCGTTGGCGTTCATGTTGGTGGAGGTGCCGGAGCCGGTCTGGAAAATATCCAGCGGGAACTGGTTGTCCAGTTTGCCGTCGGCGACGTCCCGTGCTGCCTGCACGATCGCCTCGCCGCGCTGGCGGTCGAGCAGGCCCAGCTGCCTATTGACCTCAGCGGCGGCACCTTTGATCAGGCCGAGGGCCTGGATGAAGCGGCGAGGAAAGCGGAGGTCGCTGATGGGGAAGTTCTCGACGGCCCGCTGCGTCTGGGCGCCGTAATAGGCATCGGCGGGAACCTCCATGGTCCCCATCGTGTCCCGCTCGACGCGTGTCCGATTCTGCGTGGTCATGCGCGTATCCTTAGCCAGATTGTCAACCGAATTGTAGCCGTGAGGTACGACGATGAATCTTGTACTGGCAACCAAGGATGGAATCGTCTGTGTCATGAGAGACGAGGCGGGCTGGGAGCTGACGGGTCGAGCGCTGGAGGGGCATGAGATGACCAGCATCGATCGGCGCAGCAATACCCTCGTTGCCGGAAGCCGGCAGGGCACGGCCTGGTCCGGCGACGGTGGCAAGTCCTGGCACGATGTTCTGGATGGGTTGGAGATCCCATACGTGCGCTGGCTGGGAGTGCAAGGCAACCGCGTGCTGGCTGGAACGGAGCCTGCGGAAATCTTCTATACCGAGGATCACACCTGGCACGTTTGCCCCGAAGTGGCTGGTCTTCGCGATCGATTCAAGTGGTTTCTCCCCTATTCGCCGGAGGCGGGTTGTGTCCGCGGGTTTGCCTTTCATGGCGATCGCGGCTACGCGGCGGTCGAGGTGGGAGGCGTGCTGCGGAGCGATGACGGTGGCAATCACTGGCGCCTGGCGGGCGGCAGCAGTGGGGAGCCGGTCTTCGGGACGCCGCCGGCCGGGACGGTGCATCCCGACGTCCACTCGGTCGCGGTCCACCCGTCCTCGCCCGATCTGGTCTTCGCCGCGACAGCAGGCGGGTTTTTCCGCTCCGATGACGGAGGCGATACCTGGAGCGTCTCTCACGAAGACTCGTACTGCCGTGCCTTCTGGGCGGATCCTGCCGATCTCGACCACGTCATACTCGGTCCGGCCGATGATGTCAGCCGGAACGGACGGATCGAGGAAACGCGCGACGGCGGCCGTACCTGGAAGCTGCGCTCCGACGGTCTCGACCTTCCGTGGCCGCGAGCCATGATCGAGCGCTTCGCGTCGGTCGGGGATACCCTCTTCGCCATCACCAGCGGTGGCCGCCTGTTTACGGCCTCCCCCGACGACCTGCAGTGGAAGCAGATTCTTCCTGAAGCCGGAGAGGTTCGGGCTGTCGTCGAGGTGGAGTAGCGAGCTACTCGCCCGACTTCTTGCTCTTGACGTCGGCGGCGGGCCGGAAGCGAAGCGCGGACCAGGTGTCGTCAATGGCGACCTGCGAGACCGGGCGCCAGAGGTAGGGCTCCAGTACCTTCCACATGACCTCTCGCGAGAGGTCGGATTTGCCCCCCTTGGGATAGGCTGCCCAGAAGACTCCACCCGGCCGCACCTGCGTGATGGCCGTCGGAAGGGTACGTTCCAGTGTTGCCCGCGACTCACCGAAGAGAAGTACGACATTTGCCTGCTCGTCGCCGCCTGTGAGCAATGTTGCGCCTTCAGGGAGATGGCTCAATAGGTGTTCGTAACCCTGGGGCGCGTCGATCACACGGACGGTGTTGCCCGGCTTGATGACGAGCTTTTTGGCAAGTGATGATTCAGTCACGCGTGACTCCTGAAACAGATGCGTGTCCCTTACCAGGGTAACGCCGGTTCATGGCTCATGTCGTCCCTGATGACGGTGCTGTGGGGACGCGATGGAATCGCGCCTCTACAACTGGACAGCGGGTGTACCAATGGGCATGAGCGATTGATCGTGGCGCCAGTACCTGATTCGATGATTGCTTGCGGATGTGCTCGAGGAACTGTTCTGCCCGGGCGTCGAACTCGGCCCGAGTCATGGCGATGGATGCCTGCTTCACGGGAGAACTGGGCGCACGCCCGGAATTGGTTTCATGCGCTCGTCAAAGGTAAGCACATAGGGGATACCCTCTCGTTGTGCCGTACGGAGAAGGTAGGAATCAATCACGCCCCATCCACGATCAATGTCATCCGCCACCTCGAGCCAGGTTTCCCGAGCGGGGACGACAATGACGCGGTGATTGACAACAGCACGGATGGCGTCTGCTGTCGCGGTCCGGGGCCAATGGTAGACCCGTAATAAAACAAAGGCCATCTCTGCGACCGCCACGTTCGGCATTAGAAAGGCACCATTGGCTGCCGATCGCAGCAGTTCGGATACCACTTCTGACTTCTCTGGATCGTCATCGACGAGATATCGGACGACCACGCTCGTGTCGAGAACGGCTTCCGACATCTACCGCTGCTCGTTGTCCAGGTGGCTCCACGCGCGATCCCTGATCTGCTCCCACGACAACCCTCTTGCATCGTCTGGTACGGGCACGGATCCGGCCATCTCCTCCAGTGTCGGGGAACGTCGGAGCTTGACCTCAGGAGTCTCACTGTCCATGTCTATTTCGAACACAATTGATTCTCCCGGCCGCAGCCCAAGCGCTTTGCGCACGGACGCAGGGACGGTGATCTGGTTCTTGGAGCTGAGTGTCGCTGCCTTCTTCATACCAAGATTTTAGCAATCCCTTTACCACCGGCAAAAGTAAAGCGCCCACGCGTCCCTGACAGCCCACAGCCTATAGTGCGCAGCTAGAATCGTCCATGCTCTTCCACCGCTCACCTGCCAACCCGATCCTGGCGCCGTCGGGGCGATGGTGGGAGAAGCGAGGGGTCCTGAACCCGGGGACGGCGCTGGTCGGCAGCCGTGTTGCCATGGTCTATCGGGCGGTGGGCGCGGACGGCATCTCCCGCCTGGGTCTGGCCTGGAGTGACGACGGTACTCACTTCCAGTCAGAGGATCTGCCCTTTTATGAGGGGGCGCTGGACGATCCCGAGGCACGCCTGGGCGTGGAAGACCCGCGCGTCACCTCGTTGGACGGCCGCTACTACCTGACCTACACCAAAGTCTCGGTCGAGCCGGCCGATCACCCGCCGCTCGCCTGGGAGTTTGCGCCCTTTCGGCTGCGCTCCGGCGTCGGCGTCACCGATGACTTCCAGCACATGCGCGAGGTGGGCCGCATACTGCCTGAGACCAATACCAAGGATAGCGTCCTCTTCCCGCAAAAGATGGATGGGAACTTCGCGGCGCTGGTGCGGGAGTATCCCGGGATCCAGTACACGACCTCACCCAATCTGCAGCAGTGGTCGGCGCCGGTGCCGGTGATGGCGCCTATTCCCGGAACCTGGGAAGGGGAGCGGGTGGGCGCCGGGCCGCCGCCTGTTCGCATTCCCTGGGGCTGGCTGCTGCTCTATCACGCCAACGAGTATCTGGTGATGTCCAGCAACCGCCGCCTGTACCGGATGGGCATGGCTGTGCTCGACAGGGAAAATCCGCCCCGGGTGATCTATCGCCACCCGGAACCGATCTTCGTTCCCGAGGCGCCGTATGAGATTGAAGGGCCGGTCGGCAACGTCGTCTTCGGGACGGGGCTAATCGAGCGGGACGAGGAGTACTGGCTGTACTACGGCGCCGGGGACGGCGTGATCGGACTGGCGACCGCGGCGACGCGCGACCTCTTCAAGATCATCGAGGCAGCCCTGGGAACTCCCGCGTAAGGATCAGGTCAGCTTCCCGCGCTCGCGCAGATACCGTTCGAGCTGTTCCGGCGTTGCGACGCCGTGCTCGAGGACGGCATTGTAGATATCAGTGCTGTAGACGGTGTGGCGGTAGCTGGGGTGCTCGAACCAGAGCGACTTCAGGCGGAGAATGGTTCGGCGAATCTCGGGTGTGAGCCGCGGAGGCAGACTGGACAGCATCTCGGAGCCCATGCGGTGGGTGGTGTGCTCCAGGACAAACCAGAGGTCAAACTTCCACTCCTGTCCGGTGTCCGGCCGATACCGGACTCCCCAGTAGTACCCGTCCGGGAGGTCGGGAACAGCACGAGGACCGCTCCAGTCACGGTAGTTGAGCCGGTAGATGCCGGGAACCGATGCCAGCGGACGAACTGCGTCGAATATCGCGTCCGGAGACAGCACCGGGCAGTAGATCTCAATGTCGACGTCGCGCCAGACCATGAGCCCCAGCGCTTTGCTGCCAACCACGATTGGTCTGCCGACGCGGCTCAGCAGCTCCAACAGTTGGAGCCGACCCATGACCTCGTCGGCCTCGGCCTGCAGTGCTCCTTGTGCATGAATCACATCTTCGTCTGAAGTCACATGTAACCCCTGTACACCGTCTCGCGTTCCCTTTATAGTGCGATCTATCGAGGGGACAGATGCGGCGGCTTGTGAGCGTGGGGGTGGTGGCGCTGCTCATGATGCTGCCTGCCGCCGGTACGCGGGCCGCGCAGGGGACGGCGCCCTTCGCGATCCTTTCCTCGTCACGGACGGTGCACCGGCTGGTGGCGCTCTCCTTCGACGACGGCCCGTCCCCATATACCCCGGCGATCTTGCAGATTCTCCATCGCTATCGCGTTCCGGCGACCTTCTTCGTGGTGGGCGAGCACGTCCTGCAATATCCCTCGTTCGTCAAAGCCGAGGCCGAGGCGGGAGATGTCGGCAATCACACCTATACGCATATGGATCTGGAGTGGCTGGCGAACATCGGCGTCTCGCAGCAGCTTCAGGCGACGCAGCGGGTCATCTGGAATGCGGCACGGGTACGGCCCGTCTGGTTCCGACCGCCCTATGGGGCAGTGGATGGGCGGGTGGCCGTGGACGCGCAGAAACTGGGTCTGCACACGGTGCTGTGGTCCGTCGATCCGCGCGACTGGTCGGAGCCGGGCGCCTCGGTCATTGTCGCTCGAGTGCTGGCGAGCGTTCGTCCCGGCAGCGTCGTCATCCTGCACGACGGCGGTGGGTACCGTGGGGAGACGGTCCAGGCCTTGCCCACCATCATCAGCACGTTACTTCGCCGGGGCTACCGCTTCATCAGCCTCGACACCATGTTCACTCCACACCTACAACGCCCACCCGATACCCTCACGGTGACCAGCCCCCGCGTCAGGTGATTTCGTCGAGGATCTCACGCGGGATCTTCCTCCCGTCCTCGCTCACATTACGACCCGAACTCGAGCTCGAGCGCGTCGGTGGGCTCGAAGCCGTGCCGCCGGTAGAAGGGGACACTGCGCGGAGTGGGCCAAAGGACGACTGATTCCAGCCCCATCTCCCGGCCCATCCCGATCATGCGCTCCAGAATCTGCGCGCCCACGCCCTCATTGCGGAGATCAGGTTCGACATACACGTTAGTGACGTAGCCCAGACGGCGGTAGGGGCGACCCGGCACCGGCAGCTTGTCCACGATCTCGAGGTAGGCGTGACCGACGATAGTACTGTCGCGCTCAGCCACGACGGCTCGCCAGCGGCCGGTGTCCAGCGCATTCCGGAAGTACCGGCTGAAATGGACCACGAAGTCTTCGAGGCTCTGCGGGCCACGACGGTTCGACTCCTCCGCGAAGCGAAAACGTAGGTGGGCAAGCGCTTCGGCGTCCTCTGCTGTTGCCAGGCGAACTGTCATTCCCTGAGCCACCACGCCTCTCACCCCTCCGGCACGCCCGGATCGAGCCGGATGATGGACTCTTCCTCCGCGGTGATCACAACGGCCGACAGTTCCGCCATGCCGAGTTGCGACGCTTTGTAAATCCGGTGCCATCCGTCAATGATTCTGCCCTTCCCGCCCTCTCCCTCCAGGAGTAAGACGGGGTAGGACAGATCCACGGTGCGGGCGTGCTCCGGATCGATCAGCATCTTGTCCTCGGGCGGATTGCTGCTCCGCGGTGCTATCTGCTTCGCTTTCTCTGCGACGTTAACGGTTGCCGTGGGCGCGCGTTCTGCGGTCAGCTCGATGGCTCGGTTGACGTCGTACAGCAGGATCTCATCGCCCGCTTGAATGAAGCAGACCTGGGTGCCCGGCGGCACCGTCTTGAGCACCGGCGCCATCGCGACCATCTGCTTCTTGAGCTCGACTGTTGCCTGACTCTCGCCGTCTGGTCCCGTCACGATCGCCTCCATACCGTTTACTCGCGCCTATAGCATTATTCATGGGATGATAGTTCGGCGTGTCTGGAGTGTCGCTGGAGGCCGCTCCCTCTATCCCGTCGTCGGCTGGCTCGGCATCGTTCGGGTACGGATGGAGGCGAGCGCGCAGTGGATACCGGCACCCCTTCCCGAATTGACGGGAAATAGGTGATAATCGTACAGACAATCTGAGCGGGCGCCAGGCCGGCCGCAATGGGCCGGCCTCTTTCTGTGTGTGCGTCTGCCAGGGCGGTCAAGGAGGACCATGCATGGCGAAAGCTCCCAAGTGGAAACAAATGCGCCGCTTCGGCGTCAATCTCTATGGCACCCGCTCGCCTGGGCTGGCGAAGCGGCTGGACGTTCCGCCCGGCCAGCATGGGCGGCGGCGCGCCCGCAAGCCGTCCGAGTATGCGTTGCAGCTGCGAGAGAAGCAGAAGGCGCGTCTGACCTATGGCGCCAACGAGCGGCAATTCCGGCGCACCTTCGAGCGCGCGCTGCACATGCCCGGGAGGACCGGCGAGGAGTTCCTCAGCCTGCTGGAGCGGCGGCTGGAT
>JAICWV010000202.1 GCA_025966365.1 Chloroflexota bacterium | reverse complement strand
TGGGCGTGCTCCTGGCTCGACGGGTGAGCGCCCAAAGGCAGATGAGATGTGCGGCGGTCGAGAGCCCTGGAGAAGTTGTCCGCGGCCGCCGTCACATGCACGCGGAGCTCTGCACAAGGCGCATCTGCGCCGTGGTCGAAGATCCAGTTCAGTGACGTACGGAGGGCGACGATCGCGGTCCTCTGGGCTGCCGTGCTGCCGTGCGCATCGAATCCCTGGAGGAGATCCCGGTGTGCGAATACCAACACGGTGGCTATGTCAATAAGCTGGTAGCGATTCAGCGTGCGGTCGCCGAGCCGGGCAGCCAACCGATCGCGGAGGTGAGTGAGTTGAGTCTCCTGCATGGACGTCTCCTGAGCATGGCTTGAGGCGGTACGTGGTCCTGTGTTTAGGCGGCGCGTGATGGCACGCGTGGTTATCCGGCGAGTCGGTAAGGCAACAACGGATTCCCCGCCCATGCATCAGTGACGTTTCCGTCTGCCGGGCAGTCCCAGGTGGTCCAGCTCTCGGCAATCTGGTCGTCCGCGCAGCGGATGAGGGTCGTCCCATGGGCGACGCGTACCGGTGGCCTCCGCGCGGTGCGGCCAGGTTCCGAGCGGCGTCTGGCAACCCACTTCAGTTCCACTATGTTCCCTTCCACCGCGATGCCTCGCTCCTCAACCTGGAGACGCGGAAAGGCGGTATGCTGCAGCACAACAGCGAACTTCATGCTGTCCGGCCCGGTCATGAGATCGGGGATAATTCCCCCGTGATTGATATAGAACGGGCCGAAGAGACGATCTGCCAGGTCAAGATCCAGCCCGTTCCAGATGTCCGCTACAACCCGGCGCACCAGGGCCAGATTCTTTTCGGTCGACATTGATACACATTCCATCCAGAGCGGCTGTGGGGTCTTCCTATATGGAATATCCTTCCCATATGAAACCGTATCACCCCGGATTGGCCGGGTTATGAGTTTCCGTCATGCGGCACAGGAACTGCCTGGGCACAGGAGGGTGCGAATGACACCAGTGAGGGGAGAGCCGTGAGGAACGCGCGTGCTTGAGGGAGGTCAGCTCCGAACACCCGCTCGCGTCCTCCTCGTGTTGGATCAGCCGATCCTGGCCGAAGTCGTGAAGCTGGCCCTGAGTCACGGACTCTTCACGGTCGACGTGGTAGGAGCACCGGATGCGCTGGCACGATTCCACCACTGGCGTCCCCATCTCGTCATTCTGGACATCGATCTCGAGGACGGTAAGTTCCTCCGTCAGGTGATCGAGTCCGGGCGCACGGGAACCGCCACTCCGGTCATTGCCTTAACGCGGCGGGGCGACTTGAAACGGAAACTCGCCGCTTTCGAAGCAGGGGTCGACGATATCATGACGGTGCCCTTTCCACCGGAAGAGTTGGTGGCCCGGACACTGGCTCTGATGCGACGCTCATACCGCGAATCCATCACGTTCACGCCCACCATCACTATGGGTGACCTCGAGATAGACATCTTGAACCGGCGTGTACGAGCCGGGCACTCAGAGCTGCACCTCACCGGGCTGGAGCAGAGTCTGCTTTACCTGCTCGCGGCGAACGCAGGGCGCGTACTGAGCCGGAATGAGATACTTGATGCGCTGTGGGGTGTTGACTATATTGCCGATAGCAACGTGGTTGACCGGCATATCCGGAACCTGCGGGCGAAGCTGCAGAATGACTGGCGGCGCCCTCGGTACATTGCCACCGTGCCTGAACGGGGCTACCGCTTCATCCCGACGGATACGGACGAAGGGACTGCTCCGAGCGCTCCCTGACGTGTGTCGCCGGGATGGAGGGAGCTCATAACTCGGCGCATATATCTCTGTAAGTTTGAGCCCTGCCCCACACGCGGCCACCACGATCGGGTATAATTGCGGCAGTAGGGACTGTCCTGTGCCCGCTGGTTGTTTGATTGCATGTACGTGATCTTCCAGCTTGTTCAGACCGTAGCTTACAGACGAAGAGTTGGAAGAGATGATGACGACTGACCGAATTTTGACCTGCGCCCAGTGCGGCCAGGATTTCACGTTCACTGCTGACGACCAGCAGTACCATGCCGAGCGCGGCTACCAGGATCCCAAGCGCTGCCCCACCTGTCGCGCCGAGCGGCGATCCAGCCGTGGTGACTCCGGCGGATCCTCCGGCGGCTACGACCGACCGCAGCGGCAGATGTTCTCCGCGACCTGCAGTCAGTGCGGGAAAGAAGCACTGGTGCCGTTTGAGCCCCGAGGGGACAAGCCGGTCTATTGCTCCGATTGCTTTAAGCCCCGCTCTCGTTGGTAGAGCGCGACTTGCGCTGAGCGCAACCACCCGCCTCCCTTCACCGGGGGCGGGTTTTTTCTTTCCCCGGCGATTCTGCGCCGTCAATGCCCGCACTCGCTGTGATCGGGCATCACGCCCTCCGCTTCCTTACCCGGCGGTGATGGTCCAGCGGCACGCATGAGGCGAGTTGAGGGACAGGGTATAGTCGCCGCCGTCGGCCAGCGCGAAGGATTGGCGGTCCTGGTCCGCGTTGTCCCCCGTGACGATGCTGCCGCCGCCTTCGAGCCTCAGGCTGAAGGCCGTGTAGAGCAGGAGGTGCGCAGGCATCCCCGGGTGGTGATGCAATCCGGAACAGGCGTAGCGGTAGCTGAGGTGCCATGGGTCCGAGGTCACGAGCGGTACGACTCCCACCGGCATTGAGAAGTGTAGCGGCCCCGCGTTTCCCCGTCCGTGCCAGACATGGCGCGAGATCATGGGGACAGTCATCGGCGCGGCCTGTACCGTGTGGGTCAGCGCCCGCACGCGGCCGTCCGGGCCGACCAGCAGATGCAACGTCGCTACCCTTCCCAGAGCAGGAAGGAATGGTGACCGAATGCTTGCCTGATATCGCATGTCGAGCGCGTGATCTGCCCGGTAGCGCGCGGTGCAGCGCATGGTATTCCAGGTATTGGAGTAGGACTGCGGTTGACAGTATCTGGTGCTCAGCCCCCAGCTTCGCCAGACGCGCTTGCCGTTCCAGCACACCTGCCCCGCCAGCTTGACCCTGGCCACCATGGTTGTCCCTACTTGCTCAGACGCTTCCACGTACCGGCACGATACGTGTTGGCGCCCTGCCGGGGTGAGGTGGGTCAGGCTCGATCCATGGCCCGGCGAAGCAAGGCTTGCCGAGGCGGCAAGGGGCGACGCCATGAGCACGACAATCAGTCCCAGTATGGCGACTACCCGGCGGGGAAGGTGGAACGCGCGGTCATCCTCCTCATCAGTCACTGCATCCGGCTCCAGCCAGGCGATGATGGCCGTGGGAGTGAAGTAGAGGATCTCCAGGTAGGTAACGGCCAGCCCGATGTTGGAGGCGCCGTTGGCGGGAGTTGCGCTGTGTTTGGAGGTGACATAGGCAATCACGAGCCAGAGCGGTATCCCGAAGGCGAGGGCGAGCACCTTGTGGGACAGGCGATAGGCCATGTTGCGTACCGCCTCCTGGCGCTCATCCACGAAGCGATCCGGTGCCATGGCAAGAGACTGCGTGGCGAAGCGGAGCAGCACATTGAGGACCAGCAGCACCGCGATCAGCAAAATTGTCAGGGGTGGGAGCCAGGTGACCATGCGGTCGGCCACAAAGGGAGTGAGGATAAAGAGCAGGCAGATGCTGGCCAGCGTGGCCACCAGGGCCCGCCGGGTACTTCGCCGGCCGAAGAGCGGCGCTCTCACCTCGGTAACCTCGTTGTCCGATGCGATCGCCATGGCTACTGCTCCTTTCTCATGGCCCCATAGATGAGCTCGCTCAAGGGACGGAAGGGTTCCCGCGAGAAGATGGCCTCGATGGGCAGGTCGAAGAATTTGCTGATGCGGAAAGCCAGCTCGAGGCTTGGGTTGTACTCGCCCCGCTCGATGTACCCGATCGTCTGGTAGTTGATCTTCAGCGCCTCGGCCAGGTCGCGCCGCGAGAGGCCGCGTTCAGTCCGAAGTACCGCGAGCCGGTTGTAGAGAGGCTGCTCCTCCAGGGCGGCAGTCGCAGTTTCCTGCTCTTTCTTCTTCCTCACAGACGCAACGTAGCATAAATACAACAGATTGTAAATGTGGTACTCCACAAGGGGTGCAGCCCAAGATGGTGCAGCGGGGAGGTTGGAGGTGTCGGGGCGATGTGCACTCCGCTGAGATGTAGGGGCGATGTGCAATCGCCCGCCGCTCCACAGAGCGGCTTTGGTGCATGCATCTCCAGAGCCATGCCGTTGCGTCATAGGTGTGGTCGGGACCGTCCCCCGATTCCACTCGCCGTGGCTTTCGGGGTTCGACCCCCTGCGGTGGGTACCCCGAAAGTCGCAATGGGGCGAACC
>JAICWV010000071.1 GCA_025966365.1 Chloroflexota bacterium | reverse complement strand
TATGTAGTAGAAAGGGAATAGCTCGTATTGCCGCGCCGCTTCCAGGACGTAGCGATTCTGCTGGTCCAGGTCACGGGACCGCGCGTCGGCAAAGATCACGGCCGAGCTGGTCCTTGCGCCGCTCAGGATTTCCATCGCCCTGTCCACCGGGAAGTCGCTGGAGTCCACGGCTACGTGCGCGTCAACAATCATCGGGTTCTCCAGGTCAATGGTAGAATGCGCCGCAATTAATCATGCCAGCACGTCTTGCCCTACTCGATTCCCGCCCGGCCCTGAGTGACCTCGACGGGACCACCCTCGAGCACTGGGCGGAGACCAACGGACAACCTCGGTATCGGGCCCGGCAGCTCTATTCCGCACTCCACCGCCGCTACGTTCAGTCGCTCGACGAGGTCACGGAGCTTCCGGTGGCCCTTCGGTCTGCCCTGGTGCAGGATTATCGGGTCCGCACCCTGGAGACGCGCGTCCATCTCCGATCCTCCGATCGATCGGAAAAGGTGCTCTTCGGGCTCGCAGACGGTCAGACTGTCGAGACGGTTCTCATCCGGGGGCGCAACGCGGGCGGAACGCGACGGAACACCGTGTGCGTGTCTTCGCAGGTCGGTTGCCCGGCCGGGTGCACCTTCTGCGCCACCGGGCTTTCAGGCTTTGGCCGTAACCTGACGGGCTCCGAGATCGCGGACCAGGTCATCTACTTTGCTCACCAGCTGGCATTGGAGGGGGACCGGGTGACGAACGTGGTGTACATGGGGATGGGAGAGCCTCTCCTGAATGTCGGGGCGGTGAGCGCATCGGTGGAGCGGCTGACAGACGCAAAGGGAATCAACCTGGGCCGGCGCTCGATCACTATCTCTACCGTCGGGATCGTGCCACAACTCCGCAGGTTCTCAGAGTGGGCAGGTCAGACAAATCTTGCCGTGTCTTTACACGCGCCCAATGATGAGCTTCGATCCCGGCTGGTGCCGTACAACCGGCACTTTCCCATCGCGGACCTGATAGCGGCGGTGCGCGACTACACCGACGAGACTCGGAGACGGGTGAGTTTCGAGTACGTGCTCCTGCACGGGGTGAACGATTCCATGGAGATCGGCCGCGGCCTGGTGGCGCTGCTCAAGCCGTTCGGCGGATACGCGCACGTCAACTTGATCCCCTGGAATCCGTTCCGAGACGGCCACTTCGTCCGAAGCGAGGGTCCCGACGCCGATGCCTTCGCCGGCCTTCTCCGCGCCGGAGGACTCCGGGCGACGATACGCTACTCGCGCGGCCTCGATATCAGCGCGGCTTGTGGTCAGCTGCGGGAACGCCGGTCGGGCTGACAACGGGTACACCGCCAGACTGGGCGGTTAGACCTTCTGCAGCGTCCGAATACAGCGCGTACAGGCGTGGACTGTGCGCATGCTGCCGTCGATCATCAGCTTTGTCTTCTGAATATTCGGCTTGAACACGCGATTTTTGCGCGGAGCGCGCAGAGCCCACCCGATTGAATGCTTATGGCGGATGTAGTTGCCGAATTGCGGCGACTTTCCGCAGAAATCACACGTGGCCATAACTGGTTCCTTCTGCTTATCTCGTAAAGACTGGACAAATGCTCATCAACTGTAGCATTTCACTGACACGGAATGGAATCCCTGGAACGAAGTGCAGGGCAGTGTCAGCGTCACTTTGTCGCCCACCTGGATGCCGCTGCGGGTATAGAAGCCCTTGTTCATTTCGATAGCGAACTGGTAGCACTGGCCGGGCACGCGCGTGGCGCAGTGGGAGATGTCGGGGCCGTACGGAGTTGCGGAGTCGAGGGGGGTCATGTCCTGGGTGAACAGGATGGTGCCGTCAGGAGCAAGAAAGGCGATCGTTAACGGAATAAGGGTGTTCGACATGGTAAACGTGAGCCCGACGAGGCCCGGCCAGATGAAGACCATGCCGGAATCGGGATCCAGCGAGGGCCGGTCCATGAGTCCGTGTTCTTGCTGTGCCAGAGTCCATGCCGTTTCGAGTTTCATCAATACCGTGTCCCCGTCCTTGAGGTGGACGACTCCATTCGGTCGTGGATATTTCGCCGGGGACATCACCGGCTCGTGGACGGTCGCCGTCACCACATATCTGGACCGGTTCCATTTCAGAGTGGTCAGGTATTGGTACGCGACGCTGCCGATGTGGGCAGCATCCGGCGATGCTACAGTTGCCGTTCGCCCGTTCACCTTCAGGGACGAAGCGGGCAGAGGACGGCCCTTTCCTGGTGGGAGCGCCCAGGAAACGTGGCCGGCGTGGAGTCGAAAAGCGGAGACAGCGCCCGGTTTGCCTTCAGCCGCTGCATAGACGACAACGGCGCCAGTTGGCCCGGGTGACAGAAGGCGTCTGGGCGTGGCTGTGAGCCTTGAGGACCAGATAAGCCGATCGTGGGGGGTGCCCACAAGGGCGATTCCGACATAGGGGTGACCGGATCGGTAGCCGACCGCAACCGCGTGTCGGTATCCAGCCACCCTGGTCTGTAACAGAAGGCGTGATCCGCTGGGCAGTAGCGAAGCAACCGAGATGCCGGCCGCGCGTCCGGCATGGGGACTGACTGCGAGGCAGAGCACGATGCCGAGGACAAGTCGTTTCACTTTGCCGGTCCCGCGAGAAACGGACGAATCGCGCCGACCAGGTACATTGAGCCCGCCACGACAAGTCTGCCGTGCGCCGGGGTAGCCTCCCGGGCCTGGCATAGCGCCTCACGCTCGTCGTCCACGCGGCTGACTTGCCTTCCCAGGGCGGCAAATGCTCGTACGAGCCGCACCGGGTTGCCGGTACGGCTGCTGCCCGGTACGGACGTGACGATGACCCGGTGAATGTGCGGGACGATGAATTCAGCCATGGTCTCTATATCCTTGTCGTCCATGGCGGCGAACAGCAGGGTCGTGGATGCAGGAGGGAGACTGGCCAGAGCGTCGGCAAGGGCTTGCATTCCGGCGGGATTGTGGGCGCCGTCCACGATAACTTGAGGCTCGCCGGAAAAAATTTCCAGTCGCCCCGGCACGCGTACCCGCTCGAGGCCCTCCCGGATCACGTCGCCGGGAATCGCGAGCCCGTGCTGTCCGAGCGCCAGGGCAGCGCCGAAAGCCACCGCGGCATTGTGGGCTTGGTGGCGGCCGGCCAGGGGGACGTTCGCCGATACACGGTTCCCGGCCCCGCTGAGCACGATGTGCTGCGACCACACGTCGCTACCTACGATCGTCACGTTGACATCGCGTCCCACCACCATGAGCGGAGCTTCGACGTGGCGAGCGCGCCGCTCGATCACACTCAGGGCTTCCGGGGCGGAGACGCCGGTTACTCCCACTGTCCCGCGCTTGATAATCGCCGCCTTCTCCCGCGCAATTTCGCTTACCGTCGTTCCCAGAATCTGGGTATGCTCCAGGCTCACATTTGTTATGGCCGCAACGTCAGACTGTAGCAAATTCGTGGCGTCGAGGCGGCCACCAAGGCCAGTTTCGACCGCCGCCCATGTCACGCCCTCACGAGCGAAGTGCAGGCAAGCCATGGCGAACAGGACTTCAAACAGTGCCGGCCGTCCGAGAGAAAACCCGGGAAGCGTATTCAGTCGCATCGCTTCGACGACGGGATGAACGAGACTGAACGTCCAGAGCCAGCTTTCCTCTGATATATCCACGTCGTCGACGGCTACGCGCTCCCGATAGGTGGTGAGATGAGGAGACCGAAAAATCCCGGTTCGGTGTCCGGCCGTGGAAAGAATCGACCCCAGCATGCTGGTAGTTGAGCCTTTCCCCGTGCTACCGGCAATGTGAACCGACCGGAAACCGCGGTGCGGGTTCCCCAGGTGCTGGAGCAGGATCGCGGCGCGCCGTAATCCCACCCGGTGCGCGGGGACGAGCGGCTCCCGGTAGAGGCTGTCCAGATACCCAGCCGAGGCCGAGAACGAGGCAAACGAGCTAGTCGTCGCCACGGGTATCTTGCAGCCTTTCCGCGATTTCAACTTCCTTTCCCTGGTCCCCGGGCTGGTAATACCGATGCCCAAGCAGCTCCGATGGAAGGTACTCCTGCCGCACGTGATGCCCTTCGTAATCGTGCGCATAGAGGTAGCCCTTCCCGAATCCTTGCGCGCGATTCAAACCGGTTACGGCGTTGCGGAGATAGAGTGGGACCGGCTGGTTGAGCGTAGCCGCGACATCCTCTTGCGCTCGCGCATACGAAGTGAGTGAGCTGTTGCTCTTGGGAGCGGTTGCCAGGTACAACGTGCACTCTGTCAGCGTCAGGTAGCCTTCCGGCATGCCGATGAAGTGCACCGCCTGCTGCGCGGCGACTGCAAGGAGAAGGGCTTGCGGGTCGGCAAGTCCGATGTCCTCCGACGCGAGAATAACCAGCCGGCGCGCGATGAACAGCGGGTCCTCGCCGGCCTCGAGCATCCGCGCAAGCCAATAAACTGCGGCGTCCGGGTCTGATCCCCTTACGCTCTTGATGAATGCGGAGATGACGTGATAATGCATGTCTCCTTTCTTGTCGTACAGCAAAGCCGGCCGCTGCATCGCGTCCAGGATGGCCGCCTTGGTCAGATGCTTTGCGCCATCTTCCGCTCCAAGGGAGTCCACGGCCAGCTCCAGCGCCGTGAGCGCGACTCGCGCGTCCCCGTCGGCGAGACGGACGAGCGCATCAAGGGCTCCGTCCTCCATCTCCAACTCCACGTTCCCCAGTCCTCGGTCTCGGTCGGCCAGCGCACGTTCCACGACTGTCGACACATCTTCATCCGACAGCTGCTCGAGACGGAAAACCCGGCAGCGCGACAGTAGAGCCGCATTGACCTCGAAGCTGGGATTTTCAGTGGTGGCGCCAATCAAGGTCACGGTTCCGTTCTCGACGTAGGGAAGGATGGCATCCTGCTGGGCCTTATTGAAGCGGTGAATCTCGTCGATGAAGAGGACGGTTCGCTGTCCCGTGAATTCCTTCAGTTTGCGTCCGGCATCCACCGACTTCCGCAGGTCGGCCACGCCCGCCGACACTGCGCTCAAGGGGACGAAGTGGGCGTTAGTTATACCGGCAATGACCTCGGCCAGAGTGGTTTTGCCGCTCCCCGGAGGGCCCCAGAGGATGAGGGACGGCAGCCGGTCACTTTCGATACTTCGGCGGAGTACTCGCCCGGGCGCCACGATATGGTCCTGCCCCACGAACTCATCAAAGGTGCGCGGCCGCATCCGGGCGGCAAGCGGCTGGTCCGGCCGATCCAGCCGTCCTTCCATACGCTAGACGGGTCTCTTGGGCACGCGCTTCTCGAGCCCGAGCGCCTCAATGTGCTCGTTGACAACGTCGGCGGGCGCCAGTTTGATAAACCACTCGAGAACGAGGACGACCATAGTGATTCCCCAGAATTGGCCGATGACCGGAATGTCGAACGGCAGGTCGAAGGGAGACATGATGAATGCCACCAGACCCAGTACCGAACCACGGAGATAGAGCGGGACTCGCTCGTCGCGGAAGAGCGGGTAGGCAAGACGCAGGAGAACGGGCAGGCGGATCAGCGCCTGAACCCGACCGACGGGCGCGAATTTGCCCCCGGTAGCCCTTCCCACCGCCTGTCTGAAGAGCGTTTTGCGGATTCCCATGGATCTCCTCCTAGCCTGATGCCTGACTGAAACCGTACGCCGTCTCACCGTTTGTACCAGAATTGAATGCAATCTGGGTGCCAGGCACCAGGAGGTGAGCGTGAATAACGCCGACGTGGCCGCGGCGATGAATGAGATAGCAGAACTGCTTGAGCTCAAGGGCGAGTCCACGTTTCGCATTAGAGCCTATGAGAACGCGGCGAGAACCCTGGGAAACCTGCCGGAAGACATTCGAACGGTATCGGAGGAAGGTAGACTCCGGGACATCAAAGGCGTGGGTGAAGCACTTGCGCTGAAAATTACCGAGCTGCTGGAAACCGGGCATCTGAAGTACCTGGATGCCCTCCGGGCCGAATTTCCGGCCGGGGTTCGTACCCTCATGACGGTCCCCGGCGTGGGGCCGTCGCTGGCCCGGCGCGTGTACGCGGAGTTGGGGATCGACTCGCTGGACGGCCTCCGCCAGGCCGCTCGGGACGGGACCCTGGCCACCCTTCCGGGATTGGGGGAGAAGAGCGCTGAAAATGTGCTCCGCGCGCTCGGCAGGGTAAAAAAGCGGGAGAACCGAATTTCAATCGGCCGTGCCATTCCTCTGGTGGAAGAGTTCATGGCGGCATTGGCGCCGAGTGCCTCCATCCATGAGCTGACGCCGGGTGGAAGCGTGCGTCGCTGGTCGCCGACTGTCGGCGACGTGGATTTGCTGGCGACAAGCGGCGAACCGGACGCGGCCATGGACGCCTTCGTCTCGTTGCCCACCGTCGCTCAGGTACTGGGTCAGGGACCGACCAAGAGCTCGATCATCACCGATGGTGGGCTGCAAGTGGATCTCCGCATCGTCCCCGAAGGCGAGTACGGCTCACTCCTGCAGCACTTCACCGGGAGCAAGCAGCACAATATCGAGCTGAGGGAGTACGCGCTGGCTCGCGGCCTTAGCTTAAACGAGTACGGGATCACCGACCAGGCGACCGGAAACGTTCGTCACTTTGCGGACGAGGTGAGCTTCTACCACGCCCTCGGCCTCGAGTGGATGCCACCTGAGCTTCGCGAGGGCACCGGCGAGATCGAGGCGGCGCGCACGCACCGGTTGCCCCGGCTGATAACGGTGGAGGACATCCGGGGTGATCTCCACGTTCACAGCACCTGGAGTGATGGAACCGCGTCAATTGAAGAGATGGCGGTCGCCGCCCGCGACCTGGGCTATGAGTACATTGCCCTAACCGACCACTCAGCGGGCATCGGCGTGGCAAACGGGCTGAGTATCGAGCGCCTGCAGGAGCAGATCGCGCTGGTCGGACGCCTCAACGATGAGCTGGAAGGAATTACGGTCCTCACCGGGACGGAGATGGAGATCAAGCGAAACGGCGATCTCGACTTTCCCGACGAAATCCTGGCGCAGCTGGATTGGGTCATCGCCTCTATCCACTCCGGATTCAACCAATCGCAGGAGCAGATCACGGCGCGCGTCGTGCGGGCAATCCAGAACCCCAACGTGGACTGCATCGCCCACCCGACGGGCCGTCTGGTCGGCAAACGCGAGCCATACGCGGTGGATCTTGAAGCGGTATTTCGCGCCGCCGCCGAAACCGGAACCGTGCTGGAAATCAACTCGGCCCCGGAGCGCCTGGATCTCGTGGACGCGCACGCCCGCCGCGCCATTGACCTGGGAGTGACACTTGTGGTGAACACGGACGCACACGCCCCGGTCCACTTCACTAACATCCGGTTCGGGGTGGCGATGGCGCGGCGGGGCTGGGCTCAGAGCTCCGACGTGCTGAATTCCCGCGACCTGGCCGCGGTACGCAGCCGGCTTAAGCGCGCTTTGCCATCGCCTTGAGAACGGCCACCACCACCTTACGGGTTGCGTCGTTCTCTATCATGGCCACCAGTCCGAGAAGCCCCACCTTTCGGAGGAACCCGCCACCAGGCATGCTCTGCCCGCCCTCGGCTCCCATTTCTGCCGGCCGGCCGATAATGAGATACGCCGCGGCCGTGGCCCCGGCCAGAAGAATTGCAGCTACAGCCGCTCCCACGGGAACGGACACCGAGAAATTCTGCTCGTTCGAGTCTCGGGACGTCATGATTGCCTCCTCGGCCTATCAGGGTCTCCATTTAGACCATATTCTACCGTAGGGGAAGGAGACACCCATGAGATTGGCGGTCCTTTCGGACATTCATGCAAACCTCGCGGCACTTGCAGCAATCCTCGCCGATATCGAAACCCAGGGAAATATCGAGCAAACCGTCTCCACCGGTAACGCGATCGGATTGGGTCCTCACCCCAACGAAGTGCTCGATCTTCTGCGGGACCGGGCAGTCGAGCTGGTACTGGGAAATTATGAGGACGCTGTGGCATTCCGGCGCATGAGCAGCGGGGTGGACTTCCCCGATGAAGCGTCGGAGCGGGTCGATCGTGCTGCGGTGCAGTGGACTCGTCGCGAGCTGAACCCGGCCAATTTGAAGTACGTCGAAAACCTGCCACAAAACCTCAGGCTGATCGGCACTCCCCGGCACATGACGCTCAAGCGCGATCAGCCGGATGAGCGGCTGACCGAAGCGCGGCGCGGCATGTTCCTGGGCACGCTGTTTCAGTCCCGCGCGCACCGGCAGCGGGCTGCCAACCGATCCATTCTTGCTCTCCACGGCAGCCCGAGAGCATTGAACGAGGCCATTCGGGAAGACACTGCAAATTCGATTCTGGAGCGCCTGGGAGAGCAGGCCCGGGCCGACATCGTCATTAGTGGCCATGGCGGCTCTCCTTTTCTGCGGGAATACGCGGGCGTTACCTTCGTCGGTGTGGGAGCCGCCAGCGGCACCCGCGTCCGTCCCGGCGAGACGGAGTACGCGATTCTCAGCGTTGAAGACAACGTGACCCTGGAGGCGAGAAGCGTGTCGTATGACCAGAGGCTGCATGTGGAAGCCATTCTTGAGTACGGCCTTCCTCCGGCGCTCGCTGCCCGCTTCGACGCGACGGGCTGTTAAGCCCTGCGCCGAGGCAGCATGGCCATAACGAAGGTGAGCTCGTCCGAGCGGAGCAGATGGGCCAGCCCGACGTAGACGCATGCGCCGGCCACCACCGGCACGAGGGCGTCCAGTGACTGGTGGCCGAATCCGCCTCCCGGGTAAGCACGACCGATCCAGGTAGCGAGCCCGACGGCGACCGCGCCCATCCCGGCACCGGCCACCAGAGAGGAAAGGACCGAGCGAACGATACCGCGGTTATACAGGCCCCCGATGGTGCTGAAAAGCAGGGCCAGCAGGATCAAGCCGTGCACGGAGTTCTGGATCGTATTCGCGAGCGCCAGGCCCAGGATCTGAAGGCCAGGCTTGAGCAGCAGGGCCGCCGCGACATAGATCCCCACGCACACCACGCCGACCAGCATGGGGGTGAGGGTGTCCTTCCGCGCATAGAACGAAAAGATCAGCATCTGGTCGAGACCGACAAAGGGAATCTGGATGGCATACCCGGTGAGTGCCGCCGCGGTCTGGAGCGTGTCATGGTGGGTGAAGTGATGATGCTGATAGAGAAGGGACACGATGGGAACTGACAGGGTAAGGTAACCAATGGCAGCGGGAATGGTCAGAAACAGCGCCAGCCTGATTCCGGCTGCCAGCGTGTCTTTGTACCGGTCCATCCGCTGGAGGGCGGCATCGGCGGAGATCGACGGGAGTACGGCGAAACTGAGCCCGGCGACCGCGATCCCGATCGGGAATTGGGTCAGCACCGTAGCGTACAGCATGTCGGCAATGGCGCCGGTGTCGTGAAGGGTGGACTTGAAGATGATGTCGATGATTTGCCCGCCGATGCTGATCAGCAAACCCGCAGCCACCGGAAGATACAGGCGGAGAATCCGTTTCACATCGGGCGATAGCTCCAACCGGGGCCGCACGTGCGGATGGGCCCTCAGAAGCGCCGCAGTCTGGACACCCGCCTGACAGACGGACCCGACCAGAGCCCCGACCGGCAGAGCGAGGATGCCGAGCGGTCCGGCCAGCAGCAGGGCTCCGGCGATCACGCCCAGGTGGTAGAGGCCAGGGGCAAAGGCGGGGACCGCAAACCGTCGGAGGGAGTACAGCGAGGCGAGAAGAACCGCCGAAGTGCCCAGAAAAAAGAGCGAGGGAACGAGAACCCGAGCCATTTCGACGCCCAGATCAAGGCTCCTGGTCACGCCCTTCACCTGGAAGCCCCACAGAATCAGGTCCATGAGGGGCCGCGCACCGAGAAAAAGCACGCAGATGAGAGCGATCAGGACCAGCCAGGCGAGACCCATGACCGAGCCCACTGTGCGCCAGAGGGCTTCCAGTCCCCGCCTTTCCCTGATCTCGGTAAAGGTTGGAATGAGGGCAGCACTGATGGCAGCCCCGATGACCAGGTCGTAGAACATCTGTGGGACGATCGACGCCGCCACGAAGGCGGATGTCTGAGAGGTCGCGCCGAAGACGTCCCCCATTACAATCTGGCGGACCGAGCCCAGTAGGCTTCCACTTAGATTGCCCGCCATCAGAATGAGCGCGGCCGTGCCGATTGCCTTGCCCGCAACCGGTGCCGCTCTCGCTGTCCGCCCGGTGGTCACGGCATGTTGACCGAAATAGTGCCGCCCAGTCGTGACATGCTGACGATCTTCGAGTCTTCGATGTAGATGCGAGGAACACGCGGCAGAAGGCCGGTCAGGATGTCGTAGCTGATGGTGCCTGCCTGGTCGCCCAGGTCATGCGCGGACTGCATCAGCCGTCCACTGGACCCGATCAGTACCACGTCGTCGCCGACGCGAGCGTCCGGGACAGAGGTCAGGTCGACGGTGATCTGATCCATGGACATGCGGCCGACAACGGGAACCGGGGTGCCGCGGACCAGCACACGTCCGCGTCCCAGTCCCAACGACCGGGGAAGTCCATCCCCGTACCCAATGGGTACGAGACCGATAGTGCATCCCGTGCTGCCCCGGAACTCATGGCCGTATCCGACGCCTGTTCCCTCTCCCACGCGCGTGACGCGCGTCAGACGAGACACAAGGGATAGCGCGGGAACCAACGGCACCGACGGAACGTCGGGTCGCGTGGGATCGTAGCCGTACAATCCGATGCCGACCCGCACCGCCCCCAATCGTGCCTCCGGCACATTCAATGTCCCGGCGGTGTTGGCCGCGTGGATGAACTGGGGCCGGATCCCCTGCGCTTCCATCTCGTGTACAGTTTCCGCGAAGATCCGGAGCTGCGCTTGAGAGGACCCCGAGTGGGGCTCATCGGCGCGGGCGAAGTGGGTGAAGACCGACGCTAGCTCGAGGGCCGGATGCCTCCAGACGGCCCGCGCGAGCACGATCGCGTCTCGTGGGGAAGCGCCCGCGCGGGTGAGGCCCGTATCGACCTTGAGGTGAACCGGAAGCCGGGATCCATCCGCTGCCGATTCCAGCAGTCGAACGGCGCTGAAGTCTGAAATGGTTGGTGCCAGACGCAGCTTCCAGACCACTGACGCCTCCCACATTTCCAGCGGCCCGAGGAGCAATATGGGAGCGCGGATCCCCGCGTGGCGGAGCGCAGCGGCCTCGTCCAGGGTGTAAACAGCGAGATACCCGGCTCCCGCTTTCAGGGCGGCTGAGGCAACCGGCACTGCGCCATGGCCATAGGCGTCGCCTTTCACGGCCGCTATAAGGACCGCTGCGGGCGCTAGCGCTCGAAAGACACGAACGTTGGCAGCGATCGCGTCGAGATCGACGATGGCTCTGGTGGCCCGGCACAGCGGGGCATGTTGGGACACGCTAGCCGCCGCTTCCATCCCCCTCCTCGACAAGCACGAGCCGGATGATATCGGCCATGCTGATGGTTCCCACCAGCACTCCGTCGTCCATCACGGGAATCGGATCGACATCCTTATCCACCATCAGGGTAGCCACGTCATCCACGTCGTCCCCGACGTCAGCAGTGACGGGGTCGGTGTCCATTAGCTGACCCGCCGTAACTGCCAGCGCGCGTTCCACTTCATCGCGCGAGCCCGGCAGCTCAAAAGGCGCAACATACCCGATCAACCCGATGAACACCGGGAGGTGGACATGCGCATGTTTTGTGACCACGTCACGCTGCGTAATGAGCCCAGCCAGCTTATTGCCTTTGACCACGGGAATACCGCTGAGGTGCCGTTCGATTAAGAGACGCGCAACCTCTGACACCGGCGAGTCCGGGCTCACGGAGGCATCCAGGGAGGACATTATTTCTCGAACCTTCATTTCAACAACTCTCCTCTGCTGAGTGCCGATCGCGCTCTAGGAATCTGTCTCAGTAGGTCGCCGGCCAGGGTCCCGGCGTCTCCGAGCTCCTGTGCCAGCATGTCGCCGGCCATGCCGTGGAGGTACGTTCCCGCCACGGAAGCGTCCCACAGGCTTAGACGCTGCGCAATCAGCCCACCAATAGTGCCGGATAACACGTCGCCGGTTCCCCCAGTGGCGAGGTTGGGGCCGCCGGTAGGATTGATGCGGGCGCGGCCGTCGGGATGCGCGATCACCGTTCCCGCTCCCTTCAGGACAACGATGGACTGCCAGCGCGCTGCGTATCGACGTGCGATGCCCACTCGGTCGGATTGGATCTCGCTGATCGGCAGTCCGGTCAGCCGCGCCATTTCTCCGGGATGAGGCGTCGCTACGAGGGCGGGAGCGTCTTTCCACCACTCGGGGAGCCGAGACAGAGCATTCAGGCCATCCGCGTCGACGACCGCGGGAGGACTCTCTGACGTCCGGAGCATCTTTAATATGTCGCGGGTAAGCTGGAGTATTCCTTCGCCACTCCCCATCCCGGGTCCAAAGACAACTGCGTCACACGAGGGGAGGACGGCCTGAATGGACGGGGAGGCACGCGCGCTAATCCGTCCATCGTCCTCGGGTAACACCGTGTAAATGGGCTCGAGGGCGTGGGCGGCGATGACACGCTGTGAAATTTCGAGCACCGCAGCGTGTGCGAGCCCGGAGCCCGCCCGCAGCGCGGCGATAGACGACAGGCCGGGCGCGCTGGGAAAGTCCCGCGACCCGCCGACAACCAGCGTGCGCCCGTAGGTGCCCTTGTTGGAATTGAGGTTCCGGCGAGGAAGCATTGCCGCCACCTCGGATTGGTTCGTCACTTCGAGGTTCACGCCGGCCGCCGACTGCGGGTCGATACCGAGCGGGGCTACGGACAGTAGGCCGGCATACTGGGCGCCCGGATACACGACGTCTCCCACCTTCGCAAAGCCGAACGCAACGGTCCGATCGGCCTGCAACGCCACGGTCGGAACCGCGCCCGTATCCGGATTAACTCCCGTCGGAATATCGGCGGCGAGCACCGGAGCATCCGCACTGTTGACCTCGTCGATGATCTCTGCCAGCCGTCCTTCCGGCGCTCGACTTGCTCCCGTGCCGAGCAAGCAGTCGAGGACGGCCGGACCTCTGGACAGGAGCGCTCGCAGTGCGGTGAGGTCGGAATCGTCCTCACTTCGCTGCACCCCGGCCCGTGCGTCTTCGCGCCGGAAGGAATAGACCGTGCCATCCAGACCTCGTGACCGAAGTATGGCAGCTGCAATCTCCCCATCACCTCCGTTGTTTCCGGGGCCGGCCAGGACAAGCCATCCGCGGTCCGGCCAATGCTCGAGAACGATGTCTGCGAGGGCATTGCCCGCTCGTTCTGCAAGTTCCGCCATAGATGTACCGCCGGCCGCGGCTCGTTGCTCGATTTCGAGCATTTCGGAGCCCGTGACCACCTTCATGCCGGAACGCCCCAGGCAATAACCACGGCCAGGGCCTCCGTGCGCGAGTGCGTGATGCTGACCTCAAAGGAGGTGAGCCCCTGCGCAGAGGCGATCCGACTCGCCTTACCGTGCAGCCGCATGACTGGCTTGCCTCGGGGACCCCGCACGGTCTCAATGTCACGCCAGCTCAGTCCTCTGATTCCGATGCCCAGCGCTTTTGAGGCAGCTTCCTTGGCGGCGAATCGGCCGGCCAGGCTCTGAGCCCGGCCCCGACAGTGCGCGATCTCCGTATCCGTGTACACGCGGTGGAGGAAGCGATCCCCCCACCGGTCCACGGCCCGCGCGATTCGTTCGATCTCTATGAGGTCGATTCCCGACGTGATGCGCGTGCTGGGTGGCGGCATCTCCCTAGCTGCCCGCCGACGTAACGATCGCCAGAACCAGGAAGAAGGGGATGCAGGCAAAATATGTCAGAAACTGGTAGACCAGTCCCCACCCTATGGCCGCGTACCAGGCGCCGGTATCTGTCCCGGGGTGGGTCTGACGCCAGGCCACGTATTCCTTCCGCTGGAAGATAAACGCGGCGAGGGCGGTACCGAGGGAAAGCAGCGCGGTGACGATCGGGCTAAGCGTTGGGGCACCGCTGGAGTCGGGCTGAGAGACAATCAACAGGCCGGAATACCCCGCAGCAAAGACAACGATGGTGGCCACCGTGAGCTCCAGCGCCCGGCGTGCATCAATCTCACCGAGCCTAACCATGTTCCGTATGGCAACCACCGCTCCGCCCGCGGGAAGGAAGAATGTGATAGCCGTCACCAGAACCAGGGACCAGGGCTGAGGTCTCTCAACTGAAACCTGCTTTCGCACCTATCCTCTTTCCGTATAAAGTTGCTCCATTGTGCGACAGATACAGGGACGTGGCCAGTTGAAGAGGCGCAAGAAAGTGAAGTCTGCATACCTGATAATGGGCGAGCCGGGGGTGGGCAAAACCACTCTCATTCGCCAGGTGGTCACGAGCATGCGACTGCGCGCGGGAGGCTTTTACACCGAAGACCTGCAGGCCTCCGGTGCGCGTGAGGGATTTCGGATTGTCACGCTGGACGGGGATACGGCCCTGCTCGCGTCCGCGGGTCACCCGGGACCGGTGCGGGTGTCAAAGTACGGTCTCGACCTGGACGAGCTGGATCGCGTGGGCGTGGCTGCCATGCGCAGAGCCATGGGTCGCGGCCACGTCGTGGTGGCGGATGAAATCGGGCGCATGCAGCTCTTTTCTCGCGCCTTTCGGCAGGCTGTGCTCGAGGCGGTCAGCTCCGGCCATCCGATTCTCGCCACGGTTATGGCCGGCAGAAATCACTACGCCGACCGCATCAAAGCGCACCGAAACGTCGAGTTAATCACGTTGACCGAGGAAAACCGCGCCGAGGTCTTGACTCGCCTACGCGACCAGTTTCCCTGATGCGTCACGCGCGGATCGGCTCGATCCCCGGCTGCGATATCGATTGCACGCTGAGTGGGACGGAGTGGATCAGAAGCGCGTCGACGAACACCTGCACCTGGTAGATCCCCGCCCGATCGAACGGCAGACCGTTGAACTGCAAGAGGACATCGGTGGTCGATCCCGGCTGCTCCACATCCACCTCGAAATGCGGCGGTTCCGGGAGGACATTGCCACCCAACGGATTCAACACCCCGATGCGCACCTGGTGGTTGCCGAGGTCCATGGCCATCGACACCACAACGAAAAACGGGGGTGAGGTTGCGGGAATCTCCGCGACGTTGATCTGGCTGAAGATACCCAGGACGCTCAGCTTGTCGTCCTGGCTTTTAAGTGCGTAGTCGCAGACGAGTGCCAATCGGACGGACGGAGGCACTAGATCCCTCCTCGTGGAAATGAGAAACGCGCGATCCACGGATCGCGCGTTTCGGGGGAAGTCTCACGTCGCTTGCGTGCTGAGCCCGAGCCTTCCCTATTCGGTTGTCGCTGGTTGCATAGTCTTAACGCACCAGGTACCGAAATTGTAACGCCGCTTGACATAAAAATCAATGGAAATTACGCAATTCGTTCTATATTCGCGCCCAGCTGCCGGAGGCGCTGGTCGATGCGCTCGTATCCGCGGTCGATGAGCTCGATGTGCTCGATTTCGCTGGTTCCCTGGGCGACCAGTGCGGCCATCACCAGAGCGATCCCCGCGCGTATGTCAGGGGTTGGCATTTCGCGTCCGCGCAATCGGCAGGGACCGGACACCACGGCACGGTGCGGATCGGCCAGGACAATGTTTGCGCCCATTTGAACCAGGCGGTCGATGAAGAACATGCGACTTTCGTACATCCAGTCATGGACGAGGGTCATACCGGAAGCCTGGGTGGCGAGAACGATAAAGATGGATGCCAGGTCAGTGGGAAACGCGGGCCAGATCCCGGTCTGAATCTTCTTGACGGCCCGCAACTCGGAAGGTCGGATATGCATTGCACCTTCGGAGAGGGTAAAGTCCGCTCCCATGCGGCGAAGGATCATCAGCACGATATCGAGGTGTTCCGGGATCACGTTCCTGATGGTGACATCACTTCCCGACGCGGCAGCGAGTGCGGCAAAGGTGCCGGCCTCAACGTGATCGGGCCATACGGTAGTGGAGGTGCCGGAAAGTGTGTCGATCCCGCGGATACGTAGAACGTTGCTACCGGCCCCTTCGATGGAGGCGCCCATGCCATTGAGCATCCCCGCCAGGTTCTCCACGTGCGGCTCCCCCGCCGCATTGCGGATGACGGTGAGAGCAGGGCGGGCCGCGGCAAAGAGCATGGCATTTTCGGTGGCGGTGACCGAGGCCTCGTCCAGGAAGATGTCGCGGTCTCCCGCCGTGTCTCCGACCCGCCCACAATAGAAGTCGTGGTCGATGTCAAAATCCACACCCATCGCTTCGAGCGCGTGCATGTGGGTGCCGATCGAGCGGTACCCGATGCGGTCCCCGCCGGGATGGTGCATGTTGGCGCGCCCCAGACGGGCCAGGAGCGGGCCCATGAGAACGATGGAGGCACGCAGGCGCTCAACCAGCTCCGCCGGAGGGTGGTGGGAGTTGAGGTCGGCGCAGTTGATTCGCAGGCGCCCTCCCGGCAGTTGTTCCACTACTGCTCCCATCTCACGCATGGTCGCGGCCATGGTAGCGACGTCGGCAATGGCAGGGACGTTGTTCAGGTAGCAGTCGTCTTCGGTCAGGACGCAGGCAGCCATCATCGGCAGTACTGCGTTCTTGTTGGCGGCCACGTCGATCTCACCGGCGAGAGGGCGGCCGCCCTGGATAACAAATTTGGCCATTGGGTTTCCTCGTGGGCGTATTCGGGGCATTGTAGACCTGATGCGCGGGATGCCGGACGGCAACCGGGCTCAGGATACGACACGGAACCTCCACATTGCAGGAGCGGCCGTGCGGGCAATGGAGCGGGCGGCGGGAGGTGTATTGACGCGCCCAGTGAGCGATCGATAGACTACGGAGCGCTCGAAAGAGACACGTGGTATGCCGGGAGTAAGGGCGGGTATTGACCGTTGGAACCCAACCCTGGTAGACTAGCAATGCGTGGTCAACGGGGATACCCCGGGACAGCGATTCCGATCGGTAGAACCGAGACGACCAGGCAGGATCAAGCGTGAGCTTGATACGACGCACGTTTACAATCGAAGAGAGAGATTCCAAAGAGTTTTTGGACCGAACTTGAGAGCAGAATCCTTGTACGGGATTGTGATGGAGAGTTTGATCCTGGCTCAGGACAAACGCTGGCGGCGTACCTAAGACATGCAAG
>JAICWV010000114.1 GCA_025966365.1 Chloroflexota bacterium | reverse complement strand
TGGGAGACGGGAAAGAGCCAGGCCAGGTCGATGTGGGCATGGCCGACGGAGATCATCCGCGGCTGGTACTCGTTGCAGTCGCGATCGAAGACCTCACGTTGCAGGTATTCGCGAACCTCGCGAACCGAGGCAAGGAACGCGTCCGACCCCGGCGTCCTGAGGTCGAGCTTCCGGTACGCGATTTCCAGAGCATAGGCGACACGCGCCCGATCCAGTGATTCGAGCGGGAGGGCGCGGGCGACCCCGAGCAGGACGCGCAGGTCGTGATAGAGCCCGTCCACCTCCCGATCGACGTCGAGCAGCTCCAGTGCCGTCACCGTGGGACGGTTCTGCATGCGCGAGCTGAAGGCCTCCAGTATCAGCTCGTGCGCTTCGCCCGGCTTCACCGCGCCGTCCAGCTGAATGTCCGTGTGCCACTGGTCGACGCCCTGGAAAGGCTTGCCGTCCAGATAGGCCATGGATTCCGGCCCGCTGATCTCGCTCTGCTCCGCCAGATCCACGTGAGCGATCAGCTTCCCGTTCCAGCCTTCCGGCACCGTAAAGGGAATGCGGACTTGCTCCGTCAGCCACTGACCGCCCCAGCGGTCGCCTACGTGAAGTGGCTCCCAGGAGGCTCCATTGCGGCTGATAAACGCCTGGAGCGGCTGCTGGTGCCAGATGGACGCGCGCAGCAGATCGCGGAGGCGCCTGGCGATCATGTCCAGCTCGAAGCGCATGCGTGGGGAGGGATCGATCATGGACTACTCAAACTCCTGCAGGTAGGGGCGCTCGACCTCCCACAGCTCGTCGAACATGGCGTCGATCTCGGCCGGGGAGCAGACGGCGGCGGTCAGCGGGTCGAGTAGCAGCGCGTATCGTGCCGCCTGCTTGTCCCTGTGCAGGAGCGCCTGCAGCATCAGGGCGTGGACTGCCATGTGGGAGCGGTTGAGCGCCGCCAGCTGCTCCGGTAGGGGGCCGAAGTGGCAGGGTTGGATGCCGTTGCGATCGGCCAGGCAGGCCACTTCCACGCAGCCGTCGGGAAGATTGTCGATGAGGCCGTGATTGCGCACATTGCCGTAGATGACGCGGGGGCTATGGAGGGCGATGCCTTCCACGATGTCGGCGGCGTACTCGTGGCTTCGCTCCGTGGGAATGGGCTCGGCCCCCTCCAGCATGGCGGCGATCCGCTCGTCGTTCTCTCTGCGCCAGGTGGGCCAGCCCTGGGCGTAAAAGCCGGAGGCGCCGCGGTAACCGCTGCGCGTGTAGCGCTCAATCAGATCGGGGCGCTTACGAAAGTAGGGAACGTACTCGGAGAAGTGACCGCTGCTCTCGGTGACAAACGCGCCAAAGTGGAGCATGATCTCGAAGCGGACCGGGTCTTCCTCATAGGTCTCGGGGTCCCGTGCTCGCTCCCGCAGCACCGGATACATGTCCTTCCCCTGATAGGTCAGCTCCGTAAACCAGGCGTTGTGGTTGAGTCCGGCGCAGCGCCAGTACAGCTCGTCGTAGGGCACGTCCAGATACCGGGCCAGGAGGCGCGAGGTGCTCTGCACGCTATGGCACAGGCCAACGGTCCGCATGGAGGTGCCCTCCAGCGCCAGGAGGGTGAGGATGGACATGGGGTTGGTGTAATTCAGCACCCAGGCGTCGGGACAGAGCCGCTCGGCATCACGCAGGATATCGAGCCAGGTAGGTCCGGTGCGAAGAGCCTTGAATATCCCGCCGGGTCCGATCGTGTCTCCGATACACTGATCGACGCCGTACTTGAGCGGGATCTCGTATTCGGGAGCGGCGTTGGCTACACCTCCGACCTCGACCGAGTTCACAAGGAAGTCGCTGCCTGGAAGAATCTCGGTGCGTTCGGGAGAGGCGCTGACCGTCCAGTGTTTGCCGGTCAGCTGGACCAGTCGCTCAGCGATCGCCTTTGCCAGCTTCAAGCGCGACTCGTCGATGTCGACCAGACCGAACTCGCCTCCGTCGAGACCGTCAATCGCGAGCATATCGGTGATGAGTTGACGTGCGAAGACGGAGCTTCCCGCTCCCACCAGCGTGATTTTGACCATGTCCACTCCCCGGCAGTTTGCCCCGTATACTACTCGGCCCTCGAAAACCAATCCGAACGACGGCGATCGAAAGAGGACATACCGGGGATCGCCCGCCGGGATAACCGGGGTCGCGCAGGTGCAAGGTGTGCGACCCAGGGGAATGCAGGGCGTCTCCCCCGTGGGCGGCAGTGGGCATCCCTCTGGGTTCCGGCGAAGAATGAAGCGGGCTGCGGGCTGAAGCCCTCGGCTACGTGATGCCGCCACAAGGGGAAGCTCCGGTAGCGGAGGGCTTTAGCCCGCAGTCTTTCTCTCTGTTCCATTCCCCCCTCGATGCTTGATGGCCTGGTCAGGCACCCAGGGGTGAGGGGGACATCCACCACGACGGTCCATCGCCCGGGGGACCGCGCGCCCGATCCCCACCCGGACCATGCCTCGCCGGACCGCGGAGCTTCCGGCTGCGGACCGGATATTGGCGGAGTGGATGCGTTTTATGTGCCTGGCAGGACGTGGAGGGCGATCAGGGAGATCAGGATGAAGATGGCGATGGCGCGGTGATCGTTCTCGACCTTGAAGGCGTGAAAGACCTCGTCGGCCAGCATGAACGCGGCGAAGATGGCCAGCAGGACGCCCAGTCCGGTGTCGGCGGCACCCACCCGCAAGGAGGAATTCTCGAGGTAATAGATCGCTGCCCGCCAGAGGAGACCGGCGGCGATCGTCTCCCAGACAATGATGACCAGGAAGAGGATGAAGTCGAGGTTGTGAGGAATGGAGAGATGGTCGCTGACCTTGACGATCGCCGTGTAGTTGCCCGAGGCGAGGCCGGTGGCCGCCGGGAGCAAGCCGGCAACCCGGAGGGCCGCGGCGATGTTGGTGATGACGACGATGGAGATCCAGGCGGCCCAGAAGAGCGCGATCCCGTCGTTGATGAGCACGCCGGACAGGGAGGGCAGACCGTCGCTCATGAAAGAATGTACAGGGTATGCATCTTGCAGACCCTGGTAATGGCGTGGAGGCGTGGATGTCGGCCAGATCGGAGTGGCAGTTCTACCGGCGCATGCCGGTCTACCTGGCGAATGGCCGCCTGCTGGGCCACGTCCTGGAAGTGGGACACGGGGTCGAGCTGCTCCACGTTCAGGAGGGCCGCTTTTTCATTCGTGACTGGTATATTCCCGCCGATGCGATCGGAGACGTGACCGGGCGCGGGGTCTTCCTGGCCGCGGACCGCGGCGACCTTCACCGCAATGGATGGAACGTCCCGCCGGAGAGCTATCTCGCCGTGCAGGGTTCAGTTCCCGGATATGAATACACCAGCCCGGCGGACATCCCCGACTACGCATCCGCCGGGGACGAATAGAAAGGCGCGACAATGGAAGAAGTGGGCGAGGAGCAGTCGCTCGGCGAAGATTCGAGCAACGACTACGAAGCGCGCGAGAACCTGTGGGACCAGCAATGGCCTGGTGACAGCGAGCAGGAGGAAGTTCACGCCACCCGCGGGATCGGCGACGAGAATGAGATGTCCGGGTTTCCGGACACGGTGGGCACGCGCGATCCGCTGGAAGCCGTGCGCGACGCCGAGCCCTATATCCCGCCCATTGACCCTCCGGTCCTTCCCGGCGGCACCGAGGCGATCCACACCGCCACCGGCTTCGGTACCGACGCCGAGGAGGAGACGGAGCGAGGCGAGCCGTACGAGCATGACGCCGACCTGGAGGATGAAGTCCTCCTCTTGCTGCGCCAGGACTCGCTCTCGTCGCACTGGACAGTCCTGCCCACCGTCGTGGATGGGGTGGTGACGCTCAAGGGCACGGTGCCGACGGTTCAGGACGCTGAGTACATTCAGTCGATGGTCGGCGAGGTCCGCGGGGTGGTGGACGTCGAGGATCAGATGACGATCAATCCGGACGTGAGCGGATAGTCTAGCGTCGGGAATCCATGCTCGAAGCCCTCGGACGTTTCTCGTACCGGCACCGCTGGCTGGTTGTGGTCCTCTGGTTAGTGGTCTTCGCCGCTGCTGCTGTGATCGCGCCGCGAGTGACCGGCATTCTGCAGGGCGGCGGCTACACCATCGGCAAAAGCCAGTCGGTCGCTGCCTACAACACCCTGAACAGGGCATACGGCTACAAGGCGCTCGTCTTCAACGTCGTATTCTCGGGACGGCAGGCGGATCTGATGCCTGCCGCGCGCCAGTTCCGGGCGAAGGCGATTGCGAAGCTCGGGAGGTCGCTCACCGTCACGCCTCCCATCTACACCCCCGACCACAAGGTGGTCTTCGAGCGCGTGTTCAGCGAGCCGCAGAGCGACTTCGGCGCCCACTACGCGGACGTTCTGGAGCCGTACCTACCGAACGGGTCAGTGCGCGGCTACCTGGCCGGCCCGTCGGCCATCTTCCGGGACATGGAGGTGGTCAGCGATCAAGATCTCCGTAACGTCGAGATCGTCACCCTGCCCATCGCTGCCGTCGTTTTGCTATTGATCTTCGGCTCGCTGGTGGCCTCGGCAACGCCTGTGCTGATGGCTCCGCTGGCAGTCACGCTCTCGCTGGCCTTCATCTACTTCATCGGCCACCGCGTCGATATGTCCATTTTCGTGTTGAACACGGCCTCGATGCTGGGACTGGGTATCGCCATCGATTACTCCCTGTTGATGGTCAACCGCTTCCGTGAGGAGCTGACGCTGGGCCGGGACCTGGAGACGGCGGTGGGCCACACGGTGGCGACCGCGGGCAAGGCCATTCTGGTGTCGGCCATCGTCGTGAGCGCCGGCTTTTTCGGCCTCACCCTGTCCGGTGTATCCATGCTGCGTTCGCTCGGCATCGGCGGCAGCCTGGTGACGGTCCTCTCGCTGATCGTGGCGCTGACGTTTCTTCCCGCTCTATTGGGAATCATCGGTCCCAACATCAACCGGTTCTCTCTCATTCCCGAGCGTCTGACCACCCGCGGATTCTGGCATCGCCTGGCATGGGGCGTGATGCGCCGGCCGGTGCGGGTTGTTCTCCTGGTTGTGGTGGTGGTTCTGGTCATCGGCACTCCCGCCTTTCACCTGCGCGTGGGGATTCCGGGACCGGAGATCCTGCCCACCTCGGTGGAGTCGCGCGCCGGTAACGACATCCTGAACCGGCATCTGGGGATAGCCAACACCGAGCCGGTGCTGGTGACGGTGGTGCGGAAGTCGGGGACACCGATCTCCACGGCCCAGGCCGCGTCGTTTGCCGTGCTCGACCGCATCTGCTCGTCGCCGGTCGTGGCGGGAGTGTCCTCGCTGCCGGTACCGAACGGGCCCGCTCAGATCCGGAGCTGCTCCGCCGCGCTCGAAGCGCTTCAGAATGCCACCCCGGCCCAGCAGAAGCAGGCGCGAACGCTGGCCGGGTGGCACCGCGTGGGCCTGATCTCCGCCTTTCTGACCGTGAATGTGTCCAGCCGCGCTGCCGAGCACTACGTGAGCCGGCTCCGGGAACGACCACCGATCCCCGGCTACCGGGTGCTCATAGGCGGCCAGACCGCAGGACAGATGGACTTCGACAACTACCTCTACTCCCGATTCCCGCTGATCGCGCTGGCGGTTATTGTGACCATCTTCCTGGTCCTGCTGATCGCCTTCCGCTCCCTCCTGCTGCCATTGAAGGCGATTCTGATGAACGTGTTTTCCGTCCTGGCGGCCTATGGCGCCGTCGTCTGGGCTTTCCAGGACGGCCATCTCTCGGGCCTGCTCAACTTCACCACCGTCGGCAACATCGACTCGATCGTGCCGGTCTTTCTCTTCACCGTGCTCTTCGGCGTCAGCACCGACTACGAGGTGTTTCTGCTCACGCGCGTGCAGGAGGAGTACCGCAAGACGGGAAATAACGATGCCAGCGTGGCCACCGGTCTGGAAGTGACGGGCCGGATCATCACCAGCGCCGCGGCAGTCATGATCGTGGTCTTTGCCGCCTTCTCCTTCGCCCGGCTGGTGGTGATTCAGGAAGTGGGCTTTGGCCTGGCGGTAGCCGTGCTCCTCGATGCTACGCTTATCCGCGCGCTCCTGGTCCCTGCCACCATGCGCCTCCTCGGCCGCTGGAACTGGTGGCTGCCGTTTCGAGGGTTTGCGGCCACGGCGACTCCGGCATCAGGGCATTCGACGGCGGCGCGATAGAGCTCAAGCGCGAGCTGCCCGCCCCCTGAGACTTCCTCCACGTATGGACCGATGACTATCATGAATGGCGCCGGTCGGGGACGTTGTCAATGCGGCCGGGCGTTTTGTTGCTGATGAAGAGGAGACATCATGGCTGACCATCCAGTGCTCCAGGCGGAGCCGCGTGAGTTGACAGGCAAGAAGACCGGACGGCTGCGCCGATCGGGCGTCCTTCCCGCCACCGTCTACGGGTTCCAGATGGAGCCACGCACTATTCAGATGAGCGCCCACGACTTCGCGAGCGTCCTGCGTCGGGCTGGACGCACCCAGGTGCTCGACCTGGCGATCGGAGCGGCATCCCCGATGCCGGTATTGATCCGGAATACGCAGGTCGATCCCAAGCGCAACCAGATTATCCACGTCGAGTTCTATCGCCCGAATATGCGTGCCAATGTGCAGACGCGCGTCGCCGTGCATTTGGTCGGTGACTCGCCCGCGGTCCAGGAAGGCGGGATCCTCCTGCCCGTGCTGGACCATCTCGAGATCGAGAGCCTGCCGGACAGCGTGCCTGCTGCCGGGATCGAGGTAGATGTCAGCTCGATAACCGAGATCAACGGCGCCGTACACGTCAGCGACGTCCCCGTACCGGCCGGCGTCACCATCCTCACCCCCGCGGATGAGATGGTGGCAAAGGTCAATCCTCCGGTTTCGGAAGAGGTTCTGGAAGAGGCTGTCGAGGCCACCGAGCCACTGCCGAACGAGCTCGGCGGTGACCAGACTCCCCCGGACGCGGTTCCCGAGGCGTAACCCTCACCCCCCGGCCCCCTCTCCCGCGGAGCAGGAGAGGGGGAGGCAGCTCCCGCCCTTTGTTCCCCCTTCTCCCACGCGTGGGAGAAGGGGATAGGGGGATGAGGGTCACCCTACCCAGCCGCCTGCCAGGTAAGTGCAGGTCATGGCGACCATGGTGGCCGTGGAGAGGACGGCGAGTCGCGGAATCAGCCGGCTCGGCGTCCTCTCCGCTGCCCACGCAAAGACGGGGAAGAGGGTCAGCACGAAGCGATCGACCGAGCTGAAGGGGGCGTGGTACCCGTCGCGCCACTCCGGTGTGGTCAGGATCAGGATCCAGAAGCCGAGGCAGTAGAGCCTGCTGTCCCAACGCAGCCCCTTCCACGCCACGACGGTGAGAACGAGACATAACGCGGTGACCACGCCCTCGAGAATGTTCTCGAAAGCCCAGGGAAGGTTGTGGGCGCCGTGGTGCGTCAGCCACACTACCGATTCGGTGAATCCGGCCCAGGGGACGGTGAGGCTGCGGTGCCAGGAACGCTGGGCGATGAGCAGAAGCGAGAGGGGAAGGCGCTGCAGGTGGAGGTAATAGAGATAGACGCCGAAGCCGGCCACTGCCGGGAGAAGCGCGAGCGAGAAGTGAGCCGCAAGGGATGGTGAGAGCGGCTCCCGTACATCCTCGCGTCCGAGGTCCGAGGCGATCAGGCGCAGGTCACCGCGCTCGACGGGTCGGTCGGGAGGCGCGTGAATCAGCGTGGCACGCCGATGGAGGTACAGCGCGGTCAGGACCGCCGGAGTAATAAGGGCCCCGGTTGGGCGGGCCAGAATGACGGCAGCGAGCCAGAGCGCGGTCGGGGCCAGCTTTCCCTGCCGCGCATAGTAGAGGGCGGCGATGGCACAGAGCAGGAAGAGGCTCTCGCTGTACGGGGCGAAGGTGAAGAAGGCGGTGGGGAAGAGGGCCAGAAACCAGACGGTCCGGCTGGCCACCTTCTCGCCACGCTCTTCCGCCACCAACCGGTACAGATAGAATAGAGCCCCCAGAAAGGCGGCGCTGGAGACGGCCATGGCGGCGGCGGCTCCGGGCAGGCGAAGCCACTCGCCGGTGCGGATCAGCAGCGGATAGAGGGGGAAAAAGGCAACGGCCGGCTTTCCGCCGATACTCCAGTGATATCCATGGGTGGCGATGCCGACGTACCAGCGCCCATCCCAGTGGTTCCAGAGCCCCAGGACAGGCTTGCGAGATGTGGCCACCACGGTAAGCGTGAGCACGGCCAGGCCCAGGCGAGTGGAGAGGAATGACAGCAGCACAGGCTTCCAGCGCTCGAGGCCAGGATGCTCAACCGCGAGCTGATAGATTCGGGCAGATTCTGGCGCTCGTACTGGGAGCGACGCTTCTGTGGCGTCTTCCCTCATTCGCGGATCCGCCCTGGGTCAACGACGAGGGAACCTACTTCGCCGTCGCAGGAGCAATGAATCACGGGTACACACTGTACCGCGACATCTGGGAAAACAAACCCCCCGTCCTGTATCTCGCGTACGCCGCAGTCTACCACTGGCTCGGGCCTTCTCTGATCGCGGTTCGGATCGGCGCGGCCGTCGCTGCACTTATCTGCGTGGTGCTGATTGCCGGCCTGGCCCGGCGGTTCTCGCCGGACCGATGGGCTGCGGTCGCGCTCTTTGCCGGACTCTTGCTCGGGGTGCCGTTTCTGGAGGGAACGACGGCCAACGCCGAGATTTTTCTCATCGTCTGGACCAGCCTGGGCGTGTTTCTGGCCCTGCGTGGCCGACTGCTCCTGGCGGGCCTGTGCCTGGCAGTAGCGATCTTCATCAAGGCGGTGGGCGCCTTCGATGCGGCCGCACTGGCCCTGTATCTCGTCTTCCACCGCGATACCATCCGGCAGGGAGTGCGATATGCCCTCCCTTATGGTGTGTCCCTGGCGATCTGCCTTCTCCTGGCAGGGATCGTCTGCGCCTGGGCGGGCATTCTTCGTCCCATGCTCGCCGATGCCGTTCTCTACGACCTCGGGTATGTCGGCCACGCCAATGGGGGCGGGCTGCCCTGGCTCGCGCTCCTCAAGGCCACCATCCTGATCGCGCTCACCATACCCCTCCTGCGCCGTCCCTTCCCCTATCTGTGGCTGCTGTGGGGCGCCGCGGGAGCGCTGGTCAGTGGCCGTTTCTTCGGCCACTACGCCCTGCAAGCGGTGCCCGCGCTTTGTCTGGCCGCCGGAATGGCGCTCGATCGTGGCCGGGCGGCGCAGCTGTCCAGCCGGGCACTTCTCTGGATGCTCCCGACCTGCTTCGTGCTGCTGGCGCTCCTGTCGGCCCTGGCCGGCTGGGGCATGGCGGCATCGGGACACGATTCCATCCTGGCTCGCCGCCTGCAGTGGTACCCCAACGCCGTCCGCTATGCGCTGGGGACCGAGTCGTACTCCACCTATCGGAGCCAGGTCGACGACCATGTGAACCGCAATATCCGGGTGGCGGACGCCATCAAGCATCTTCCCCCGGGGAAACTTCTGGTTTGGGGGAATACGCCCTGGGTCTACGTGCTCAGCGGCCGCCTGCCCGCCACGCCGTACACCTCGGCCCTCCGGGACCCGCAGGTGCCGGGTGAGACGAGCTCGCTGGCCCGCGCAGTGTCTCGCCGCAAAGCCCGCATCGTCGTTGTGATTCGTCCCCCACTTCCGTCCATCCCGCCCGGGACGTTCACCGGACACCCCGCCTGGGCGCGCGTCAGGCAGATCGGCGACGCAGCGCTGCTCGTTGTGTCGGGTCGGCGAGGACGATAGCGAGGACCAGGAGCGGCACCAGATAGAAGTAGTTCACCAGGCTGCGCCAGGCGAAAAAGAGGGGCAGCGCACCAAGCACCGCGCCAGCTGCAGCGGTGGCCAGAATGCGGCTGCGCACCCAGCCCATCACGCCACCGGCCCACGCGCCCACTTCCATGAGGGTAAAGACGATCTTGGGAAGCAGCGGCAAGCCGTTGGAGACGAAGAGCGCGATGATCCCGATTCCCAGCGGGAACATCGGGTCCGCGATCGGACCGCTGATGCTCCACAGATATCCCGCGGGCGAAGGGAGAATGAAGGCGGCGTTGATCAGGGCGAAGACACCAATGATGATCCCGGTGCGGCGCATGGCCTCCCGCCAGCCCAGCTCTCGCGCGATCAAGAGCACGTAGAACGGCAGGAAGAACCAGGCCAGCTGCTTGGTTCCCACCGCCACGCCCATGGCCAACGGGCTGACCCAGGGTGTGGCCCATTCGGCATATCCGAGCATGAGGAACAAACCGTAGATGGGATCGGGCTGATCGCCCGCGGTGAGAATGATCAGCGGCACATTGCCGAGCACGATCAGCGGCACGAGCGGCCGCAGGGCGCGCGGCGCCCGCGCCCAGAGGTAGAGGCCCATGAGGGCGACCGCCAGCGCGTACAGGAAGCGCATGTCGTGGATTCCCGCCCAGAGGAAGGGCAGGATGAACAGGAACGACCCGGCAGGGTAGTTGTACTTGGACTCGAACTCCGGCGGAATGGTGCCGGGGCGGTACTTCAGGACGTTGAGAAAGACCTGATTGACGGCCCCGGCGCTGGGATAGGCCCGCGCGCCACGGAACTGTCCGTCCATGAGCGGGGTGGTGGTGGTCGACGGAGCATTGAGCGCGGCCAGGGCGGCCACGATACTCGTCTTCTGATACGGGTTGTGGCCCCGAAGCACCTGCCGGGCGGCGTAGATATCCATGACGGCACCGTCGTTGCTGGGAGGAGAGCTCATCACCATGTTTCGAGCGCCGAGGGCGCCGTGCCAGACACCCATCACGCTCAGAATCGGGAGCGCGACGAAGGCGGCGACCGCCAGTCCGCGGCGGACCTGTGGATGGAGCAGTTCGCGCAGCGGCATGGTGGCCAGGAGGCAGAGTGCCAGTGCGGCAAGGGTACCGACGGCAACGAAAGCGGCGAAGGTCCACGTGCCGGCCGGGCGGAAATGGCCGGGACTGGCCAGCACAGCCGTCTGCAGGGCGAGCGCGACTCCCACCAATCCAATCCTGGCGAGATCCGGCGAGCCCACCGCCACCTCGTCGCGCAGAAGCAGGATGCGGTCGGCGAACGGAACCGCTGCCCGGTATCTACCGGCTACCGCGGCCGCGCGGTTACCAGGCTCAATCATCGTGCGCCGTTATGGCTCCTCCAGAGTCTCCAGCGCATTATATCCGGGAAGTGGGTTGAGCGCGGGTAGTTCTAGACGCCGCGAAGGCCCCAGTAGATGCACCCCACCAGGATCAGTGTCCCGATGGCATAAACCAGCGTTGGCGCTATGTATATCTGCCCGGCCACGGAGGTGAGGGCCGTGAGCAGGACGATCATGGCTCCGAAGGCGATCCAGGAGTGCCTCTGGCTGGAGCTGGCGCCGACGGGATAGTACATGGCGCTGGCGCGGGGCCGAAAGCTGGAGGACCCGGTCGTGACCTTTGGCCTCCTCCTCGAATTCCACCATGCCTGGAGGCGAAGGCGGTTGCGCGTGATGTACCGGAAGCGCCAGTACATCAG
>JAICWV010000073.1 GCA_025966365.1 Chloroflexota bacterium | reverse complement strand
CGCCGCTGTTCTCGCCTGGCGCGTTGATACGCATACCGTGCCTGCTGCCGCGTCAGACCGAATGCCTGCTGAATCTCCAGCCAGGATGCGCCCCGCTCTCGCAGGCGGAGGACCTGTTGTTCGCGCTCCTCGGCATCCCCGGGTGGATCGTCGCTGCTCATCCCACGCCAGGCTACCACCGGTCAGCGGGAAAGAACCGAGATGCGGTGGACCGCGACGTACCGGTGGATGCGGGTGTTGTAGGTGGTAGAGAGACGAACCCTTGCTCCGGTGTGGAGGGCGGACAATGGCTGCCTTCTCCCCTCTGGACCGGCAATGACGACATCCGGCGCCATGGCGAGTGCCAGTTGCCCCCCGCTTGGTCCCCGGGCGAGAGTCAGACGCTTATGCGCGGCATCGGCGCGCGCCACCACGCCCGTCACCGTGCGGGTGAGCACGTTGATGTCTTTGATGAGCCGGATGTGGAATCGCGTCGGCCTCGCTCGCTCCGGATAGCCACGCGTATAGAGGGCATCACCGGGGGTGAGATCGGAGAGATGAATCGCACTGCTCCTGGCATTCAGGATCTTCCCTTTGGGATCGACCACCAGCCGGCCCACCAGCGGTGTATCCGGGAAGACCGCCTTCATCGTCGGCCGTCCGGCGGTCGTCCCCACCATCTTCGAGAAGGTCGACGGCAGCATGCCGTCCGCGCTCGTCTTTGACCCGGCCGGGCAGGTGCGGGGCGACAACGTCAGGGGAGCGAGCGGCTTCTGCGAGAAGTCGAAAGAGGCCATCATATCGTTCGCCCGCCCATCCTGTGCGCCGATCGATGGCAGGCCGAAGGTTGCCTCGGCAAACCGCAGCATGGAGCCGAAGGTATAGGTCGTGTGATCCACATTGCCCGGTCGGGCATAGGGTGAGATGACGATGGTCGGAACCCGAAAACCGTATTCGAGGTTCTGATCCGGGCCCCTGGGCGGCGATACGTGGTCATAAAAGCCGCCGAAGTCATCCCAGGTCAAGATGATGGCCGTATGCTTCCAGCTCTGCGCATTGCTCATGACGGCGTTGATTTGCTTCACCGCCCAGTTCTCACCCGCGCAGATGCTGTGCGGAGGGTGATCGCTGATATTCGGCGGCGACACCAGCCAGCTCACCGCCGGGAGCTTCCCGGCCCTCGCGGCCAGGGCAAACGACGTGTAGTTGACCACGTGGCTCTTCCACTCCGGCCCAAACCGCACATGTTTCACCGCGTCGAGTGTGGACCAGATGTAGCCGTACTGCCCTAGAACCGGAGCGTAGTACTTCCAGGAGACGGACTGCCGATCCAGCAGGTCGGTCAGGGTCGTGAAGTTCCAGCAGGGAAAGGTCTGAGAAATCGAGCCATCCGGCAGGATCTGCTCGACGGTCGACCCCTTTGGCGAGTCACAGCCCCAACTCGGCCCGTGCGGATTGGCGTCAACATGCTCTCCATTGATGCCGATGGTAAAGAGGTGATTGGGAAAGCTGGGCCCCATGATGGTGGAAAAAAACGCGTCGTCGAGAGTGAAGCGCTGAGCGTAGCGCCAGTAATTGGGAATTTCCGATTGGTAGAGCTGGGAATCCGCGAAGTCGACGCCGTCCTGCCTGGCGTTCATGATCTTCGAGAAACCGTCCAGCTTCCCGCCGTCGTACGCGATCCGAGCGTCGATCGGCCGATGCCCCACGTCGAGGGGAATGTGATCCGGCTGGTGCGCCAGGGGATGCACGCTGCCGTCCGGGGCGGTAAAGGTGGTCGCGCCGTTCGCTCCGGGAAAGCGCCCGAACATGCTGTCAAAGCTCCGGTTCTCGCGGACGATAAAGACCACGTGCGTGATCTTCTGATGACACGCGCTTTGCTGGGGGCAGGAGCCGGCGGCGTCAGCCTGGCCGGAGAGGGTGTCGCCGGCCGCGATGCCCCAGCTCCCTGCCTGCGCCGCAATCGCGACGCAGCCGAGAACGAGCACCGACACGACAACCAGAAGGAGAGATCGACCCATACCTGAATCTAGTGGGAACACATCGCGGAGCAACCCTGTTCATTACTGAACTCTTAACGGCACGATCCCGCGTCACCTCCATGGCCCCGGGCCCCGGCCGTCCATCGCGCCCTGGAGCCTGGCTCCCCGTGGGGCTGGCACGGTACTTGCCATGGAATGAAGGCATGACGGAACTACGGAATGGAGGGACGAATGGCAAAGACAACGGTCGAGCTGCCGGAAGTCCTTCATCGAAAGCTCAGGGTAAAAGCGGCGCTGGAGAACTGCAGCATGAACGACATCGTGATCGATGCTCTGCGGAGCTATCTTCAGAGCTTCCGTCTGGAGCCCTCGATGCTTGAGGTGGAAACAGTCCCGCGGGCCAGGGGCTCGCAGCAAACGAAGGAGGTTAAGTCGTGACAGAGGAAAGAATCGTTCACACGGATGGCGATGATGCCGGGTCGGCCGCAGTAGGCGCCTCGTCGCTTATTCAGACCATCGTCTGGTCGATCGTGGTCCTGGTGCTGCTGGGCATTGCGCTCTACGCCCTCCACGTCTACCTTGGTTGGTTCTAGGAGGGACACCGATGCCGGTCATCGAAGAGCGAACCACCGGTGGGGGCAACAGCATGACGATGCTCCTCATGTTCCTCATCGGCATCGTGGTCATTCTGCTGGCGCTGCTGTTCATCTTCCACGGCGTGCTTGGCGCCTTCTAAGGAGGGATTCATGACGTACGAAGAGAGACGAGTTGTAACGGATGCCCCGGAGACCGACGTCGTCGAGACGGCACCGGACACGGTGGTCGATACGACCCCGGACACAGTCGTCGAGCGGCGGCCGGCCACCACCCGAACCGTCGTGAATAACGACGATCCCGTGGGCAACGCCTACGCTGCCAGCCAGATGATTCAGACCATCGTGTGGTCTGTGGTCGTGCTGGTACTGCTGGCGGTCGCCCTCTGGGCGCTCCACGTCTACACCAACCTTTTCTAGTCAACACAAGGGACCAACGGGTCAGCAAGGCCATTAAACAAATTCTTGGAGGTACATACCGTGGCTAATCTTCTCTGGATCCTGGTCGTGATTCTGGTGATCGCCTGGCTGCTCGGCATGGGTGGTGTATTCCACCTCGCTGCCAGCATCATCTGGATCGTTCTGGTCATCGCCATCATCCTGGCGGTGGTCGCCTTCCTCACCGGCGGCTACTACACCCGGTAAGGACGGACCAAAGGGAGGGCGCCGGATTCGGCGCCCTCTTTTTCATTTCCCTTCCAGCAACACCCGCAGCAAGTCCCGGCGCTCGCCCAGCAGGTCCCGAATGAGGCGCACATAGGCGGGGACATCGGCGAGTGTTCGGGGCCGCTGGATGATGGCGGTCTTTACCGGCGAGCCCAGGAGCCAGCGCCCGACCACCGTGAGGGTGGCCGACGGCCCGCGGGTACGCCGATAGAAACCCGGGTAGCGCGCCGCCAGGCGGCGCTCATCAGCCACGATCCGCTCCCATGTCGCGGGGTCAAAGGAGTGGCGGGGCACGGCTTCATGGGTGACGACGGCGTCCGGCGCGAAGCCGATGGGTCCGTCTTCCAGCACGCGGGCGGCCAGCGCCGTGTCCTCGAACCAGCCGTCAAAGGCGGTATCGAAGCCGCCGGCTCGCAGGAGTGCCTCGCGGCGATAGGCCATGTTGCAGGTCTGATAGAGATGGTTGGGCCGCTCCACACTCACGGCGTGGGTGCCGAGGGGCCCGGCACCGGAAACCGTCCGCCCCTGGACCCCGCGGAGCGCGGGATTCGCGCGCAGGGCAGCCTCCAACCGTTCCAGCCAATCCGCCGCGGGGAGGCAGTCGTCGTCGGTAAAGGCGACGATTGGCGCGGACGCCACCTCCAGGCCGCGCTGGCGCGCCTCGCTCAGCCGCAGTCCCGGCGCTTCCACCACCTCCACTCCTGGTGGGACGCTAATAGGTCCGTCCCCGTTGTTCACGACCACGACGGAGCGGCGCGGCCAGGTCTGCCGTTCCAGTGCGGCCAGCACCGTCTCCAGATAACGGGGACGGTCGCGGGTGATCACCACCACCGAGACAGCGGGGTCTTCCGGTAAGGGCGGCTGGACAGTCGATTCTTGCCGGGGGCCCCGGTAATACACGCGCATGGCCGAGGCCAGGGCGCGCTTCTCGGCCAGCATGGGGCCGACCTGGTGCACGTACGCGTCCGGGTGCCTCATCAGGTACTGGAGATGAAAGAGCGACTGCCTGGTCAGGGGACGGAGCACCCACAGCAGGATGGGCAGCAGGCCGCGCGGAGCCGAAACGGGCTCGGCCCCCAGGTCGTGGAGGATGGCGCGGTGGCGGGCGTCGGCGTCGAAGCGCGCCAACCAGGCCTCCCGGTCCCGCCACTCCCGCGGACGCGGCGGGTGCCGGACCAGCGCCGCCGGGGCCCAGGCGATCTCTCCGAGCTGCCGCACCCGCAGCCCCAGAATGTTGTCTCCGTACCAGCGAAAGCTCTCGTCGAAGCCTCCGACCAGCTCCAGAACCTCGCGGCGGTAGGCAATGTTGCAGGTCCGGTAGGGAGGCCCCGGCCGCCTCTGCTCGATCTGGTGGGTGAAGGGCGTAACGTCGCCTCCGCCGGGCAGCGTCATCCCCTGCGCCCCGGCAGCGCCGCCGCCCAGCGCCCGCACCAGACCCGAAATCCAGACGCGGATGGGCAGGCAATCGTCGTCGGTGAAGGCGATGATATCTCCTCGCGCCGCCCGCCATCCGGCATTGCGGGCGGCATAGCTGCCCCCCGGCCGGTCCAGGCGCAGCGCAATCCGCCCCTCGCCCTGCCAGGAGGCCAGAATCCGGGGAGTCTCATCGGTCGAAGCATCGTCCACCACGATTACCTCCAGCGCCGGATACTCCTGCCCGGCCAGTGCCTCCAGGAGCGGAGGGAGGAAGCGGGCTCGATTGCGGGTGGGCACGACCACGCTGACGCGGGTGGTCACGTCCGTTTTGATCCCTGGCGCCACTCCCGGAAGAAGAAGGGCAGCAGGGTAACGAGCGCGATCTTCTCCCGGATGATCAGCGGCACGTGCCGCGCGTAGACTCGTGGGTTGCGCTTGAAATAGGCCCAGTGCCAGCGCCAGTAGCGCCGGACGGGCAGCAGCAGCCAGCGTGAGAGGACGTGCTCCGCCTTCTGGACGGAGAGGGTGGGAGACCGCGCGGGACCGTACTGCGGGTAGGTGCGCCTGAAGTGCAGCTCACTCTCGAGAAGCACGCGCCAGGCATGCCGGTTGGCCCATTCCTTGGGGCGTGGCGGGTGGATGACGACGGCGTCAGGCACAAAAACGATGGGTCCGTGCTCCAGCGCGCGCATTCCCATCACCACGTCCTCGCCGCGAATGAGCCGGGTGTCGAAGCCGCCCAGCATGCGCAGAAGTGTCACCGGGTAGGCGATGTTGCAGGTGCGGTAGGGCTGACCCCCTTCAAGCTGCTCCACCTGGCGGGTGAAGGGCGTCATGGCGGCATGGTCGGTGACTGTCTTCCCCTGTACGCCCGCCGCCTCGGGATGCCGCGCAAACGCCGCCGCCATCGCGTCCAGCCAGCCGGGGTCGGCCACGCAGTCGTCGTCGGTAAAGGCGGCGATGGTCCCGCGCGCGTGCTTCAGCCCCAGATTCCGGGCCGCACCCATCTTGCTCCAGGGCTGATAGAGATAGGTGAGAGGCAGGCCCCCGGTCCGATACCGCTCCGCCACCGTCGCCGTACCATCCGTGGACCCGTCATCCACCACGATGACCTCCCACCGGGGATAGCGAAGCCCGGCCAGAGAATCGAGCAGACGGGCCAGGAGCGCCGAGCGGTTGCGCGTGGGAATGATGACGGACAGAAATGGCCTTTCCGCGGTCATGACGGCTCACCCACGATCGGTATGTCCTCGGGGCGCAGGAGACGAATGCCGGAGACGCCGTTGAAGTCGTCGAGGTTGTAGGTGCAGATGGTGGCCGCGCCCAGCGAGCGCGCCTGGGCGGCGAGGTACGCATCGAAGGTCCGCCGGCCGGCTCGGCCGGTCTCCAGCAGGATGGACATCCACTCTGTAACCGATTCGGCAGAGGGAACGAGCATCTTGATCTGGGAGCCGAAGGTCGCCGCCTGCGCGCACGCCTGCTCTACGGATAGCGGAGACCGAACCGCTTTCCCTGTCGCCGCCGCCACGAATTCCACCAGCACCTGCGGCACAATGACGCCCTCGATGCGCCGGGCGATGGAGGCATCCACAACTCCTCTGCTCGGCAGATGCTGCGGCGATAGTCGGTCAGTGGCGTAGATCAGCACGTTGGTGTCGAGCAGAATCATCCAGCCCGGCCGTCGTAGAGGTCGGCGCGGTCTATGGCGCCGGCACCCAGCTCGAAGGTCTCGTACGACGGCACGCGCGACGAGGCCACCTGCCGCTCGATTGCCTCCAGGATCAGCTCGTTTTTCGATCTCCCCGCCTGCTCGGCCTGCTGCGCCAGCTCGGCCAGAAGATGTTCCTTGTCCCTGGGGATATACACGTTCAGCTGCACGGCACTCTCCTATATAGGCCCATTATATAGAAATGTCAGTGTCACAAAAGGTAGACTCGCGGTGCTCCATAATCAGCAACTACAGGCGGGGAGGTATCCCCATGGCAACAGCACAGCAGGCGCAGCCAGGCGCGGTTCCTCCCGCCGCGGCTGAGCCGGCCATCGCCACCGAAGGGCTGACCAAGCGCTACGGCAGTCTTCTGGCCGTGGACCATCTGAATCTGACCGTCGAGCGCGGCGAGATCTTCGGCTTTCTGGGTCCGAACGGTGCCGGGAAAACGACCACCATGCGCATGCTCCTGGGTCTGATCAGCCCCACCTCGGGCACGGCCCGGGTGCTGGGCCTGGACATCCGGCACCACCTTCCCGAGATCCTGGCGCGGACCGGCTCCATCATCGAAAACCCGACCTTCTATCCCTATCTCTCCGGCCGGAATAATCTGCGCGCCGTGGCACGGCTGACCGGCACGCCCGAGAACCGCATCCAGCCCGTCCTCGACCTCATGGACCTGACAGACTCTGCCAATCGCTCCTTCAAGAGTTATTCACTGGGCATGAAGCAGCGGCTGGCGGTGGGGGCGGCGCTGCTTGCGTCACCCGATCTGCTCATTTTGGACGAGCCTGCCAACGGACTGGACCCGGCCGGAATCGTCGAGATGCGAGCACTGATGAAGCGCTTGAAGGACGAGGGCCACACCGTCATCATCTCCAGCCACGTCTTGCACGAGATCGAGCAGATCTGTGACCGGATCGCCATCCTGAGCCACGGCAAGGTGGTGGTGCAGGGCGACGTGACCAGCCTGCTGGCGGGCAACGTGCTCGAGGTCGAGATCGACGCCGCCGAGCGGGCGGAGGCCGTGCTGCGCGAGATTCCCTGGATCGAGGAGGTCTCGCGGAGCGGGCAGCGGCTCACGGTCCATGCCGACCCGAGCCGCGCCGCCGATATCAACCGGACCCTGGCAGAGCAGGGTCTCTACCTCTCGGAGCTGCGCGTGCGCGAGCAGAGCCTGGAGCAATACTTCCTGGATGTGACGGGAGACGCAGCATGATCCGCATCATGTCGATGGAGTGGCTGAAACTGACGCGGCGCTGGATGCCGCGCATTCTGATAGTGATGGTCGCCGGGCTGACGGTCGTGGCCTTCTGGGGCGAGGCCACGCGAAGCGCGGAGCGCATGAACCTGCTGATGCCGCGCGGCTGGCTGGCCGCCCTCACCCTGTGTTCCTTCTTCGCCGCCTTTTTCTGGCCGGTCCTGGGTGGCAGCTGGGCCGGAAACGAGTACGGCTGGGGAACGATCCGCACCATCCTGACCCGCCGCCCCTACCGCATCGAACAGGTCATCGGCGCACTGGCCATGCTCTTCATCGGCCTGGCCATTGCCCTGATCGTCCTCCTGCTGGTCGCCAGCGCCGCCGGGATCGTTATCGCCGTGCTGACCGGCAATCACCTCTTTGTCTCTGGCGTCATGAGTGGCTCCTTCGCGTTGCTCGTGCTCAAAGGCTTCCTGGCCGCCTGGTACGTCTCCGCCTTTTACCTGTTCCTGGCCTATGCCGCCGCCACCATCTTCCGCTCGGCGGCGGTAGGGATCGGCTTCGGCATCGGCGCCACCTTTGCCCAGGTGATCCTCTTCCGGATCTTCGAGGGACTGGGAGGCGTCTGGGAGACGATCGCCAAGCACTTCCCCTTCGAGTACACCAACAACCTCATCACCGAGGTGGTCCACGGAGGATTGGTCTCGGGTACCGACCTCGCCAGCGTCGGCGCCAACAGCCCTTCCATCAGCGACTCCTTCATCTGGCTCACCCTCTACTCCGTGATCCTACTGGCCATCACCCTCTACGCCGTCCGCACCCGCGACGTAACCGCGTAAACGAGCCGAAGAGTGGACCTATGGCCATGTTTGGGCATCTCGCGTGCCGCATATTCCCCACCAATCTCACCCGGTAGCCGGAACCTCCGGGTTAGGGCGTGGAACGGACAGGGTGAACCAGGATCCAGACGTATTTCGGGTCCGTCCATCATTTCGAGTAGCCCCGCACGCATTGTCCGGCTGCACGCCGGACTCGCGCGCTACCGGCAAAGCGGGCTGAAGCCCTCGGCTACGCCGCGTGCGTGTCCGTCCCGTGCGTGCACGTCTCGTGCGCGTACGTTCCATGAGTGCACGTCCCGCGCGTAGACGTCTCACGCGGGCACGTCCCGTGCATGCCACCGGGGGAATACGGTGGCGGAATACGCGGTAGCCGAGGGCTTTAGCCCGCAGTGCACCTCCCATGCCCCTTTCCCCCTCGATCCTCGGTGGCTTGCCCACGCACACCACACCAACCATTCGGGGGAAACAACCTATGCACGCGGATGCCGGGCTGAAGCCCTGCCCGACGTCATCAGGCTGGGATCTGTCGGCAGCCTTACCCTAGTGATACCGGAACCAGATGACCCAACCTTTCGCCGTCCGCGCCGCATACAGCTGGCCCGCGCTCATGCTGGCGCTGGGGCGCGCCGCCGGAAAGGTGAGAAACACAATCCAGGAGCGATTCGCCACCTGCGCCCCGCACTGGCTCCGGGCAATCCCGTGGTATACCCGCATCTGGCCGGTGAGCAACAGCGTCTCACCCATCATCCGGATCAGATAGCCGCGGGAGAGCTTCTTCCCATACAGCCGCGGTACCTCAGCCCGCACCACTGCCAGCACCCGCTCCGGCGCATCGCGCGTCAGCCGCAGCGCATGCGGGCACTTGATAGACGGGCGTGCCGGTTGCACGACTGCGGCCCCTGCTCTGGCTGGACCTGCAGCACCAAGCGCTCCCAGCAGAAGCAGAATCGAAACGATACGAAGCGCCATCGCCACCTCCTCGGATCAGTGCTCGCCATCCTGCTTGCATAACGCAGCTCAGCCGAGAAGGTAACGCCGCGCTAGCTGCGATGGAAGCTGACGAGCCGATCCAGCAGGGTAAAGAACGCCTCGGGGTGATCCGTCTGAGAGCCGACGATCCAGGCGTGGACGCTGTGTGCCGATGCCCGCTCACATCCGTCCATACGCGCCAGAACCGTCCAGCGATCTCCGTTGGAGTAAGAGAAGACAAGCCTGGCATGCGCGTTTTGGTCTATCGGGCAGGAGACACTTCCCCCCGCGGCCTTGCCCTCACCCCCCGGCCCCCTCTCCCGCAGAGCAGGAGAGGGGGAGCAAGCGCCAGCATCTCTTTTCCCTCTCCCATGCGTGGGCGAAGGAGGAAGCGTGTCGGTTCCAAAGACTCCCCTCTCCCACGCGTGGGAGAGGGGCCGGGGTTAAGAGTGCCCGCGCTACGGTGCGGTCTCGAGGATCAGTACCGATCCGGTCGCAGTCCGCGCGTGCGGCTTCCTAGTGTGCTTCTTCTTGTGCGCCGACTTCTTCGCTTTCCTGGCCTTGCTGCTGGTATCCCCGGGCTTGATCGGATTCGGCCCTGCTGTCGGAAAGCCGTTCCAGCCTGCCTCCCAGCCCCGGCCTCCCGCGCTGGGACAGCGGACGAAGTAGACGCCGCCGGGCGGATCCGACCCGGTCATTCTTATGGCGCATGTAGCGGTATTGATCGAGCCGGAGGCGCCGGGCGGGATGATCTCCTGGACGCTGGGGGAGAGCACCGCCACTGCCTGATCGAGGTAGTGGAAGCACTGCTCGCCGCGCTGATCTTCGGTGTAGAGCGTGATGCTCGGCCTGGCGGTGCCACCGACGCAGAACCAGGTGTCGGGTGGCAGCAGGACGCCGGGTGGCGTGGTATCAGTGGTCGCTTCATGCGCCGTACAGACCGCGGTTCCAGCGTACTGCGTTATTTGATCGGCAGAGAGTGCATTGCTCGTCACCTGGATAGCCACCTGCCCCACGTCCAGATTTGCCCAGGTCTGCCCATCCGGGTAGGTGCCGGACCAGATCCGGCAGCCGTTAATGGTGGTCGGGGAGCCGATCTGCAGCGCCGGCGGCATGCCGGCCACCTGCATGTACTGCTGCACCATCACGTATGGTCCGGCTCCCGTCGGAGCGCCGCACTCGGAGTGTTGGACCAGAAACAGCTGCGTGACCCACTGCGTCCCGTAGTATGACGGGCCCTCCTGCCCCCAGTTCCACGGATCGCACGCTGTCTGGAAGATAGATGCATCCGGGGCCTGAATGGCGAGGAACGGCGCAGGCGGCGTACCGCCGCTGCTGGGGCTGCCCGACGACGTACCCGGCGCCCGCTCGATCGCGACCGGCTTGACCGGGAAGGACGGGGACAGATCGCTGTCCGATGGACCGGTTCCGAAGTTGATCGAGGTGACGCGGTACAGCAGGTCGTGCGGGATGTCGCCGGAGCCTGCCGGGACCTGCCCGTATTCGTCCTCCTCCTTCAGAAGGAACGGGTGCTGGGCATCCACCCAGAGCCGGCTCCAGCCGAGACCCTCGTATAAGGGCCCGTAGTCAATCACGTCGACTGGACGCCCGAGGAGTGTGTCGTGACCGACGACGTTTGCCGAGCCCTTCGTTCCCGCGTGCGCGGGGAGCGCGTCGAGCGCGGCAATGTAGGCGTCCACGGACGATGATGGATCGGGCACGCCGGGCATGATGCCGCCGCCAGGACGCCCGCGCAGGTCATTGCCGCGCAGCAGCAGATTCAGCATTGCAGCGGGGTTTGGGGTGGTCGAGGCCGGGTCCAGTGACGGGACCGGATAGGTGGCCGCGGTGTTGGTTCGCGTATCGTAGACCCACATCTGGTCGCCGTTAACGATGACGGTCCGCGTGCCTGCCTCCAGTGCCGGTTCGACGGTCTGGAAGTCGAAGCGGTAGTGGCTGTCGTCGCGGACGGCAAAGTGCATCTCGATCTGCCGAGTGTTGAGATAGCTCGCCGCGGCAGGCGGAGATAGCCACGCCGGCCCGTACCAACTGAACACGCTTCCGGGCACGGCCGTCGTGCGCTGGAGCTGGTTATACGTGATCTCCGCTGTGCCCGTGTACGAGAGCGACGAGGTCACCTGCGCCCGGGCAGCGGACGGCACCATGACCGAGGTCAGAATCAATGCGCATAGAGCAGGAGCGGCCGAAAGGCGCCGCAGCCGGGAGCGCGCTGTCCGTGTACTGGAATCGTTCATCGACATTGCTTCCTCCGGTGGTGAGATCGGGCGGCTCCCGGGATCGCTGCCTCTACTGACTCAACACTGGCGGCGGAGAAATGTAACCGGGCTCAGAGGCATCTGATCAGGTTGACCCTGGTGTTGGTCTTTGCGCTCCAGCACGCATCCACATTCCCCTGGTGCCCGGCAAATGTGGACGCGGCGGTGACCCGAATCGTTCGCCGGGCCGTCCTTCCAGTCAGCGCGCCTCTCGGAACCTTGATGAATATCTTTCCCTGCCAGTCATTGAGTGTTCGCGTGATGCGCTGGACCTTGTGACTCGGGAAATAGCGGATGACCGCTTGGAGTCGGGCACCGGGCCACGACTGGAGCTGGATAACCCACCCGCTCCTCGTGTGTTTGAGCGAATAGCTGATCTTGGGGGTGAGGTAGACAGGGGCGATCGTATCGCCGGTGTTCGTATCGACAATCCCCCGTGCCGGGAAGACGAGCCCTTTCCCCTGGCCGACAAAGGACGGAACGAATTGGCACCAGAACAGAAGCCCTGATGGAAACATCGGCAACTGAAAGGGCGCGGCAACAAGTTGGCCGTGGGCGTTTGTCGTGGGCCCGGCTTTGCCGATGGCAACCTGCCCATTTGGCCTGCCTGATCGGTCGTCACACTCTGACATAACCGTCAGCGGTGTGTTGGGCGGAAAACCGCTGCCGGAGAGATAGATCGTGCTCCCGTTGTGGACATTGAGGGGTTGGGCGGTTAGAACGTAGTTCGAGGATGCGCCCGCCTGGCCGCAGATGGCGGCGGCGGCAAGCACGGGGACAAGGATACGTAGCCGCCAGGTGCATGGCATCAGCATGCGCTTACTGGTCCTCGCCCACCACGTAGACGCTCCGGTGAGACTGCTTGTCCCGGGCGACCTCACTGAAGGAAATCGCCGCGCCGGAGCGGCGTATCAGCACTGGAATCCGGTCGTTGCGGCGGACGATGTACTTCGGATTGCGGAGATGCCGCTTCGCCCATTGCAGGGCCAGGGGGTAGTAGGTCACGCTGGAGGAGCGAAGCGCATCGGGCGACGCGGCAATCTGGCAGGGCCCGACCATCTCCCAACTTGCCCCAGCCACCGTGCAGTTCCCGTGGGCGGCGACCGCAGTCGGCCTGGCCGGGGTAGGCTGGAAGCGCTGCTCCAGGGCTAGCCCCGCGGCCAGAAGCAGGGATGCCGCCAGGACGAGCCCGCCGACCGCCGGAACGGCCCGGACCCACCGACGGCTCTTGATCTCGACCGGGGGCGACGGGTTTCGCCCGATCCGGTCGAGGACCTCGGCGTCGAGGGACACGGGGGGCCGCGCACCGGCGAACCGGCGCAGGAGATCATCGTGCGCTCGCAACGCTCGCTGCTCCCTCCGGCAGCGCTCACAGGTGCTCAGGTGTGCAAGCAGCCGCTCTCGCTCCGGCTCGGTCAGCTCGTCCGATCGTGCCAGCAGCTGCTCGTAGGTGTGATGGCGTCTCATGGGTTTCCCTCGTAGATGGCGCGGAAGCGGCGCCGTGCCCGGACCAGGCGCATCCGAACCGCGGTGGCGCGGGTACCGAACATGGCCGCGATCTCCGCGGTCTGAAAACGGTCCACGATGTGAAGATAGAGGACCTCCCGATCCTCAGACGATAAAGTGTCCAGCGCCACTCGCACGGCGCGCGTTTCATCCGTTTCGGATGTCATCTCGTCCAGGGCCTGCTCCAGGTCATCTTCGCCGCCACCCTGTCGCTTGCGCGCCCGCAGCTCATTCAGCGCCAGGTTCCGCGCCACCGTCCAGAGCCAGCGGGCGTTGACCGGACGCTCCTTGCGCAGATTCTGATAGGCGCGCACGAAGGTTTCCTGCGTCACGTCGAGGCTGAGGTGGTAGTCCGCGAGCAACAACGCCACGTACCCCACCAGTGATTGCTGATATCGATTCATGAGGTCTATGAGCTGCTGCTCCGCGGCATCGCCGTCGGCCACCGGCGGTATTGATTCCCCTCTCATCACAGGGCGGACCGTCTCCTCTGGCACCACTCCGTGATGCTTCCTGACTACTGAACACCCAGGAGCCGGAAATGTAACGCGGAGGCAAGCATTTTCGGATTCAATATCGAACGACTTCCCGCCACAATGGATAGTGACGCAAAACTGTCAATGAGAATATCAGGCACAGCAACTTGGAGGGGGTAGTGAACCACACGAACCTGCTTCGACCTAGTACGGGGACCGCCCTGGCGCTGGCTCTGCTGTTGGCGCGCAGCCCGCCTCTGCCGGTCACTGCACAGGTGAGTCCCTCCGGCCACCATCAATTGCCGGCGAACCCGCACGTGACGGTATTCAAAGCTGCAACAACGGCGACCGCGTTGAATGGCCCCGGCGGCTCCGTGTCGATCCGGGCAGACGGCACCGTAAAGGTGACAGGGACAGACAGGAATGAGCGCCTGGTCAAGCTGCGCGTGTCTCGGTCATACCTCCGCTATCTGCTCCGCGAGTTCGAGGACCTCGGATTCTTCTCGCTGCCCGATCAAATCAGTGGAACCGGGATTATTGCCGACGCCCCGCAGGAGACATTATCGGTCCAGACGCGCACGGAGGGGCGTATGGTTACAGAAACCGTGACGACCACGCCCGCGCCCCAGGCGTACCTGTTCGACTTCCTATTCCCGCCTGGTGGGTGAGGCCGCCGGAATGAAAGTGTACCCGTAACTCCTGTGAGCACTATGATGCCCGTGAAGGGGTTGAACGTGCAGCGGAAGACGATCCGGATCACCGGGGAGTTGGTCGTCCCCCTCACCAGGCGTCAGCTCGACAAGCTGGGGACTCCCCGCGGTGCCGCCGTCCGCATCGTGATCCCGCCCACGAAGCGCTGACTTGGCCGGCTGTCGCGTTCTCCTGCGCGCAGTCGCGTGCCTTGGAGGTCTTATGGGGTGCGTAACGATCGGCGTACCTGCGCCCGGGGCGCATGCCGGCTCGGTCTCAGCGTGCCCGGCGGCGCTCGGGCGGACCGCGCCCTGGAATGCGGTCTGCTACCGGTCGCATGTGCCGGCCCAGCTTCTTCACTCCGCTCCCTTTCCTGTTATCGATCCGCGCGCGGCCGTCGGCTCCATAACCGGTCTCCCGCTGAGCGGGATCTACGTTGCCCGCCTCGGGTCCGACTTTGATCCGAGCCTCCGGCAATTACACGGTCCGCTCATGATGATCGACTTTGTCTTCGGCGCGCCTCTGGCCGTCCAGGGAACCGGCCGCGCCAACGGCACGTCTCTCTCGGTCTGGGAGGATGGCTACCAGCTTTCCGGCGTCTCGGGCAGCAACACGGTTGGCGGCTGGCACGTGGACAGCCTCTCGTTCCCGGAGCGCCTTCTGGAGATGCAGGTGAAGACAGACGGGCCGAGCCGCTGGTTGAGCACCCTCTCGGCTGCCCTCTCACATGCCGTAAAGGCCCAGCCGACCCGCGTTCCGCCGCCCCTGCGCCTGTACGTCCGAGCCCCCGGCACCCACATTCGTGCGGGCCAGGCGATCACATTCGTCGTTCTGAGCAACACCCAGGTAGCACGCAAGCCGGCCGCCTTTGACCTGGTTCTGAAGGGTGGCTGGAATAGACCCAGGGTCATCGCGGCGTACGAGGGCTCAGCATGCGGAGGGGACAGGGCACCGGGTGCACTGAGACGAACGCCAACCCTCTGGACCCTGAACTTTGGCGATTGCACCGCCGTGAAAATCGAGCTGACGCCGACGAGAACAGGAGCGCACAGCGTTCGGATCAAGACCTATGAGCTTGGGAGCGCGTCTGGATCTGGTACACGCCGGCTCGTCCCAAATGGGGGGTTCATGTGGACCGGCAGGGTCGGCTATGCCCCCAACCAATTCAGTGGATCTTTACGGCCGATGTCCCGCGGCAGAACCTGACCATCAGCGTCCAGTCTGACGGACCCAGAGCGATCGTGACCATGACTGTCATGGCGGCGAGCAGGGATTGAAGCCTGTTGGCGCAACGGCATAGGTACCGACAATGGGGGGAGGATAGGGGCTGACCCGAGACTGATCATCCCAGCGGATCGTGACCGTCCTCGTGTCGTACCCGACTCCACGGTCATAGTCGACCCGAATCGAGCGGGTGGAGTGGGGCTGGATCGTCACAGATGGCGGGGCCGGCGCCGGGGAGTCGTCATTGCCGTAGGTGATGTACCGCCGGCCCTGCCAGAGCTCGAGCCAGTTCGTGGGGACCGACCGCGCCCGCGTGCCGGTGTTGGTGATGGTCACGTGGGCCGTGAACGCGTCTTGCGGGTGTCCAATTGCGTCACAGACACCGTCTTCCACGATCGACTCAGCCGTTGCGGGGCCGAGAGCAAAGCGGAGTCCGGTGAAATGATCTGTATACGCGCCCCTCGGCATGAGACGAATGTCGGTCCCCATGGGAACGCTCGCCTGAGAAGGCGCCGTACCGTGGGGGTGTGGCCAGACGTTTCGGACGGCAGCGACCACCCCCAGCGCCACCAGAATGACCGCGATCCAGGGGCCAGGATGTCTCGTTACCACGCTCCCCCGTCCGTCGTGATTGTACCCCTACTATTCCTGGCGCAAGCCCCTTGTCGGAAACGTGTACGCCGGTAACCAGTACCGCGACGAGTGCGTTCAACAGCGCGGAGGTCCCATCTGCTCCACCTCGTTCGCGGACTGTCACTTGCCGGCGCCCTCGTTCTGCTGTCCCTTATCGGCGTAACCGGCCGAGCTGCGCGCGCCACGGTCGCCCGTTCCGGAGCTATCTGTTTCTGCGGGACGCCATCCCACTCAACATCGCCGATCCCGGCGGAGGCGGCGTCGGCCCAATCCAGTTCGTCGACGCCCGTCACGACTGTCTCCTCGCCTTCCACCCTCCTCTTCCGAACGACGAATGGCGGCAGGAGCTGGCCGAAGATGCCGTGAGCCTGTATGACGAGGCTCTACGGACGGAAGTTCACAGTCAGAATCGGTGTAGCAACTACTGGCGGTGCACGTTGCAGCCCTGGGCGCGTGTGGTCCTGCAGGTACGCAAATGCTCTGACCTGTGGTCCGACCAATACGATCGTCTCTCGTGAGGTGAGATGCTGGCCTGACTTCAGGGGGTATGTGGCAACAGGCCTGGAGGGAATCGGACAGCTGCCTCCGACCGGGAAGACTTG
>JAICWV010000245.1 GCA_025966365.1 Chloroflexota bacterium | reverse complement strand
GCGTCTACGCCGCGCTCTCTCCCAGCGGGCAGCCGGATCAACGAAGTCTTGTGTACTCGGGTGCGGACACATGGAGCCAGGGTTGAGCCTGAGGCTGGTGGAACGGACCTCTAACTCTCGAGCCCCGATCGCTACTCCGTCTTCGTCCACACCGAGACGTGGGTGGTGCTCTCGCCGGTGAAGGGCTCGCGGTTCCAGCCGCCCCATCGCTGGTGGAGCGTCATCCCGGCGATGCGCGCCATGAGGTCAAGCTCGGAGGGCCAGACGTAGCGAAACGGCTGCGATTCGACGTGGACGTGGTCGCCGTCGATCCAGTAGTGGTTGGAGACCAGGCCCTGCGACGCGATGTCGTACTGGTCGAAACCGAGTCTGGTCGGGGTCACGGTGAACGGCCGGACGGTCTCACCGGGCGGCAGCCGCTGGAGATCGGGGACCATGACCTCGACCACGAAATATCCGCCCGGCTCGAGGTGCGCGGCCGCGTTGCGGAAGACCTCGACCTGCTCGTCCTGGGTGGTCAAGTTCATGATGGTGTTCCAGACGAGGTAGACGAGCGCGAAGGTTCCCTCGACCGTGGCGGTGGCGATATCGCCGATGGTGGTGGTAACGGCATCGGCCCCGGACTTGGCACGGAGCTGCTCGATCATGGCCGGGGAGAGATCAATGCCGTGCACGTGCACGCCGTGCTGAGCCAACGGCAAAGCGATGCGGCCGGTGCCGATGCCGAGCTCGAGCGCAGGGCCATCTCCAGCCAGATCGGCGAGGAAGTCCACGGCAGGGTCGAGGACCTGGGGATCGAACATCTCGGCCGACGTCTCGTCGTAACGCGCCGCGACCGGCTCATCGAAGTAGTTTTTCCTGGGCACGACCCGAGTATGCCTGAGATGCTTCAGGAGGACCGGGAGTGTAGCGGCAATGTGCAACCGCCCGCCGGCCCGAGGGCCGGCTTCGGTTTCCGCGTCCCCAAGCGTATGCCTCTCGCCTGCTGGTCTGGTAGGGGACGGCCCCTGCACATCGCCCCCACAGTTCTCGTCCACTCTGCGCACCATCCTGTGGCGCACCACTGATCGCACTCGCAGTGTGGATAGGAACCGGCACTCCCTTCTATGCTGAAGCATCCATGTCGGCGGAAGAGATCGACGCCTACCTAGAGGGGCTGGACGAGCCCAAGCGCGGCACGCTCCGGCAGCTGCGCGAGACGATCCTGGAGATCGTTCCGGAGGCCGAGCAGGGCATCTCGTACAGCTTGCCCGCGTTCCGTATGCAGGGCAAGGTCGTGGCCGGCTTCGCCGCCTTCAAGGACCATTTGAGCTACCTGCCGCATAGCGGTTCTGTGATTCCACAGCTGAGCGATGAGGTCGCGGGGTACGGGGGGACCAAGAGCGCGTTGCACTTCCCCGTCGATACACCGCTCCCCAGGCCGCTGGTGGAAAAGCTCATCACCGTCCGGCTCCGGCAGATCTCCGAGCGCTAGGAGGCTGGTCAGCCCTCTGCGTCACAGGTATACGCACGAGCCTCTGCGTCACAGGTATACGCACGAGATCGAGCGGCTCATAGCTCCGTCATCCCGCGCGGACCACCGGCTGCGCCGAGCCCGTGGCTGCACTGCGATCGCCTTGCCGCCGATAGGCTGCCCTGAAGCCGTCGCGCCAGCTGGAGTAGCGCGGAGCCCATCGGAGATCGCGTTTGGCCCTGGCATTGGAGGAACCGCGGGATTCAGTGGCCAGGACGACGGCGGCATCACCCGCTACCAGGCGGGCGAGCCAGGTGGGAACGTGACGGGGTGGCCTGGCACCGAGCACTTCCGCGAGCACCGGCAGCCACTCGCGCACCGGGGCCGGCTCGTCGTCGACGATGTTGTAGACATCGGGACCATGGTGATCCAGTGCGAGGACGGTTGCCGCGGCGGCGTCCTCGAGGTGGATCCACGAGAAGATGCCTCCGCCGTTGCCGACGATCGGGAACTGCCGCCGGCGCACCGGCTCGATCAGTGCGTCGTTGGCGGCGCCGTAGAAGCCGCCGTAGCGCAACACGGTCCCACCGAAGGCAGTGACCTCTCGCTCGAGGTACGTCACGGCGGCGGCGGTCTGCTGCATGCTCACCGGCGGAGCCGTGTCGAGCGGATCGTCCTCGGTCTTGATCGGCCCACCCTCTCGGGCATAGATATAGGGAGCGAAGCTCTGCGCGATGAATCGGTGTACGCCCGCGTCACGCGCAGCGGCCAGAAGCGCGTCGGTGCCCTTCGTTCGCAGCTCGTTGGTCCGGGCGAAGGTGCTGTCCAGATTGCGGCCGAACTTCACATTCGCCAGCGCCGTCGCCTCGTGCACGATTGCCTCGGGTTCGTTCTCGCGCACGGCTGTGCGCACCGCATCCGCATCGAGTAGATCG
>JAICWV010000094.1 GCA_025966365.1 Chloroflexota bacterium | reverse complement strand
GGGCGATGTGCAATCGGCTGAGATGTAGGGGCGATTTGCAATCGCCCGCCGCTCCACAGAGCGGCTTCGGTGCATGCATCTCCAGAGCGTGCCTTCGCGTCACAGGTGTGGTCGGGGCCGATCCCCCGATTCCACCTGCTGCGGCGGGTACCCGGAAAGACTCGCCTGTTCCCGAGAACAATATCCCTGGGTGGCGGGCACCGGAAGCTGTGCTGAGGCACAGCGGGCGATTGCAAATCGCCCCTACATTTCAGGCGGGCGATTGCATATCGCCCATACACCGCCCTGTCCAGCGAGTGTAAATCGTCCCTACATCTCAGGCTCGCGATTGCAATTAGCCCCTACTGCAAACTGCGTGGATCGTTCATCGTATCCGGATCTGCTCCGGTACAGCTTCGCCCGTGATGGCGTTGTGTAGGCGGAGGGGAAGAATGAAACTCGGTAGCATGCGGTGGCGGCTGGCGTCGGTAGTGGCCCGCCAGCCTGACTCGATCTCTGTCGACACCGCCTACCGCTGTGTCGGCTGCGGCTTGAATTTGGGTGGGTAGCGCGCTACGCGCTCTCCCAAACCCCGGTAGGGGCCGGGCTACTGTTGTCCCGGCCCGCTCCGTCCCCTGTCGCAGATAGGACGAACCCGCTGCACGGGGCACGGCGGGACGGCACCGGGGAGCCGTCCCCTACCAGGCTCTGGACGGACCTCCGTCCTCGCTGGTTTCGTGCGGCTCAGATTTCTCGGCAGCCGCCAGCTACACCGAGAGCAGCTGGTCGAAGAAGGTGCGGTAGCGGGTGAGGGCGACGCGTAAATCCTCGGTGGACACATCCTCACCCCGCGTCCACTGGCCCTCCAGCGTCTGGCGCTCATCAGAAAAGATCTGGGCGAGATCTTTGATGACGGTGGCCACGAGGTTATCCGCTTGCTGCGTGGCTCCCCGCGGGTCGTCCACAAAGCTCGCCTGGATCTCGGTCCAGCGCTGCCGGTAGTCATTCAGCCGGTCCTGTGGAAAGAGCGGCTCCGATTCGGTGGTTGATTGCTGGGCGCTCGTGTTGCTGTCGCTCTGCTGCCCGGCATTACGGGATGCGATGTCGGCTGTGCTGAGCTGAGAATCGGCGTCGTTCGAGTCGGTTGTTGCCTGGGTTGCCTGGTCGGTCATGAGGTTGCCTCACTGCTCTGGGGCTCGGCGACCAGCTGTTCGCCCACCAGCTGCTCGAAGAGGGTGCGGTAGCGCAGCATGGCGTCCCGCAAGTCCTCGGTGCTGGCCTTGCCGCTCTGCTGCATCTGGGCGATGTCGTGCGCCTTGCGGTAGTTCTCGGCAGCATCCGGGTACTTGATCGAGATCACATCTTCACGCTGGCCGTACTCGCCGGCGTCATAGCCGATCCGATCCATCACCCGCGTGATCAGATCGTCGGCACGCGTTACAGCCTCGCCGGGATCGTCCACGAACTGCGTCTGAATGGACTTCCACTCGCCGGCGTACTGCTGGCGCTCGTCGGCAGTCAGGGGGTGAATGGTGGTCTTCTCCACCCGCTCCTTCCGATCTTCCAGATCGCCGGCGGCTGCTTGCCTGTTGCCGCCATGCTCCTGCACGGCGCGGTCAAATTCGGACCCGAACTGCTGCTGGGCCTGGCTGACCTTTCGCTGCCGCGCGAACCACCACAGTCCGAGCCCGATCAGCACGACGATGACGATGACGACGATCGCGATGATGGTTGTCATGGCTGTCTCTCCTTCCGGCCCCCAGGGGGCCGGAAGCGAAAGGGCATAAACCGTACCAACAATGTGTCAATGGGGGCGGGTCAACACCCGGTCACGGACCCTGCCTGCATCAGGGCCTCGCCCGCCGAACGGTAAAGATGGCCGAGGGGACGCCACGCACGAGGACCGGTATCTCTTCGTCCGCGATAAGTCCTTCCTGCCGGTTGAGGCTCCGGCGCAACAGAGTCCGCTCGCTGGTCAGTAGGGCCAGCCACCCACCGGGATGCACGACCCGTGCCCATTCCTGCAAGAGGGCCGGGTAGAGGGTTTTGTTCTCCTCCGGGCTACCGATCTGCTTTCCGAAGGGGAGGTTGGTGGACAGGGCGCTCACAGACGCGGTGTCCAGCGGAAGATTGGTGGCGTTCCACTGCCGGATCTCGATGGGCTTGTAGCGTGGCCCGATGTTCTCGAGGGTCGCTTCCACCGCCGCCGGATCACGGTCGCCACCCAGAAGGAGGCGATAGCGCCCGGCCAGGGCCCGCTCGATGAGGATGGTGCCGGAGCCGCACATGGGATCGAGAAAGACGTCATCCGGCTCCGGATGGGTGACCTGCACCATGGCGGCGGCAATGGTGGGCTTGAGCGCGGCGGGAAGGCTCACGGCGCGGTAATCGCGCTGGCGCATGCTGTGGTCGGACAGCCTGATCCCGGCCAGAAACCGCTCTCCCACCAGACTGACCCAGACCTCCAGCCAGGCACCGTCCTCGACCAGCCGCCAGGCCGGGAAGCGGGCGGCCAGCGTCCTTTCCACCGCCGTTTGTATGTCCACCCGGCGGTAGCTGTGCGTCCCCGCCTTGCGGGCAATGACCCGGAAGGTCACCTTCCCCTTTCGCCGCGGCCGAACCGCGATGGCGCTGGAGACGGCCGCTTCGAGCATGGCGCTGTCGGCGATGGCTTTGCGGATCTGCGCCAGGCCGGTGCGCCCCGGAGCCACGTGCTTGTCGTCCGCCACCAGAACAAACACGTCCTCAACCGTCCTGGCTCGCAGCAGATCTCCGGGCGGGGCAGTCGAGCGAACGACCAGGAGGCTGGTGCGCTCGTCGAAAGAGCTGAGGGCGTCGGTGACGTGCGTGTCGGCAACCCGCTCCTGCATTTCTTGCTGGGCGACACCCTCAAGACCGGGAACGACGTGGACGAGATAGGTATTCGCTTTTCGCGCCATAACGCCATTATCATGCGGAACAACCATGCAGATACGTCCCTGGGGCACGCGAGGGTCGATCCCCTCACCCGGCCCAACGACCGTCCGCTACGGCGGAAACACCTCCTGCGTGGAGGTCCGGCTTCGCGATGACTCGCTGATCATCCTTGATGCCGGGACCGGAATCCGCGCGCTGGGCGCGTCGCTCGGCGTGTGCGATGCCACTCTGCTGTTCAGCCACTACCACTGGGACCATGTCCAGGGATTTCCCTTTTTCTCGCCGGCCTTTCTCCACGAGAGCAACATCGAGATCTACGGGCCTCCCTACCTCGGCGAAGGGCCGGAGGAGATCCTCTTTCGCCAGATGCACGCCCCCTACTTCCCGGCCGATCCGTCACAGCTTCGCGGCATTCGCGGCTGCCATGTCACACCCACGACGCCCTTCCGTATCGGAACCGCGACTGTCCGCGCGGCGCGGGCCAGCCATCCCAGCGTGACCTACGGGTACCGGATCGAGGACGAGGAAGGGGTCTTTGTCTACCTGAGCGATAACGAAGTGGACATCGCGCCTGCGGAAACGCTGGAAGGGCTTATCCACCTGGTGGAAGGGGCGGACCTCCTGCTGCACGACTGCCAGTTTTTCGAGCCCGAGTATCATGTCCGCCAGGGCTGGGGGCACTCCACGCCCCGTCAGGTACTGCAGATTGCCCGCGAGGCAGGCGTGAGGAGAGTCATGCTCTACCATCACGATCCGTCCCATACCGACGAGCAGGTGGAGGCGCTGGCCGAGGAGGCGCGATCCATGGCCGGGGACATTGAAATCCTGATCGGCCGAGAGGGCGAGAGTGTGGCCGTGGGCATGGGTGCGGCCGTGAACCGGAGTCGGGACGCGCGCTAGTCCGCGAAGGGCCATAATGGTCCACTGACTCTGGAGAGGAACGGGCGTATGGCCGGCGGGCGGGAGCGGTTTATCGCACAGAAATCGGCGGGCGAGCCAATCACCATGCTCACCTGCTACGACTATCCCACCGCGGTCATGCAGGACGAGGCCGGCCTCGACATCATCTTCGTCGGCGACAGTGTCGGGACCAACGTCCTCGGCTACGGGAGCGAGACCGAGGTGACGATGGAGGACATGCTCCACCACCTGCGCGCGGTTCGCCGCGGAGTGAAGGATGCGTATCTGCTGGTGGACATGCCGCATCGCTCCTTCCGCACGCCGGAGATCGCGCTGAAAAATGCGCGCGCGTTGATCGCGGCCGGCGCCGAGGGCGTGAAACTGGAAGGCGGATCCGAGCAGCGGGACGTGGTTCGGGCGCTAGCTGAGGACGGTATCGACGTGTGCGGGCACATCGGCTTCACCCCCCAGACACTCTCCCAGCCGGGCGGCAAGGGGCGGGTGCAGGGCAAGTCGCTGGAGAGCGCCCGCACCCTGATCGAGAGCGCCGATGTGCTGGAGACGGCGGGGATCATGCTGCTGGTCCTGGAGCTGGTGACCGAGGGCGTGGCGGAGATCATCACGCGCCGTCTGCAGGTCCCGACCATCGGCATCGGAGCCGGTCCTGCCTGCGACGGGCAGGTGCTGGTGACGACCGACCTGGTGGGTATCTCACCCTTCACCCGGAAAATCGCCCGCCGCTACGCCGAGGTACGGGAGATTGAAACCAGCGCCTTCCGGCAGTACAACGGGGACGTGAAGGCAGGGCGATTCCCCACCGGCGCCAATGCCTTCCCCACCGATCCCGAGGACCTGGTGCAACTCCGCGAGCTGTACGGCCTGCCTCAGCGAGTCTGAGACGCCCGTACTCAGCCGCCCCGGACCCGATCCCGAATCGATGACGGGCGGTATAGTGGGATAGAAGGGTTGACAGAAGGAGCCAGCGACGCACACAGGTCGCGTTCCTGACGGCAGGGCAGGCACATGGCGTTGACAGACTCGACACCGGACGTTCCAGCTGTTTTCCCGGGCGGGCGCATCGCTCTGGTGGGAGCGGGAGCGTTCGGGCGCTTCTGCATCGCCGCGTACCGTGAGTCTCCCGATCTCGAGGTCGTGGCGGTGGCCGATCCGGACCCGGCAGCACTGGCCCTGGTCGACGCTCCGGGCGCGGATGTGGTCACGGATTGGCGGCAGATCATGACCAGGCCGGATGTAGAAGCCGTCCATATCGCAGCCCCGCCGTGGCTAAGACGTGAGATCGTGGACGAGGCCCTGGCCGCGGGCAAGAGCGTATTTTGCGAGAAGCCGCTGGCACTGACGCTGGACGAGGCCGATGCCATGATCCAGGGAGCGGCGCGGTCCGGTGTCGCCCTCGGTGTGGACTACGTCATGCGTCATCACCCCGCCTACCATCTTCTGTATGCGCTGGCGGGATCGAACCTGCTGGGGAGGGCGCGGTCGATCTCGCTCCAGAATTTTGCGCAGGTGGTGCTGCCCAATCACTGGTTCTGGGACCGGGAGCGCAGCGGGGGCATCCTGGTGGAGCATGGCGTGCATTTCTTCGATGCCTATGGACAGGTCTCCGGGCCGCCGGGCTCTGTGCGCGGGTATGCGCCCAGGCCGGAGGCGGTCGAGGTCAGTGTCGAGTATCGTGATGGAGCGATTGGCCGCTATTATCATGAGTTCGCGTTTCCGGCGCCGATCGAGCGGGCGCTGGGGGTGGTGTTTTTCGAGGCCGGACACGTCGAGATCGAAGGATGGATCCCGGAGCGCGTCAGCGGTGCGACGCTCGCGTCTGCGTCGAGCGTGCAGGAGATAGCCCGCGACGTGGGGATGGCCCTGGACGTGGAGGAGGGTGATGCGACCCATTTCCGCGCCGTGCTGGGCGACCGGACCGCGGCCTATAGGGGTTGCATCGTGGCCGGTATGCGGGACGTGATCCGGCGGCACCGGGACCCTGCGCACCGGATGGAGGTGCCCCCGGAGGATGCACGCAGGAGCCTGGCGCTGGCTCTGGCGGCACAGCGATCGATCGACCTGGGCGGGACGGCGATGCGGGTGGAGGATGCAGAGCTGGTTACGATATCCAGTGATCAACCGTTCCACTCAAGGGATAGGTAACACAATTTCTGTGTGCGAGCACACGGGAACCCCGATACTGAGAAAGGAGGACGAGGAGGAGATAGAGATCCTTCGGGGCGGCGCATACCAGGACCGCCCACAAGTCCATTGACATTACGGAAAGGAAGCGCTCATATGAAACGAGCTTTGGTTGCATTTGTAAGTGTGGCCGTGCTCATTGGCGGCACAGGAAGTGCCGGGTGGGCCCAGACGTCTCAATCGGCTGCGAACTCGTCGCTGCCGAAGATCACGGGCTGCACCGCCAAAGGACACATCTCGTTCTTCCATTGGGGAGACAAGAACACCGACAAGGGATTCAGACAGGCGATCAGCGCGGCCGAAAAGGCCTGCCCGGGCCTGACGGTCGACAACCAGTGGGACCAGGGCAACTACGATACCGATCTCAAGACCAAGATCGGGTCCGGCAACGCACCCGATCTCTTCATGCTCGACGGCGCCAAGAGGATTGCCCAGTACGCGTCGCAGGGCGCGCTGGCCAACCTGAACAGCTTCGTCAAGCGCGACAAGTTGAACCTCAAGAAGACGTACGTGCCCCAGTGCCTGCCGCAGATGCAGTACAAGGGGAAAACGTACGGCATGATGCTGGCCTGCAGCGACCAGCAGCTGCTCTTCTACAACAAGGACATGTTCAAGGCGCGTAATGTGAAGTTCCCGACCGACAAATGGACGTACAAGGACTTCCGCGCCGCCGCCATGAAGCTGTCCGGCAACTACTCGGTTCCGGGCGACCCCACCAGCAAGCTGCGCTTCGGCTACGTTGGGTCTACCGACGATTTCGCGGTGCAGCAGTACATCTGGCAGTGGGGCGGTGACTGGACCAACAAGGCGGGCACTACCTGCACCCTGGACAGCCCAGCGGCTGCCAAGGGCCTGCAGTGGTGGGTCGACCTGAAGTACAAGGACCACGGCGCGCCGACGGCCCAGCAGGCCGGCAGCCTGGGCGACAAGGTCAGCGGCTTCCGCGACCAGTCGTTCGCCATGTCCTTCATGGGCCCATGGGCAATGAACTACACCTTCGGCAAGAGCCCCGGCTCGACCGTCACACCCGTGAAGTTCAAGTGGGGTGTTGTGACGCCGCCCAAGGGCCTCAAGAACAACCAGACGTTGGTGGCGTCGACCGGCCTGGTCGTCTACTCCAAGTCCAAGAACAAGAATGCCGCTTACTGGCTGGCCAAGTTTGAGTCGCTGGGCAAGGGCGGCCAGGTGTACGCGGCGGTCGGCGACGACACACCGGGCGCGCTCGCGCTCTACAAGAACAAGGCCGTCAAGAAGGAATTCGGCTCGATCATCGGCGTTCAGAACAAGGCCTACAAGACCGCCAGGCGTCCGGTTCAGCTGCTGAACTACGACCAGTTCTACTCGGCTGTTGCCAACGACCTGAGTCCAATGTGGAGCGGGCAGACATCCGCGGCGGATGCGACGAAGAAGGCATGTACCGATGCGAAGCAATACTTGAACCCATAAGCACTCCGGGGGAGGGAGGGGCTTCCGCCCCTCCCTCTTTCCGCTACCCTTGAGGTAGAAGCAGTTGATCGACCGATGGGGCAGACGCAGGGCGACACGATGCCGCAGAGGAGGGAAGATCCATGGCTGTAGGAGCGCAGGCAGCGCCCGTTGACAAGGGATCGAATCAGCACCGACAGGAGATGCTTTGGGGCTATGGCCTGACGTCGATCTGGCTCATCGGCTTCCTGGTGTTTTCGGCCGCCCCGATCATCATCGCTCTCTTCATCAGCTTTACGGACTGGAACCCAATCCGCGACGGGGCCTTCTGGAACGCCCGCGGGAATGGGGTTTCAAACTACAAGATCTTTCTCGCCGACCACCGCTACTGGCACGCGGTCTGGAACACGATCTACTACTCCGTGGGCAGTGTCGGGCTCGTCAACGTCGTCTCGATCCCGGTGGCCGTCCTGCTCAACCAGAAGCTGCGCGGCATCAATATCTACCGCACCATCGCCTACCTGCCGGCCATCATGCCCGCCGTGGCCACCGTCCTGATCTTCCGCATGATGTTTCAGCCCAGTTCCGGCTTCATCAGCTGGATACTCACCAGGCTGCACATCCAGTGCGATCCCAGCCAGCTCACCTGCAATCCCTATGACTGGCTCAGCAACCCCAGGCTCACCATGCCGGCAGTGATCCTGGTTTCCACCTGGGCGCTGGGGCAGACGATGCTCATCTACCTCGCCGGCCTGCAGGGCATCTCCGGGAGCTACTACGAGGCTGCGGCGATCGATGGAGCGAATACCTGGGAGCAGTTCAGGAACATCACGCTGCCGCTCCTGACGCCCGCCATCTTCTTCAACGTCGTCATCGGGCTCATCGGCGCCTTTCAGGAATTCACCAAGTTCATCATCTGGTCGGGTGGAGCAGGTGGATTCAGCGGCGGCCCCAGTGATTCCCTCCTCACGCTTTTTACATACAGCTATGAAAAGGGCTTCGAGGACAACCTGATGGGGTTGGCAACGGCAATGGCCTTTGGGTTATTTGTGCTCATCGGCATCTTCACCGTCATCAACTTCGTCGGTCAACGGCGCTGGGTGTTCTACCAGGAGGAGAGGTAGACATGGCTTTACAGGGCACAGGCGCACCACCACGGACCGCGGCTCCCGTCGCCGCGCTGTCGGCGATCAGTCCGAAAGGAACGGAACGAACCGGGCATTCCTCGCGCGTCATAGCCTATGTCGTCGTTGGCCTGCTCTGTGTGTTCTCGCTCTTCCCGCTGTACTGGATGCTCGAAAACTCCCTCAGATCGGAGAGCGACGCCAGCAATTCCGTCACCTTCTGGCCCGAAGAGTTTCACTGGTCGAACTACTCCACCATGTGGAACTCACTGACCTACCCCTTCCACATATTCCTGATCAACAGCTTCGTCATGGCCGGCCTGGTGACCATCGGAACCGTTGCCTCATGCGCGCTCGTCGCCTACGGCTTCGCGCGCTTCCGGTTCGCCGGGCGGGAATTTCTATTCGCCGTCATCATCGGCACCACCATGATCCCGTATGCGGTGATGATGATTCCGCAGTACGCGATGTTCATCAATGTCTTCCACTGGGGGGGCGGGGGGAGCGCCTTCGGCTATCACAACCTGTACCAGTTTCTCCCGCAGATCGTGCCCGCCTTCTTTGGATCGCCATTCTTCATCTTTCTCCTGCGACAGTTCATCCGGGGCATTCCCTACGACCTGGACGAGGCGGCAAAAGTTGATGGGGCCGGTCCGCTGCGCATCTTCTGGACCATCATTCTTCCCGAGCTACGGCCGGCACTGGCGGCGGTCACGGTCCTGACCTTTATCGGCAAGTGGAACGACTTTCTGGGGCCGCTCATCTACCTGACGGACGCCCACAACTGGACCATCGAGCTGGCGCTCAACAGCTTCATCGGCCGCTACAGCACCATCTTCAACCTGCAGATGGCGGCGTCGCTCATGTCCATGCTGCCGATCATGATCGTGTACTTCATTGCGTCGCGCCAGATCATCGAGGGAGTCACGCTGAGCGGCGTGAAGGGCTAGATCGGGTCATCGTGGGACTGGCGCTCCGGGCACTCGGCTCCGCGACCGCACAGGTCTACTCGCACGTCACCGCCTTCCTGGTGGGAAACCTGATCGCGGTCATCCTGTCCCTCCCGCTGGTCCTGCTCATCGGGCTTCTGGCCTGGACGGTGCGATCGTTCAGCATCATTCCAATCGGGGTGGCCTTCCTTGTGGGCGTGATGCCCAATCCGTGTACCGGCGGCGTTCAGTGTGTCGCGCACGAGCTTGCCGATAAAGGGCCCGTCACCTGGCACGATTACCTCGGTGGACTGCGCCGCACCATCCGGCCCGCACTCGTGCTCTGGCTGGTGTCTGTCGGTATCAGCGCCGTCATCCTCGGCAATGCCGCCTTTTACGCGGTGGCCCTGGGCTCGGACGGCCCGGTGCCGCATCCCATCGCCTTTCCGCTGCTGGCGATCTGGCTCGTCATCTTCGCCGTCTGGGTTTCCGCCCACCTCTACGTCTTTCCGCTGCTCCTCACCCAGGAGGTGAGGAAGATAACCCTGGTGTATCGGAACGCCCTCCTGATGGTGATGGCCCGCCCCTCGGTGACGTTGATCGTGGTGCCGGTCTGGCTGGCTTTGCTCTTGCTCTCATCCGCCACGGGACTGGCGACCATCATCGGATTGGGCCTCGGCGCCGCCATCCAGCACAACGCCACGGCGCGGTTGCTTCCCACCTTTCGTCTGAGCCCGGCGACCTAACCGAGACCCGCTGTCGTGTCCATCATTTCGGCCCTGGTACTCCTCCTTTCGACGGCCGTGATCCCTCATGCCGGTGGCGGCTACTGGTCGGCAGGTCCTGACATGGACCAGCCGGAATCCGGGGGCCTGAGCACTGTGCTCAACGACGGCCGGCTGCTGGTGGCAGGTGGCGAGGCGGTCGTCGATGGGTTTCCGGTGCGGGCGGTGCAGATCTACGATCCCACCACCGACTCCTGGTCGTTGGCAGCGCCCATGAACGAGGGCCGCATCGGCGGCACCGCCACGACCCTGCAGGATGGGCGTGTACTGGTGGTGGGCGGCCTGGGGCATAAGCTTCAGTCGCTCCGGTCCGCCGAAGTCTTCGACCCTCGGGCAAATAGCTGGAGCGAGGTGCCTCCCATGCCACAGACGCGCCTGTCGCAGTCGGCATCGCTCCTCCCGGATGGGCGTGTGCTGGTCGTCGGCGGTATCGTCAACGGGATGATCTCACGCAGCGTTCTCCTCTTCGACCCCACGACCCTGCAATGGAGCACCGCGGCGGGGACGGTCTACCCGCACGCCCAGCAATCCGAGGTGCCGCTGGGCGGCGGCCGCCTTCTGATCGTTGGCGGGTACGGCGGAGAGCCCGAGATATACGACTTCCGCAGCGGCAGATGGACGCCGACCGCGGCAACTCCCCGCCGGACGCATCCGGTGGTGTTGCAGCTCCACGATGGCTCGATCCTTCTGGCAGCCGGGACCGGGACCAACTCCCGTGACCTGCGCTCGGCCCGTGTCCTCGACCGCTCGGCCCGCACCTGGAGATCGGCCGGATCACTCCACAAAAGCCGCAATCAGGCGGCGAGCTCCGTCCTGCCCGATGGGCGTGCCCTCATTGCCGGTGGAGAACAGGTGACGGGCCACGTGCTGCGGTCTGCCGAGCTGTACGATCCGGCGACGCGGCGCTGGAGCGCGGCCGGTGGGATGCTGGCCCCGCGCGATGCCGCCGTCACGCTGAGCTTGCCCGATGGACGTCTCCTCGCCTGCGGCGGCATGAATTATTCAGGGGTCCTCGGCAGCTGCGAGATCTATCATCCCTGAGCGCAGCGGAGATCACGGCCCATAGGCCGCAAACATGAAGGGGCCGCCCGCTCCATAAATCTCCTGCCCGATGGTTCCGCTCGTCTGGCGTCCTGTGCGGAGATCTTCCAGCGGGATATCCCAGGTGAGATTGTTGTGCGGCACGAACGGATACTCCCCCGCCGCCGAGGTCGCGGCACCGGAGGGGAGCCGGGTGGGAAGGGAATACTGCAGCGTGCGAGGGCTCGCGTCCACGAAGCCCTGCACCAGATCTCGCACGTATCCCGGTTCGTTCCCGGCGTATGTCAGGTAGTCCCGGAGGCCCAGCCATGCCTCGTATTGCTCGAGCATGGCGATGTAGTCGGACCAGGGCAGCGGGTTGAGCCCGAAGTAGGTATGGTAGCCGGATCCCTTGCGGCACAGGCCGTACGTGCAGTCCCACAGCCGGGTGGCGTGAAACAGGTTGGCGAGGGCAAGGAGGGCGTCCCCGCGGTACTGGGTGTCCTTCGTCATGCTGTAGAGACGTTCGGCGGCGGCGGCGCCGTAGGCCGACATGTGCGTCTCGTAGGCGAGGTTGAATCCCTTTCCGGCCATATGGGCAACCGACGCCTCGGCCTCCTTGAGATAGCGATCGTCCTTGGTGAGGTCGTAGAGGCCGAGCATGAGCCAGGCATAGCCACCGGCCACGTCTGACTGGAGCCCCGAGCCCTGGCCGTTCCAGTCGCTGTAGCGGAAGGTCAGCGGGAATTCGTAGTTGTTGGCGTGTGCGAGCGAGATGACAGCATCGGTCGAGTTGAGTAAGAGCGTGCGGGCATTGGGGCTGCCGAGCTGCGCAAGCTGGAGGAGCGAAATCATGTTGGTGACGAAGTACCAGCTCTCCCCCGTCGCGGAGGGATCGTGGCCAAGTCCGTTGACGATACTGTGGAACTGCGGATCGTAGAAGCTTGGAAGCGAGCTTTCCAGAACGGCGTCGAGCGGCAGGGTGGTGTGGAAACGGGCTTCGTAGGCCTTGACGCCTGCCAGGACGGCCGCCTGCGTGATCAGCTCGGGAGCGGACCGGGTGTCCGACACATAGGAGCGCAGGTAGCGCTGCCCATCAACCGTGACCAGATTCGCCGGGTCCAGCAGATCGTTCTCTTCCTGTGCCGCCAGTGACTGCCAGTCGGCACCCGGAATAGAGGGTTTGGGGAGCACGTCATAGACGGTTCCGAGCAGCTGCAGGTACGTCTGCGCCACCTCTGCCTCGTTTCCGGGGATGGAGGGGAGCAGGTAGAGGTAGCTGTCCAGCACCCTGGTGGTCTTGCCGTGCGGAAGAGAGCCGAGGTCGGACGCAGGGATGGGATAGCCGAAGGAGCCGCTGCCGGTCGACCCGACCAGCGCGCCCTTGGTGCCGGCGCCGGGGTAGGTAAAGATGCTCTGTTCGGCCCCGGTCTGAGTGCGGTCGAAATAGGTGCCGAGGGTGGTGAAGTTGGCCAGGTAGAGCGCGGTGCTGCCCAGGGCGGTGTCGGACATCATGACCGAGGTGCCGGCCACGGGAGGCGCCGGAGCGTACTCCTTCAGGGACGAGGCCGGTGCCCCCTGGACCTGGACGTCCGCGGCGAAGTTCTTCGCGTTCGGCGGATTCTTCTTCAGCGTGAGATTGAGGGTGAGGTGGAGGAGCCCGGGGGTAGCGGCAGGAAGATTGAGGGCCAGCGTGAACGACGCCCAGGGAACCTTGCCGCTCAGCGAATAGGTGTGCCCCGTATGGCGCACGTGCTGCACGCCGTACAGCAGATCCAGCTTCTTGCCCCCTGGAATCTCTCGAATGGCCAGGCCGGCCCGCTTACCGGCGGGAGTGACGGTGATGGCGCCGCTGTGCGCCTGGAAGCGAACCGTGTACTTGCCGGTTACGGCCTTAAAGGAAGGGCCGCTCTGTTTCCTGGCGGTTCCACCTCGGGCCAGGGTACAGGCCGGCATGACAAAAGCCAGCAGTAGCAGCAGTGCCAGTGCCGCCCGAATCGGTCGATGCACAGAAGCCTCCTCCGGTCATTATCGGTGAAGTCAGTAGTGATCGCGTCCTTGCAGGAAGTCGATCCTATCGCCGCGCACCAGATACACGAGGCGATGCTCCTGAGTAATCCGGCGAGATCAGATATTCGGGCCCAGGTACCGTAAGCGCTCGGGTTTTCCTGCTCCGATAAACGGCGTTCGCATGCTCTCTTCGATCAGTGCCCGCTGCAGTGCGGTCAGGAGCCGGTCTGCATTGGAGGTGGGTGTGACCCACGTTTTTGCAGTAGGGGCGATGTGCAATGGCGAGCCTGAGGTGTCGGGGCGATGTGCAATCGCTGGATAGGGGGTGTGGGGCGATGTGCAATCGCCCGCTGTGCCTCAGCACAGCTTCCGGTGCCCGCCACCCAGAGATATGAGTCTCGGGAGCAGGGGAGTCTTTCCGGGTCCCCGCCGCAGCAGGTGGAACCGGGGGATCGGCCCCGACCAG
>JAICWV010000136.1 GCA_025966365.1 Chloroflexota bacterium | reverse complement strand
TACCTGGCGGTGGTGCTCGATGTCTTCAGCCGTCGGATCGTCGGCTGGGCCATGGCGACGCATCTCCGCACCGAGTTGGTCCTGGCAGCACTCGACATGGCACTCGTCACTCGCCGCCCCGACGCCGGTGTCATTCACCACTCGGACCCGAGCAGTACACGAGTCTTGCCTTCGGGAGCAGGTGCCAGGACGCTGGTGTCGTGCCCAGCTTAGGAAGCCGGGGAGACTGCTTTGACAATGCGGTCAGCGAGGCGTTTTTCGCCAGCCTGGAGGACGAGCTGCTTGACCGCTCGACCTTCCGCACCCATGCTGAGGCACGGATCGCCGTGTTTGACTACATCGCGGCGTTCTACAACACCCAGCGTCGCCACTCCACGCTTGGCTACCTGTCGCCCGCCGAATCTGAGCGACGATTCCATGAGGACGAAGCCGCATGACGCAGCCGTCGTTGCAGCAGCAGAGGGTGTGGCTACCGTGGGCCGGAGCTCTGCTCCGGGGACCCACTGGGGATGGGCGGCCAGCTCATCGTCCCGCGTGCCTCGCCATCACGGCCGTCCACATATCCACGCCCCGCCCGAAAGGAGGTCGACTGACCCGATCCAGCGCGCCCCTACCCATCAATCAACTGTCCAGGAAACCGAGCCAACTCCAATCCCATTGCAGTGGGATCGTGGAGAGTGGCAACAAGTTGGTGGTGGAGCAGCGGCGCAAATGGGCCGGCATGCACTGGAGCCACCACAACGTGAACCCGATGCTGGCGCTCCATGCCGTCGTCTGTAATGGCGCATGGAAGGCGGAGTGGCCGGGAATCTGGCAGCACCTCTGCGGGCAAGCGCAAGCACGCGTGACGCAGGGCCGGCATCGACGACAGGAGGCCCAGCGCGCACTGGCGCCGCAGGCGGCCTCACCTCCGCTACCGCAACGCGTGCTCCTCTCCAAGCCACCCATGCTGCGGCACGACCGGCCCACCGAGCACCACCCTTGGCGTCAGGGCTACGATTAGCGATCACTCGCCCGTGCTCGAGCCCGCGCAACAACGTAAGGGACACCCACTGACTAGGGGCGGCAGTCCCGCGGGTTCCACTTCATGCATACGGTAGGAGTCCGGCTGGGTGTCGGTGGGCCGCCAGGCCCGCTTGGAATCATAGTGCGCCTCACCTTGCCGTCGTAGTGCTCCGCCCAGTAATCTCCGTCAGCGGGATCACCGAAGAAGTAGGTCCTGACGACGCCGGGGCTGTACTCATGCGGTGCCCCCTCGACATGGACAAACTGGCCTCTCCCGATGTAGATCCCCGCTTGGTACTGGGGGGCGTATACGACACGTTCACGTTCGCGAAAAAGACGAGGTGGCCGGGCTGCAGTCCGGCAAGGTGGCGTCGATGTGCAACGGAACGCAATGCACCCATACCCTGCGGCAGCTGGATGCCATGTTGCGCATACACATAGCGCACAAAGCCAGCGTTGCTGAACCCCGTTCGGGGCCTAGTCCCGCGGACACTGTACCGCGTGCCAACATACCGCAGGGCGGTCCGCATGATCGCGGGCCCGTTGAAGAGGGGTGCTTGCGGCCGCATCGCACCTGCTCCCACCGCCAGCGGAGCCACTCCACCCCAGAGCAGGTTCCCGGCTAGGGCAAGGCCCATGCCGAACACCCGCATAGGTTTGTCCATCGCTGATCTCCCTGCGGTCGTCACCTGTGGAAGCCACAGCGGGAGGGCCGGAACCGCCCGCCACGCGCCTCCAGCCTATCACCCGAATCTGTAGAGGTCCACCATGCACACTTACTCAGGGAACCTGTTGCCGGAACGGCTGCTTGAATGCGGCGACGTCTGGGCACTGCTGCGAGGCAGCTCGGACGCCGTATCGCACTCACGTCCCGAAGCTTTGAGAGAGCGATGTTATCACCTTGCTAAGCAGCTGATCCGTCCCTATCACCCCGGAAGGCTCCATTTTCACCGCGGGCTGTGGACGGTCCGGATCCCCGCTGCCCCACAACTCGACGGTGACTCGACCCAGGTACGTTGCATCCGCGCCCGCCCTGCTGAAGCTGGGCAATGAAGGGTCTCCGCTGTTGTGTGGCAGGTTGGTGGCAGTTAATGTGGGCTCTTGGCCGGGCATTCGGTACACCTCCATTTCGATTTGCGCTAGCGTCTATTCACCTGTGAGGACCCCGGCGGCTCCGCGCCTAGCAGGAGCAGTCACCGGAATTACAAAAAATGTACTCGCAGATCGGAGCGCACGTATCGCTGTTGTAGCCATGAGCCCGAAAGCATCCGCAACCGCAAACGTAGCAGTTCGTGTTGCACGTAACCGTGCAAGCGGGAAAGTCAGGTCGCCACGAGCACGTCGAAGCCGTACAGTTGCACGCCCCAAGGCAGGATGCCCCGGGGATGCACGCCAGAGCGGGCACTGCGGCTCCGAGGCCCGCAGCGACCGCGGTCAGGGCGAGTCCAGACTTGCCGACCCACCCCAGCAGTCCACGGCGCGAGTATGTCTTCATCGCGATCCGCGAGACGGTCGTCAAAAGGTCATCGTCCTTACGTTTCACGTGTACACCTCCGGAAAAGTGGCTGAAGACAGCCTTTGGATCATTGGCGGGTGAGTCCGGCCGGGAGCCAAAGCGTGTCGACGCCGTGTTGATCCGCAGCCACTGGCCTCTCAGGTGGAAGAACATCCAGCACCTTATAGAGCCAGTTGATGTGGGGGTTCATGGACTGGCTGACCACCTCGCCTCGGTCACTAAGGGCTATTCCCACAGGATTAGATCGGACTCCGTAATTTCGCGTGACGGTTCCCTTTTCATCAATAAGCAGGGTCACACCCGGCGGCACGGCCCCCCCAAGCTTGTCGATGAGTGCGGCGGCCTTGTCGTGGGATGAGCCGACCACGATGATGATCAGGCAGCCGACGGCAGGCAGTCCTCCCTCACGGCTGGCCAGCTCGGCCACCTGCATGGTTAGCGTGTCGCAGGCCGAGCAGCCGGGGGTCGTCAGGAGGATGATCGCGTAGCGACCCGCAACGAGCCGCCCGGAGTCGACGTCGTGACCGGCGAGGTCAGGGAGTACGAAGGGCTCAGGGCTCTCTCCTACCTCGAAGCGGCTGATGTGGGGCGCTGCCAGTTCCGCCCGCTCCTCGAACGAGGTCAGATATCTGAGCATGCCCGCCACCAACAGGGTTAATAGCAGCAGCAGCACCCACTGCGCGGCGAAAGCGAGAACCCACGCTCCGGTCATCTTCACTTCCTCTCCTGAACTCAAGCTTCTTCAGGTCTCAACTCGATGTGGCTGGTTCACGTCGTCGAGCGGAACTTAGTCCCGGATACTCCTTTCCCGCGAGGCATGTAGCACCGTCGTGTCAGCTTCTCCGATGAGGAAGAGCGCAGCTAGGCCGAGCACGGATGCGGCCAGCAGCGGGACAGCGACATCGGCGTTGCTCACGAGGGCTATTGCGCCATGCCACTGGCCTACACCGCGGTTTGGAACCTTGCTCGATGCAACACCCAGAAATGCGGATAGCCCAATCAGCACCGCGTTGCGCACAAGCGTGTGGGGCCCGATGAGAGCGTGAGAGCCACCGAAACAGTGGCAGCGCACTCGCCGCCGCCGGATCAGGTTGGTCGCGACCGCTACGGTGAAGGCACCGAGGAGGATGACAAGTCCCATAGATGTTAGGACAAGGTCAACACCAAGCAGGCAGGCAGCGCCCGCCGCCAGCTCAACGACTGGTAGGAGGCTGCCCGCAGCCCATGAAAGCTCCCGAGGTAAGAACTGGTACTCGCGCACCGCCTCGACAGTTGATTCGGAACTGACCAGCTTCGACGCTCCGGATGTCAGAAAGACGCCTGCGAGAATCAGCCTCGCCGCCTGCAGTTGCAGCGTTAGCATGAGGGACACCACCGACGAACGGGCCTCGAGATGGCGAGAAAGGTGCAGCCAGGTGGGGCACCGGACGTCTGCCGCTGGCAACGGCGATGCGACGGCTTCTGCGAAGGGTTGCGTCTGCCCATTACGCACACGCGCTTCCCATACATAGACAGCGTACACATCAGAACGAGCCACCGGAAGATCCTTTTGGTCCGATCGCGCGCGCCAAAAGGGCCCGTCTCGCGCAATTCCGGATCGCTAGATCGACGTCGCCTCCCCTGACGAGCCCGGTGGCTCGATAGCGTGGTGGGCAACTGCCCACCCACCAAGCTGGAAGCGGGTGCGCAGGTTGATTCGCTGTGTTAGATGTTCCATACGGTGCTTCACAGTCGAAGCCGCGTACGCCAGAGCTTTGGCCACCTCGGGGTCCTTCATGCCCGTGCCCAGGCGCTGCAGCATCTCGATATCGATGTCCGCCAGGTCCAGTCCCAAAATCGCCTCAATCGTCGATCCCCCCGGATACTCGATCAGATAATCTCTCGGACTGTGGAGCATGATTTCGCCACGGCTCACCGCAAGAATGGCCGCGCGAAGAGGCTCACTGGCGTGTGCGACCGACACGTACTCGCGCAAGCCACCTTCGACGAGCTGCCGCAGCTGGGCGGGCGGGTGACCCGTGCAATCCACCGCGACGACGACGGGCGCAGACGGCTGCTCGCGGAACTGCTGGCAAAGCAGGAGACAACCGGCCAGTGAGGTAGCCGTAACTTCGACCAGGGCGACTCGACACCGGACCCCTTGCAGCTTCACCGCCACGTCGGCCCCGAACGGACCGGCGATGAGTACATCCATTCCCCACGATCCCACAATCGAGCAGAGCCCGGCCCTCACGACCGGATGGTCTGAGAGCACCCCGACCGTTATCGCGCTGCGATGGGTCGCCTCCGCCTCCACGATTTGATCCCCTTTCCATTCCATGAGGTGTCTCTCGCGGCGCAGTCTTCGCGCTCGCGCCTTCGTCGCGCTTGCCAGGGTATACGAACCTTATTCCGGTGTACGGTCATGTGACCCGTGGGCATCAAGTCTACGCAGAAAGAGGGCGCGATCCGGCACGCTGCGGTAGCACCACCCACCACATCGTGCCAGGAGCGCCTCCCCGCTCCGATCGTAACATAGCTGACTCATACCCTCCAGACCGTGCCCACATCCACCGCCGAGACGGCCGCTTGGGATGTCCAGTTCATCAAACTGGAGCGCAAGCTCACCGGAGCGGCTTTCGTCCACGCGCTGATCTTCGGCTGGTTGGTCCATCGCGATGCCACCTACGATCAACTGGTCTAGGCGATTGCCCATGCGGGCTCCCGGAACTAGCCCCGGGAGCTCCAACAGCGCTACACGACGGAAACCTCGACCTACCTGGCCACCGTGCTGAAGGCGGTCGCGGGCAGCTTTCCGCTCACTTGATCGCCTTTCGCCTGGTCGGTCAGGCAGCGGCCCGACGACAGAGGGCGCTGAGGCGCCAGGCGAAGAAGAAGGGACAGACCGTCAGCGCCGATCGGCTGGCACTCGCCGGCTGGGCCATCAGTGTCACCAACGTCCCGACGGCCCTGCTTACCGCCGAGGAGAGCCGCATCCTGCTGCGAGCGTGCTGGCAGACTGAGTCGCAATTTAAACGGCGGAAGTCGGCGGGCGACGCCATTCCGCGGAAGATTGGCGAGAGTCTGGACGGAGCGGCTGTGGACACGCCCGGGCGGAGTGCTGAAGAGCGGGCGCGGCGCGACCTTCTCCTTGCTGGCGACGACCAGCGTGATGACGTTCGCATCGGGGCCGATATGGTCGAGATGCAGACGGACGGGATCGGGCAGGATGGTGGGCACAGTGGGATCCTCGAGCGGGGGACAGAACAGACAACCTGCCCGATCCTCCCACCTGCCGCATCGAGAGCGCTGGTGAACCCAGTTTCAAGCACCGTACCCATGAGCCAGCGAGATACCGAAATGGAAGCATCTCGATGCGCTTGTTGGACAGCGCCGCCACGCACTCGGGCCTGTCAGCAGTCGAACACCGACCGGCAGAGGTCGTTGCGCAGCCGCCTGATCATCTAGGACTAGCGCGCGGACGGACTCCGGAAGCTGGTCACGCTGCCAGCGGCACTCCCGCCACCCGGCCAGTTCCCCCCTCACCTTCCGGCGCGGCGGCACGGGCCGCCTTGATCGCATGGGCCGCCGCTCCCAGTTCGTGCGCCGCCACCTGCACCACCAACCGCCGCCTGACCGGCCGCGTAGGCCGCGTGGCACGCCGCACCGCTCAACCCTCGGGCCGCCGCCATGGCATGCCCACCGGACGCGCGGGCGTGAGACATGCTGATCTCGCCGCGCACCCATGCCCGAGCCTGTGCGATCGCCTGGCGAGGCCGCGGCTCTGACGGTCGCGCCGCCTCGAACAGAGGCAGGATATGGTCGGCGCAGGCGGCCCATAGGGCCAGCAGCCGATGGTCGGCGCAGGTCAGTGACCCTCCCCGGCGGATGGTGATGAAGCGAGGATCGCGGTCTTTGGAGAGGATCACGACTGTTTACAACTCGACAATAACGTGATACACTCTGGCAGACAATAGGCGCGGCTGACGCATGTCTTTAGGCGCACGTCGAATCGAGGCTGTAACCCATAAGGCCCCGGCGGGGTATCTCGCTGTGTGGCCTTTCCAGTCTTTGCTTCCCTGAAAGGAGGTGCACTTGTACGCACCTGCAGATGATATGTCCCACCAGGATGATGTCCTCCGAGGCCATCTTGCCATGGAGCAAGAGGAGCCGCAGCCGGAACATCATGATCCGCTCTCACAGCTGGAGAACGAGCAGGCACAGGATGCCGTTCGCCTCTACCTGCGTGAGATTGGTCGCGTCCCCCTTCTCAAGAAGGCCGACGAGGTGTTCCTTGCCAAGCGTATCGAATTGCAGACCCTGATCAAAAACGGGCTGCGCGACGAAGAGGAGCGCGCCCGGATCGAGTCCGATCCCGAGGCTGCTTTCGAAGGGCTCGACCTGACCGAGGAGCAGATCGCGCTGATCCTCACCTGGGATCCCGATGCGCTTCGCTCCTTCCACCGCGATGGGGAGGACGCACGCCGCAAGATGATCGAGGCCAACCTCCGTCTGGTGGTGAGCGTGGCCAAGAAGTACCTCGGGCACGGCATGAGCCTGCTGGACCTGATCCAGGAGGGCAATACCGGCCTGATGCGTGCAGTCGAGAAGTTCGACTGGCGCCGCGGCTTTAAGTTCTCGACCTATGCCACCTGGTGGATTCGCCAGGCCGTGACTCGCGCCATCGCCGACCAGGCGCGCACCATTCGTGTGCCCGTGCATATGAATGAGCGCATCAGCCGGTACAACCGCGAGATGATGCGACTCTCCCAGAGCCTGGGACGCGATCCCAAGCTCGAGGAGATCGCCGAGGCCATGGAGATGTCTCCCGAGAAGGTCGAGGAGATCAAGAGCGCCATCCGCGTGCCCATCTCCCTGGAGAAGCCGGTCGGCGACGACGAGGAGAGCATGCTCGGCGACTTCGTCGAGGACGAGTCGCACGATCTCGAGGAGCTGGCCGCCAAGGGCGTCCTCCGCGACGCCATCGACGAGGTGCTGGATAAGCTCTCCGATCGCGAGGCGGGCATCATCCGGCTGCGCTTCGGACTATCGGGCCGGCGTCCGCAGACCCTCGAAGAGGTCGGCGGTCACTTCGGCCTGACCCGCGAGCGCATCCGCCAGATCGAGATCGAGGCGCTCCGCAAGCTGCGCCACCCCTCGATCACCCGCAAGATCAAGGACTACCTCGACTAACAACCAACCGCTACCACCCAGCCGTAGCGGAGGGCTTTAGCCCGCAAGACCCAAAGGGGCGGCTATGAACTAGCCGCCCCTTTTCGCATGTCCACGCCAAAAACCGGTTGCTATACTGGTTTTCCCCCAACCTGCCTATTCCCCCGGGAGACTCCGTGCGAATCCCCCTCCGACAGTATTGGGCTGTCCTCTCCGTCTACCTCCGACCCCACTGGCGCGCAGCCCTGCTCCTCACCGCCGTGCTCTTCGCCGGTATCGGCCTGCAGCTCGTCAACCCCCAGGTGCTCCGCTATTTCATCGACACTGCACGTGACAAGGGCGACGAGCAGCACCTGGCTGCCGCGGCGATCCTCTTTCTCGGCATCGTCTTCGTGCAGCAGGCGTTGTCCGTTCTCGCCGCCTACATCAGCGAGAACCTCGCCTGGACGTCGACCAACGCCCTCCGCCATGACCTCGCCGCCCACGTTCTCGCGCTCGACATGGGGTTTCATAACACCCACACGCCCGGCGAGATGATCGAGCGCATAGACGGTGATGTCACCACCATGGCCTCGTTCTTCTCGGAGTTCGTCATCCAGTTCGTCGGCAACATCCTGCTGATGCTCGGTGTGCTGGTCATGCTCTACACCGTCGATCTGCGAATCGGCGCCGCCTTCACCGCCTTTGCACTGGTCACCCTGGTTCTGCTGGTGCGGCTCCGCGGGCTTTCTATTCCGTACTGGGTCGAGGGCCGCCGTATCAGCGCCGAGATGTCCGGCTTCCTGGAAGAACGGCTCGCCGGCACTGAAGATATCCGCTCCAGCCGCGCTACCGACCATGTCATGGATCGCTTCTACAGGCTGATGCGATCCCTGCTGATCACCTACAGACACGCGCACCTGGCCAGCGCCGTTCCCGGCGTGGTGACGCGCTTCGCAATGATCGTCTCCATTGCCATCGGGCTCGGCCTGGGGTCCTACCTCTACCAGCATCATGAGATCTCGATCGGGAGCGTGGTCCTGATCATCTATTACGCCGGCATCATGGCCTGGCCGTTGTTTGCCATTACCGACAACCTCGACGACCTCCAGCAGGCCAGCGCCGGGCTCGCCCGCGTCACCGGCCTGCGCTCCGTGTCCAATGCCATCACCGACGGACCCGGCGTTCGCCTCGACACGGACAGACCGAGCCTGGCCTTCGACGACGTCACCTTTGCCTACGGCGATGCCGAGCCGGTGATTCGTGACCTCACCTTCTCCCTGGAGCCGGGAGAAGTGCTCGGCCTGCTGGGCCGCACTGGCAGTGGAAAGACGACAATCTCGCGCCTGGTGTTTCGGCTGTATGAGCCTCAGCTCGGCCGTATCACCGTCTCCGGTATCGACATCCGCCAATTTCGCCTGGCCGATCTCCGCGCACTGGTCGGTCTGGTGACTCAGGAAGTCCAGCTTTTCCACGCCAGCGTCCGCGACAATCTCACCTTCTTCAATTCATCGGTGCCGGACCGGCAGCTACTGGACGCAATCGAGGCCCTGGGCCTCGACACCTGGTATCGCTCGCTGCCCCAGGGCCTTGACACCGAGCTGGCAGGGGCAGGGGGATTATCGGCGGGCGAAGCTCAGGTCCTGGCGCTGACACGCGTCTTCCTCAAGGACCCGGCCATTGTCATCCTGGATGAAGCATCTTCGCGGCTCGACCCCGCTACCGAGCGCCTGATCGAGGGTGCGGTGGAGCGTCTGCTCTCCGGACGCGCCGC
>JAICWV010000209.1 GCA_025966365.1 Chloroflexota bacterium | reverse complement strand
CCGCAGAGGCGCGGGGTGGGAAACACCTTACCGGGGTTGCAGAGATGGCCGGGGTCGAAGGCGCAGCGCACCAGCTGCATGGTGTCCAGATCGGCAGCCGTGAACATCTGCGCCATGTACTTCTTCTTGTCGAAGCCCACGCCGTGCTCCCCGGTGATGGAGCCGCCGTGGTCGAGGCAGACGCGGAGAATCTCCCCCGCCAGCTCCTCGGCACGCTCCGCCTCCCCCGGCACCTCGGCGTCGTAGAGGACGAGCGGGTGGAGGTTGCCATCCCCGGCGTGGAAGACGTTGGCCACGCGGAATCCGGCTTCCGCCGCCAGCTCGCCGATGGTCCGGAGCACCTGCGGCAGGGCAGTTCGCGGGATCACACCGTCCTGGATGTAATAGTCGGGCGAGATGCGGCCCATGGCAGCAAAGGACGCCTTGCGGCCCTTCCAGATCAGTGCCCGCTCCTCGGCGTCCCGCGCCACCCGGACCTCGAAGGCGCGGTTCTCGGCGCAGATCCGCTTCACCTCCTCCATGCCGTGCGTCACGTCGGCCGCCGGACCATCCAGTTCCACGATCAAGAGCGCCCCGGCACCCTTCGGATAGTTGGGGTGCACCGCCGACTCCGCCGCCTCGATGGAGAGTGGGTCCATCATCTCGATGGCCGCGGGCAGGATGCCGGAGGCGATGATGCCGGAGACGGCTCCCCCCGCTTCGTCAGCACTCCCGAAGGCCGCCAGCAGCGTTTCCACCTTCTCCGGCTTGCGGATGACGCGGAGGGTGATCCTGGTGGCGATGCCCAGCGTCCCCTCGGAGCCGACAAAGGCGCCCATGAGGTCGTAGCCGGGGGTATCCGGTGCCTTTCCGCCCAGATGCGCAATCTCACCGTTGGGAAGGACCACCTCCAGGCCGGTGACGTGGGTGGTGGTGAAGCCGTACTTCAGGCAGTGGGCGCCGCCGGAGTTCTCGGCCACGTTGCCGCCGATGGAGCAGATCACCTGGCTGGAGGGATCGGGCGCATAGTAGTAGCCGAAGGGCGCCACCGCCTCCGTCACCCAGAGATTGATGACCCCCGGCTCGACCACCACCCGCGCGTTGGCCATATCCACCTCCAGGATCCGCCGCATCCTGGACATCACGATCAGCACCCCGCTCTCCACCGGCAGCGCGCCGCCGGAGAGGCCGGTTCCCGATCCGCGGGCCACGAAGGGAACGCCCTCCTCAAAGCAGATCCGCACCGCCGCCTGGACGTCCTCCGCCGTCTCCGGAAAGACCACCAGCCCCGGAATCACCCGATAGGAGGTCAGCCCGTCGCATTCATAGGTGCGCAGCTGCTCGCGCTCCGAGATCACCGCATCGCGGCCCAGAGCCTCGATCATCCGCCGAGCAACGGTCTCGATATCCCTACCCTCCCGTACCGGAATAATACTCCTGCGAGAGGGCCAATCCACACAGCTGATGCGATACCCCCAATGCAAAGAGGCCCCGCCGGATTTGGCGGGGCCTCTTTTGTGGAGGTGGTGCTACCCCATTCGCCCCCGGAACAGATAACCGAGGATGATCAAGATGATGATGATGACGATGATCAACCAGACAATGCCGCTGATCGCCGCCTGATTCACGACTGTTGCTACCATTGCGTCCTCCTCGAGATATGGGATCAAGACACCTACATTCTACTCTCGTCTGATATACTTGGTTTGTCAAGCGAAATATATGTGCCCGCTGGCCGCAGCGGGTTTTTTTATGCCCAGGAGGGCATGTATCCGTGAATCAAGCACCATTGCGACAGGACGAGGCCGGTACTTTCGGTCCGCTTCCCGTCACGTCATCCATCGCCCGCTCGCTGCGCGCGATGGGATATTCGCAGCCAACTCCCGTCCAGGAGCGCGCTATACCTGTGCTCCGCGAAGGGAAGGATGTGCTGGCGCAGGCCCAGACCGGCACCGGAAAGACGGCTGCCTTCGGCATCCCGCTGATCGAGACCATCGATCCGGCGCAGCGTGCCATCCAGGCCATCATCCTGGTTCCCACGCGCGAGCTCTGCATTCAGGTCGCCGACGAGCTCTCGCGGCTCGCCGCCAATAGCGGCGTCCGCGTCGTGGCCGTCTATGGCGGCGTGGGCATGAACCGCCAGATCGCCGGCATTCGCGGCGGCGCCCAGGTGCTGGTCGGCACGCCGGGGCGGGTCGAAGACCTCATGGCTCGAGGACTACTTCGACTGAATGCCGTCCGCTTCGCCGTCCTCGACGAGGCCGACCGCATGCTGGACGTCGGCTTCCTGCCGCCCATCGAGCGCATCCTCGGCGCCACGCCCAGGGAGCGTCAGACATCCCTCTACTCCGCCACCCTGCCCGACGAGGTACTGGGCCTGGCCCGCCGCCAGACACGCGACCCCGTCACCGTCGCCATCAATCCCGAACAGGCCACGGTGGAGGCGATCGACCAGCGTTTCCAGCAGGTCGAGAACGCCGACAAGCTGGGGGCCCTCTGCTCCTATCTGGACGATCCCTCCGTCTACCTGGCGCTCATCTTCCGCCGCACCACGCATCGGGTGGATCGCACTGCCCGCGACCTCTCGCGGCGTGGATATAAAGTAGGCGCGCTGCACGGGCGCCGCTCGCAGCAGCAGCGAGAGCGCGTCCTCAGGGACCTCAAATCGGGCAAGCTACAGGCGCTGGTCGCTACCGACATCGCCGCCCGCGGACTGGACATCGAGGGGCTGACCCACGTCTTCAACCTGGACATGCCCGACACCCCCGAGACCTACGTCCACCGCATCGGCCGCACCGGCCGCGCCGGGGAGACCGGGATCGCGGTCACCTTTCACACCGCCGAAGAGGACAAGGAGCTCCTTGCCCTCAAGCGCCACCTCAATGGTGAGAAGCGCACCCAACCGGCCCCGAAGGGGAATGGGGGCCGCAGGCCCCGGCATCCGCAGTCGCGGCAATCCCCCCGCCCATCTCGCACCGGCTTCCGAGCCAGATAGTCCCAGCCCGACCCGAACGCAGCCGGCCCTAGAATCGAGCGGGAGGGACCGCCATGACTGAACCATCCGCGTCGGTGAACTATCCGCTCCTCCTCCAGCCGGTCCTCAAGGAGAAGGTCTGGGGCGGGGACGACCTCTACCCGATCCTCGGCTTGCAAGGGCAGCCGGAGGAGAAGATCGGTGAGGCCTGGGTGATCTACGATGGCAACACCATCGAGAACGGCCCGCTGAGCGGCAAAACGGTGGCCGATCTGGTGCGTGGCCATGCCTCGGCGGTCCTGGGCGCGGAGCTGGTACGCCGGGGGCTGACGGAGTTCCCACTCCTGGCGAAGTTCCTCGACGCCCGAGAAAATCTCTCAGTCCAGACCCATCCCAACGACCAGTACGCCCGCGAGAAGGAAGGCGTGCCCTACGGCAAGGCCGAGTTCTGGTACATCCTCAAAGCCGAGCCGGGCTCGGAGATCATCCACGGTGTGCGGCGCCCCATCGGCCGGGAGGAGCTGGAGCGGGACCTCAAGGAAGGCCACATCGAGGAGTCGCTGGAGGCGGTCCACGTCGAGCCAGGGGAAGTTGTCCTCAACATGCCCGGCACCATCCACGCCCTGGGCGGCGGAATCGTCCTCTACGAGCTGCAGCAGTCCTCCGACGTCACCTATCGCCTCTATGACTGGGGACGGGAGAACGGCCCGAACGCCCGCCCGCTGCACCTTGAACGCGGCCTGGACGTTGCCGTCCTCACCCCCATGCCGTCCCACACCATCACGCCAATAGAGGAGCAGAAGGGCGACGTGACGATAGACGTCCTCTGCGCCTGCCGCTACTTCGCCGCCGAGCTGCTTGACTTCAAAGAGGGGGCGAAGCTGGACCGCGCGCTCCAGAAGTTCGACGCCTGGACGCTGCTCTCCGGCGACCT
>JAICWV010000211.1 GCA_025966365.1 Chloroflexota bacterium | reverse complement strand
GGCAATGGAAGTCCGCCAATCGCGCCGTCTTACTAACTCGTCTCAGAATCATAATCTTGCCTATTGCAAACGAAACGAGTTCCAGAGACGATGCCTCCATGGATATTGGCTACGCTCGCATCAGTACCGATGATCAGGATCTCGCCCTGCAGCTCGACGCACTCACGCTGGCCGGCTGCGCGAAGATCTACCGCGATACCGAGAGCGGCGCTAAAGCAGACCGCCGCGGCCTTGCTCAGGCCCTCGAGCACCTTCGTGACGGTGACACACTTGAAGTTTGGCGGCTTGATCGCCTCGGCTGATCCCTGTCCCAGCTCATTGCGTTGATGGCCGAGCTCGACGGGCGTGGCATTGGGTTCCGCTCACTCACCGAGCAGATCGACACCGCCACCCCGGGCGGCAGGCTGATCTTCACCGCTCTGGCTGAGGTCGAGCTACGGGAACGGCCCAGCGGCCCTGATCTCTCCACCGCGCGATCAAGGGCCTGGACAAGCGCAAGTCCCTACCACCCCAAGCAGGAATCGGCTGTGGGGGCCGCCCACTGGCTGACATCCGGGGCGGCTGCTACTGGATACCCCGCGACGCGGGCGGTTGAGGTAGTGACGCTTCTGCTAGGAACCGGATGGGCCAGGGGCGTCGCCAGGGAGACGTGCGAGCCGGCGAGACACGAGATCCCGCACGTCGCAGCTCACCAGTTGAGCGCCCAACCTACCGGCTGCCGCCACGTAGGCAGCGTCGTACACCGAGATACCATGCTCGTCGGCGACAGCAGCCGCGCGCAAGCAATGCCGTATCGGCGCGGATGAGCCCGCCATCGTCGGCTATGGCGGCCACGCGCTTGCGCAGGCGGTGCGCCGCCGGAAGGTCGCGCCACATGCTCACCGCCACATTCGTCACCTCATAGAAGGCGAGGTCCGGGGTGGCGAGCGGCTCGTCGCCCCTGAGCAATTGGCTGGCGGCGGCATAGTTCTCGTCGTCGGGGAGCGATACCATCACCTTTGCCGTACCGCCAGTCTACCCGGTATTGCCACCGTCGCCGGAGACGCCAGGCTCGTCAAGCGATGGCGGCCTGGGCCTTTAGCGTCCCCAGGTCTTACGGAGCACCCGGACCCAGTTCCCGTGCGCAAGCTTGCCAAGCGCCCCCTCGTCGTAGCCTGCCTCGCGTAGTGCTGCCAGGAGCGTCGGCAGGCCGGTGACGTCGCCTATCCCGGCCGGCATGATCGCTCCATCCCAGTCCGCGCCGAACCCCACCCGATCGATCCCCAGCCGCTCCACCAGGTAGTCGATCTGGCGAACCATGACGCTGATCGGGGTGTCAGGATTCACCGGATCGCCGTCATCGCGCAGAAACCCGACATGGAAGTTGAGGCCGACCATGCCGTCGCTCTCCCGGATGGCGTCGAGCTGCTCGTTGGTCAGGTTGCGGGTCCACGGCGCCAGCCGGTGCGCGTTCGAGTGCGTGGCCACGATGGGCGCATCCGTCAGCTGCGCCACATCCCAGAAGCCCTGCTCGTTGAGATGCGAGACGTCCACCACCATGCGCAGCCGGTTGCAGGCCCGGACCAGCGCCTTCCCGGCATCGGAGAGTCCGGGACCGGTATCGGGTGAGATGCCGAATTTAAACGGTACGCCATGCCCGAAGACATTGGGCCGGCTCCAGACGAGGCCCAGGGAGCGGAGCCCGGCCTGATAGAAGACCTCGAGGGCGTTGAGGTCGGGGTCAATCGCCTCTGCTCCTTCTATGTGCAGCAGCATGGCAAAGGTGCCGTCTTCCAGACACTCGCTCAGCTCGCCGGCCGTCCGGACGATTTTCACCTGGCCGGCGGACTGCGCCTCGACCTTGAACAGGCAGGCCAGCTGCTCGAGGGTGATTTGGAGCGAATCCGCCAGCGCAGGCGGAGGCGGCATGTGTTCGTCATCGGCATGGCCCGCAATCGCCTTCTTGACCATCTCGGCCAGGTCTCCGCCCAGCGCCTGCCGGTGCGCACCGGGAACCGAAAGCGCGCAGAAGCCGCCCCCAAGACCTCCTTCTCTTGCCCTGGGAAGGTCGATGTGACCGTCCGCGTTGCGATCGAAGAAGGATTGCCCCTTGGCCAGCAGCCGCAGGACCACGTCGTTGTGCCCGTCGAAAACGGGAGGTGCCGGAAGCATGACAGCCTACGGTAGTCCTGCCGCCGCGCGCGGGACACTGGAAGAACGTACGATGATGCCCTGCGCAGTTCAGGGAATTATCTAAGGGACGGGCATGGCCGGGCCGATACCATGATCAGCATGGTGGACCTCGACGAGCTTCGTGAACACGCGACAGCCGAGCTCGAGCGCTGGCAGGTGCCGGCCCTGGAGCTCACGGTGGTTCAGAACGGCGAGACGCTGCTGGCCGAGGCCTTTGGCCTCCGAAATGTCGAGCAGAACCTGCCGGCCACGCCCACATCCCTGTTCCACCACGGCTCGACCGGGAAGGCGTTCACCGGCGTCCTGGCCGGAACCTTGGTCGATGCCGGCCTACTGGAGTGGGACCGGCCCGTGCGCGAGTATCTGCCCGATTTCAGGTTTCACGACGCCGCCATCAGCGACCGGGTTACGCTCAGGGACTTGCTGTCTCACCGCAGCGGGCTGGCCCGGCACGAGTTCGCCTGGCTGGCTAACCCCTCGCTCAGCCGCGCTGAGCTGGTGCGACGGCTGCGGTATCTGGAGTCACCGCTCGATCTTCGCACCACCTTTTCCTATTCCAACCTGGCCTACGTCACCGCCGGCCATCTGATCGGGACCGTCACCAACTCCACCTGGGAGACGCAGATGCGAGAGCGTGTCCTCGATCCCCTGCGAATGGAGCACACGGTCACCTCGGTGGACGAGGCCCAGGCGCGCGAGCATGCCCAGCCCTACGGGCCGCTGGTCACGGAAGGGCTGGAGGACGGCACGCGCAGGCCCATTCCCTGGCGGCGCTCCGATCAGATCGCGCCGGCAGGACAGATGATTTCCTGCGCCGTGGATATGGCGCAATGGCTGCGATTGCAGCTGGGAGACGGCGAACTCGACGGAACGCGCATCATCTCGGCCGAGGCACTGGACAGGACGAAGCGAATCAGTACCCCGCTCGACGCGCCGGGGCAGGACCCGGACATCCACTTCTACGGCTATGGCTTCGGATGGATGATCGGCACCTATCGCGGCCGGCGGCTCGTGTGGCACAACGGCGGCATCGACGGCTTCAAGACCGATATTGTTTTGCTGCCCGACGACGGAATCGCGGTCTCGGCGTCGTGCAACGCACTGGATACCAACATGCCGCTGGCCGTGGTCTTCCATGTGGCCGACGTGCTGCTGGGAGCGGAGCCGAAGCCGTGGTCGGAGAACCTGCTGGCCGCGCAGCGGGACCAGCCCAAACCTCCCGAACCGGCGGTCGTGACGGACACGCAGCCGGCCCATCCACTCTCGGACTATGCCGGGACCTACGAGCACCCGGGCTATGGGACGCTGCAGGTCGAGGCCGGCGTCTCCGACCTCGAGGTGCGCCTGGGCGAGCTTGACTTGCCCGCGCGCTATCGCCATTTTGAGACCTGGACTGTCGACTATCCGCCGCTCGAGGAGAGCTGGCCCCTTACCTTTCTCACCGATACCGATGGGAAGGTGAGCGCGGTTGAAGTCCCGCTCGAGGACTCGATCAAACCGATCCGATTTGAGGCTGTTGCCAGGGAGACAGAGGAATGACCGTTACCGCCGACACCAGGATCCAGGAGCTGCAGACCCAGCTGGATCACCTCACCGCGGCCGAGGGGATCGAGCGCGTGCCGGG
>JAICWV010000169.1 GCA_025966365.1 Chloroflexota bacterium | reverse complement strand
TGGGCGAGGTCGCCGTCCTGGTGACCATCATGGTCCCGCGGCACCTGAGCACCCTGCGACTCTACAAGTACACCTGGGCGTTCGCCGGCTTGCTGCTGATCGCCGCCACCATCGTGGCGGGCACCGACATCAACGGGAGCGGCTACAAGCGCTGGATCGGCTTCCACGGTGTCTACTTTCAGCCGGTCGAGCTCTTGAAGCCGCTCATGGTGATCTTCTTTGCCGCCTACCTGGACGAGAAACATGAGCTGTTGGCGGCGGCCCGGCTGGCAATCGGACGCATCCGGCTCCCGCCCTTGCAGTACCTGGCACCGCTTCCGGTGGTCTGGGGGCTCTCCCTACTCCTGCTCATCAAGCAGAACGATCTTGGCAGCGCGTTGCTCTTCCTGGGCATCTTTCTGGCCATGGTCTACGTGGGCACAGCCCGCGCGTTCTATCCAGTCTCCGGCATCCTCCTCTTCTCGGTGGGAGCGTTCCTGGCGTTTCACCTCTTTCCCCACGTCCGAGACCGGACCGAGATCTGGCTCGACCCCTGGGCACACGCGTCGGGGTCCGGCTTTCAGTTGGTGCAGGGACTGATCGCCCTTGCGGTAGGAGGCGTCGGCGGGCAGGGCCTTGGCCAGGGCAGCCCGGGCTATGTGCCGGTGGTGACCACCGACTTCATCCTGGCAGCGATCGGCGAAGAACTGGGCCTGGCGGGCATCTGCGTACTGCTTGCGCTCATCCTCTTCGTGGTCTTTCGCGGCCTTTCCGTGGCCATCCGGCGGACCGATGGGTTTGAAAAGCTGCTGGCCGCGGGCCTGGTGGCGGTGCTCGCAATTCAGACCATCGTCATCGTGGGCGGGACCACGCGGCTCATGCCGCTCACCGGTGTGCCGCTCCCATTCCTCAGCTACGGCGGCTCCTCCGCGCTGGCCAATTACGTGATCGTCAGCTTGCTCCTTCGCATCTCGGCGGCGCCGGAGCGAGCATGAATCGAAATATTCGACGCCTGGGCGTCTTCTTCCTTGTGATGTTCGGCGTCATCGTCGCCGATGTCACCTACTGGCAGGTCATCGACGCCTCCAGCATGGCCTCGCGTCCGGACAATCACCGGATGTATGTGGAGGCTCAGGAGATACGCCGGGGCCGCATTTACGACCGCAACGGGGTCCTGCTGGCCGGCCGCCGCATCGGGAACGACGGCCTGGTTCATCGCTTCTACACAGATCCGTCCCTCTCCACCGTGATCGGCTACGACGATCCGCGCCTGGGTAAGTCGGAGCTGGAGGCCTCGTACGACGACTACTTGACGGGCGCCATCGCCGGAACCAGCTGGACCACCTTTCTCAATCGCGTGGAGCACAAGCCGGTGTACGGCAACGATCTCACCCTCACCATCGACGATCGGATCCAGCGGGCGGTCGACGGCATCATGCCGGCCAGTCCCAGCGCCGCCATCGTCTCGGACCCGCGCACCGGGGAAATCCTGGCCATGGTCAGCCATCCCGGGTTCGACGCCAACCAGGTGGGCGTTTCGGCCTACTGGCACTCTCTCCTCAACGATCCCAACTTTCCGCTCATCAGCCGGACCATCAACGGCTTCTATCCGCCCGGCTCGACCTTCAAGATCGTCACCCTATCCTCGGCACTCGACGCCGGCATCTACACGCTCGACTCCACGTTCTACGGCACCCAGGCCACGGGCCCGCTGACAGTACAGGGACATGTCTATCCCGACACCATCAACAACCTCAACGATTGCGGCGGGCGGGTTGTCTCACCTCCGATCACCCTGGCCCAGGCACTCGAGTGCAGCGACAACATCGTCTTTGCCCAGGTGGGGCTGAAGCTGGGCGCCTCGCGCTTCCTCGACTACGCGCACCGCTTCGGCATCGACAGCGTGCCGCCCTTTGCCATTCCAGTGTCGAGGAGCCGGGTGACACAAAAGGGTGAGGTCTTCGATCAGGTGGCGCTGGCCAGCAGCGCCTTCGGCCAGGGCGGCCTTCACGTGACCCCCATGCAGATGCTCTTTGCCGACGAGGCCATCGCCGACGGCGGCGCCATCCCCACTCCGCTGCTGATCCAGAAGATCACCGCTCCCGACGGCTCGGTGATCCAGACCGATTCACCGGGCACGCTCTCGCAGGCTGTCTCCACCAGCGCCGCCGACGATACCCGCTCGGCCATGCAGCTGGTGGTGCAGCAGGGCACCGGCGTTCTGGCCCAGGTGCCGGGCGTGGAGATCGCGGGCAAGACCGGAACAGCGGAGACGGGCGGCGCGGTATTGCCGCACGCCTGGTTCGTCTGCTTCGCCCCGGTGAATCACCCGCGTATCGCCGTGACCGTCATCGTCGAGCACGGCGGCGAGGGATCGACCGTGGCCGCCCCGCTGGCAAAGCAAATCCTGGAAGCGGCGCTGCCGCTTGCACCGAAATAGTCCCTCCAGACAGACGCTGCAGCCCGTTAGCAAAGCCTGCCTCGATGCTCGCGGATCAGGTTCGACGTCTCAAAGTCGCCGGATCGGAGAAATCGCGCTTCCGAGCGGGCGATAGCTGCAGCAACTGCATCGGGACTCGGGCGAGCCAGCTCGCGACGCGCCACAGACGCGATCAGCGCGCTCCGGCTGATGGAGCGTCGTTTTGCTTCCTCGTCGAGCCGCCTGAGCAAGTCGTCAGGTAACCACACCATGATCCTGGACATACTCGAATTATGATCCCCGGTATTGCCGCGTTGTCTTATCGCACACGCTCGACTGGCCCACCTTGAGAGCCACGGAACTCTGCCACAACCTCGATCAGCCCGACGATGTTGCGATTTAACTCCTCTACGTCCGCAGCCGGTATCCAGTACTCTTCGTAGACGCGGCCACCCACCTGATGCACCTCATACTGGTTCAAAAACGCTCGCCGCACGCAGAAGCGCGTCACGAAGTCTGCGTACCCATTCTCCGGACTGGTCGCATGCTCCGGCTACAGGAGAACATCCTGTCGTGGGATGAGACAGACGGGGTTCGGAGACCGGCTGCGTTCCCTGGAGGCAATCCACGCAGCTACCTCACGTATGTCATGTCCTATGTAGTCCGGACTGGCACCTTCCGCCAGCGCGTTCTCGCTCCATCCGGTAAGGACCGGACAGCCCACCGATCCGATATTTCGGGCAGCGTCCATGTCCGAAGCCGAGTCCCCAATGACGTACGAGCGTCGGCAATCGATGCAAAGGTCGCCGGCGGCACGGTGGTAGAGGGTCGGCTTCGGCTTTCCGCACCGGCAGTCTGACGAGGTCCGATGTGGGCACAGGTATAGGCCCGCGATCTCTGCACCTTGGCCGCTCGCGTCGGCAACAAACGATCCGAACCACGAGCGAAAATCAGCCTCTGAGAACATCCCCTTCTCGATTCGGCTCTGCACGCTTACGACGGGGCACACAAATCCGAGGTGATTGAGTAGGCGAATCGCGGCAAGCGCGCCGGGCACAGGCCGATACTCAGACGGAGCACCGGCCCGGACCGGGAGGACCAGGGTGCCGTTGAGGTCGAGAAATGCGGCTGCTCTCATACGTCTATTGTCCTCGCTCAACGCATCCGTCCTCGGGGGATGCCGCCATATACTTGTGTGGCTCGCCGTGCGAGCGATGTGAGACCGACGGAGGAGACACGGATGGACGTAAAGACGGTCGGCGTCGTGGGCGCCGGACTCATGGGGTCCGGCATCATCGAAACCGTCGCGCGCGGCGGCTATGACGTCGTCGCTCGCGAGATCGATGAGAGTGCAGTGGCGGGTGGGAAGAAGCGCATCGAGCGCTCCAACGCGCGGGCGCTGGAGCGCGGAAAGATCACCGAGGAACAGGCCAACGTTGAAAACGCCCGCATTACCTGGACCACCAACCTCACCGACCTGAAGGACTGCGATCTGGTCATCGAGGCCATCGTCGAGAACCTCGACATGAAGAAGGACATCTTCTCCGAGCTGTCCCGGATCACGCGTCCCGAGGTCATCCTGGCCAGCAACACCTCCTCGGTCAGCATCACCGCGCTGGCCGCGGCCACCGAACGACCCGACCGCGTGGCCGGCATGCACTTCTTCAACCCGGTCCCGGTGATGAAGCTGGTCGAGCTGGTCCAGGGCCTCCAGACCAGCCAGCAAACGCTGGACGATCTCCGCGCCTTTGCCGGAACGCTGGACAAGACCGTGGTCACCGCCAAGGACACGCCAGGGTTCATCGTCAACTATCTGCTGGTGCCGTACCTGCTGGAAGCGGTGAAGATGGTGGAGGATAACGTCGCAAGCAAAGAGGACATCGATACTGCGATTGAGCTCGGGCTCAGCCATCGCATGGGGCCACTGACCCTCCTCGACTTTGTCGGGCTCGACACCACGCTCTTCATCGCCGACGTCATGTTCGAGGAGCTCCGGCAGCCAAAGTATGCGGCCCCGCCGCTTCTTCGCAAGATGGTCACCGCCGGATACCTGGGCCGCAAGAGTGGACGCGGCTTCTACGAGTACAACACGTAATCATGGCGTACGAGAACATCCTCTACCAGCGCGAGCTTCCGGCGGCGATCATCACCATCAATCGACCTCGCGTCCTGAACGCGATCAATCACGAGACCATTGCCGAGATCGGCCGGGCGCTCGACGTAGCCGATGCCGACCCCGAGGTCCGCGCGGTCATCATGACCGGCGCGGGAGGGCGAGCCTTTGTATCCGGCGCCGACATCGGCGAGCTGCAGGCGATGGACACGGCGCGCGAGGGCTTCGAGCATTCCCGCCGGTCACATGAGGTGATCTTCAAGATGGAGCACCTCAGCAAGCCGGTCATTATGGCCATCAACGGTTACGCGCTGGGTGGCGGCTGTGAGCTGGCCATGGGGGGCGACATCATTCTGGCCTCCGAGAACGCCTCCTTCGGCCAGCCGGAGGTCAACCTCGGCATCATCCCCGGGTTCGGCGGCTCCCAGCGGCTGCCGAGGCTGGTGGGACGGACCAAAGCCCTGGAGTGGATCTTTACCGGTGAGCGAATTTCAGCACAGGAGGCTCTCCAGTGGGGGCTGGTCAACCACGTCGTCCCGGCCGGCGAGCTGATGCAAACGGCGAAGAGCATGGTGGACACCATCGCGCAGAAGGCGCCGCTCGCCATCGCTCTCGCCAAGCGTGCCGTCTATCACGGCCTGGAGATGGGACCGCGTGCGGGCAACGAAGCCGAGATGACCTACTTCGGACTGGCCGTCGGCACCGCGGACCGCAAGGAGGGTACACAGGCCTTCCTGGAGAAACGCGAGCCGGAGTGGCAGGGCACCTGAGCCATGCGGGCAGCGGTCCTCTCCGTCGGCAGTGAGATCCTGCGGGGCGACATCGTGGACACCAATGCCCCCTTTCTGGCCCGCGAACTGAGCGAGCTCGGCTTCGAGGTAGTGAGCACCCGTGCCGCGGGCGACGAGCTCGCGCTGCTTGCCGGCGCCGTCCGGCAGTCTCTGGATGCCGCCGACGTGCTTCTGCTGACCGGGGGCCTGGGCCCGACCGACGACGACCTCACCCGCGACGCCATCGCCCAGGTGTTCGGGGAAGAGATGACGATTGATCCCGGATTGATGGAGGAAATCGAGCGGCGCTTTGCGCGGCTGGGACGGCGGCACGTTCCCGCGAGCAACAGGCGGCAGGCGCAGATCATTCCCTCAGCGTCGTCGCTTCCCAACCCCAACGGGACCGCCCCCGGCTGGCTGGTCCGCGCGTCGGGCAAGACAGTCGCGGCCATGCCCGGGCCGCCGGCCGAGATGCTGCCCATGTGGACGGACGCGGTCCGGCCCGAGGTCGAGCGGCTCATTCCCGACAGCGTTGCCATGCTGGCTCTCATGACCTTCGGGATTGGCGAGTCGGCCCTGGAGGAACAGATCGCCGATGTGATCCGCTGGCGCCCGGATGTTACCGTAGCTACTTACGCGAAGGAAACGGGCGTCCAGGTCCACGTGACGGCCCGCGCGGGCTCCGCTGAGGAAGCGCGCCGGACGGTGGATCAGGCGGACAGAATGGTACGCGAGCGGCTGGGAACGGCCGTCTTCGGGACCGGAGACAGCACGCTGGCGGGAGCGGTGGGCGACCTTTGCACGGCACAGGGAGCCACCCTGGCGGTTATGGAGTCGGCCACCGGCGGCATGCTGGGTGCTCTGATCACCGGCAATCCCGGAAGCTCGGACTACTTCCGCGGCGGCATCGTGGCCTACACTCCGGAAGTGAAAGTGCAATACGGCGTCCCAACCGGGGTGATCGCGCGGCACGGCGTGGTAAGCCGTGAGACGGCCGAAGCAATGGCCACCGCGGCGAGGTCGGCCCTGAGGACATCGGCCGCCATCGGGCTGACAGGCATCGCAGGAACGGAGGCGGCTGACGGACATTCCCCCGGCACCTGCTTTATCGCGGTGGATGTGGATGGGCTGGTTCGGGCCGCTGAGATTCACCGGCCCGGGAGCCGTGTTGGCGCACAACGTCACTTTGCCCAGTCCGCGTTGAACCTGCTCCGGCTCACGCTCATGAAGGCAGAGGTGCCCGTGTGAAGCTCTGGAAGTCGTTTCGCGTCAATCTGATGTACTGGCGCTTCCGGTACATCACGCGCAACCGCCTTCGCCTCCAGGCATGGTGGAATTCGAGGAGGAGGCCAAAGGTCACGACCGGGTCCTCCAGCTTTCGGCCCCGC
>JAICWV010000018.1 GCA_025966365.1 Chloroflexota bacterium | reverse complement strand
TGGGTCGATCCCCTTCTGGTTCCTACCCACCCCCCTGGTCCGTGCCCATCCGGCCCGCGGAGGGACCAGCTACCGGGAGGCAGTGGTCTGGTGACCCAACCAGCCGGTTGCGAGAAGCAGAGCACAGACAGGCATTGGTCGGATCAACAGCCATGGCGAGCCAGGGGAGCCGGCCACTGAGGCACCGTTCTACGTCTCGTGGCCCAGCACACCAGACCGCGGCAAAACCCAGAGATTGAGGAACCGTGCCCCATCTATAGCGGCTCCACATCCCACTCAATCAGGTTCACTTCGCGAACGGGCTGCGATTTATCGTCTGGAACCAAAAAAGTCTTGATCTCGGTCGGGGCGAGCATCACGTCGATTGAGCGATCCCATGCTGTGAGCTCGATTGTGGCCCTGGACAGCCTGTCGTTGGTCTCGAAGCAGCGTATGATGGTGCCTCCGCCGTCTTCGGCGCGCTTGAGCGCCGTCACAGCAACGCCATCACCATCCACCTGCGCGAAGGAGCGCCGGGTCGGAAGCGGTCCCTCGTGGAAGCTCTCCATTTGAGCGATTGGCCGCTGGTTGAGCTCCAGCGCGCGTCTGGGCGTCTCCGCCTCCTGCCACCCGTTGGCGTGAGGAAGCAGACGGTAGGTAAAGCGTTGTGCGCCCTGGTCCATGAAGGTGTAGTCCCGGCCGGGCTCGGGAACGTACGGGTCGTGGTGGGCGAAAATAGGGCTGCGGAGGACGGTCAGGTGAATTGCGTGCTCCACGACGTCAAGGCTGTACTTCCCATCGTTCAGGATACTCATGCCCATCCGGCGACCATCGCCGCGGCCGATGCCCGTCAGATCGACCCAGTTATGGGCCGGCACTTCGTTGCCGTTTGCTGCGCGTTCTATCACCCCGTAAGGGATCTCGAAAGTGGCGGTTGAGAAGTAGACATTGATGGGAAAATCGAGCTTGAGCAGCGTGAACCGCTCGTGCCAGTCAACCTTCACCTCAACCTCGATGTAGTCGAGATCGGCGTACATGGCGAAGTCCTGCGTGACTCGGGATGACCGGTACACGCTGTCCACGCGGATCACGGACTTAACGGGGCCGTGCTCCACCAGGCGCACCGATTCGGCCGTGAACTCTCCTTCCACGGTGTCGTAACGCGTGACGCCGTGGCTCCAGGTGTCGCTGCGGTCCTCTAGAACGAAAGGACGAGCTGCCGGCCTCCGGATCCACTCGAACTGAAGCCGCTTGTCATAGAGGCTGGTAATCCAGCCGGTGGCCGGATCTATCTCCATCCGAAAGAAGCGGTTCTCCATGGATTTTCGGTCGGCCGCCATGGGCGGCGGGGTTTCGACGTCCTCCCCTGGCACGAGGCGATAGGTTTCGTACCCGAATGGGGGAAGATCGGCAATAAAGGCTAGTCGCTCCCGCGGCCCCGATACGCTGGCCAGCGGCTGGACGGCTTGCGACTGTACCGTTTGGCTGGACGAGCCAAGCAGAACGTCTTCGGGGCGAACGCGCCCGAACTCGACCTCGACCGGGGCATGGATGGGCCAGGCGTGCGGATTGAACACGACGAACGGACGTGCTCCCTCCTCCTCCTCGATATTCACTCGCCAGCTGATAGCCTGGACCCCTCCATTGAGGTTGCGGCCGGCTATTGTCAGCGCCTCCCCGTAGAGATTGCGCGCATCCTCGTACGCCGGTTCGATGCTTGTCCCGGCCAGGATGTCGTGGAACTGATTGAAGAGGACGTTCTTCCAGGCACGGCCGAAGTCGCCCGGGTACGGCAACCCGCTCACTCGCTCTGCCAGGACAGACATTTTTTCCGCCGTCACCAGTGCGTTTTCAGCCTGTCGATTCCAGAGCTTCACTCCGGAGTGCGCGGAATGGCAGCCAATCGCATGCTGCTGCAACTCGTTCTGGACGGTCGGCGGACTCACGTCCCTGTCACGCACGGAGCGGAAATACCTGGAGGGCGTGCTGAGCCGGAGTGTGGGAAATCCGGAGTCCCGATTCAAGGCATGGATGCTCTCCAGGTTCTCGCGCGTCGGACCTCCACCGTGATTGCCCACGCCATAAAAGCACATCAGCTCATCCAGTCCCCCCCGAAATTCCGACATGGTGCGCTCGATATACAGGCGTAAATCCTTGCCCCAGGAGGTGTACTCGTAGGGGATGCGATAGGTCAGCACGCGGGACCCATCCTCGGACTCCCAGTGGAAGAGGCGGGGCAGCCGCGCCTCGTGCGGCATGGGTCGCATGAAGACATAGGAGTCCATGCCGCTCTTGCGAAGGATTTGCGGCAGTGATGCGGCGTGGCCGAAGCTGTCCACGTTGTAGCCGACCGTGGCCGCCACTCCCAGGTTCTCCTTGAAATACCGCTGCCCGTAGAGCCCTTGCCGAACGAACGACTCCCCGCTGGGAATGTTGCAGTCCGGCTGGATCCACCAGCCCCCGGCAATCTCCCAGCGGCCCTCGGCCACCCGCTGCTTGATTTCCTCGAACATGTCCGGGTCGTTCTCCTGGACCCACTCGTAGATCGCGGCCGAGCTCGAGGTGAACAGGAAGTCATCGTACTCACGCATGAGATTCAGGACGGAGCGGAAGGTCGCCTTGGCCTCCTGAAAACCCTCTTGCCACTGCCAGAGCCACACGGGGTCCAGATGGGCATTCCCGATCATGTCCAGGATGTAGTCCTTGATATCGTGCTCCGTCCGAGAGCCGGCTCGCGTTCGCTCTTCCTCACCGATTGTCATCTGATTCCTCGTCTATCCTGACCCCGCCGGCGGCTCACGGCCGGGCGGATCAAACATTCTTTCACTCGCACGCCCAGCGTTCTTCTCCAAACATAGGCACGCTTCCCCGCCGAACCGCTTCCAGCGCGAACAGGTAGAGTGCCGCCGACCAGGACTGACCATCGTATCCCATCGGTTCGCCGGAAAGTCCATGAAACCACTCGTTGAAACCCCACTCCCGCGTCTTTCCGACTCGGACCATGGCGGTCAGGTGGTCCAGCTCATCACGGGCTTCGTCCTGCCGGCCCGCCTGGACCAGTGCCGCAACATAAAAACCCCCGATAAAGGGCCAGGCCCCTCCGTTGTGGTAGTGATTGGGCAGGTTGAGGTTGCGGACGCGATAGTAGTCGCGCCAATCGCGCTCGCCCGGATTGATGACCGGATAGAGTGCGCGCACGGGCCGGGGCCGGTTCAACCCGGTGGCGGCAATGTAATCCAGAATTTTCTTCGACTTGATCTCATCCGCGACACCGGTAATGATGGCCAGGAGATTTCCGAGAGTGTCCAGCCGGTCCGCGTAGTCGCGAAACGCGACGTAGGGCAGATAGAACGGTCGCTCGACCAGCTCGGTCTCGATGCGGCGCAAGGTGTACAGCCACTCGCGCCGCTCTTCGGCAATCCACTCCCAGTCTCGGGGCTCTTCAGGGCCGACCCAGAGTACGGCGTTGACCTTGCGCCGCACGTCTCGAGCAGTGCGCCGATACTGCTTCGCGGGCCGTCCCGTTGCCTCGGCCAGAATGGCCATAGCGTTCCACGCGGCAAAGTAAAGGACGTTGTCGTACAGAACGTTGTAGCGGTTGACGAAGAGATCGGCCCAGTCCATGGCCTCGTGCACTTCGATGAGACCGCACTCATTGGAGTCCTGATACCGGAGCCAGAGGAGCGCTTGCTCCAGGCTGTCCCAGGCCGTATTCGTCAACTCAATCTCGCCGGTCGCGATGTAGCGCAGGTAATGGCCGACGATATACCAGAGGGCGCCGTCGACACACCCGGCGTGGATGGTGTCGATGACGATGTTCTCTCCCTCCAGCCGTCCGCCGTGGGCGATCAGAGCAGGGTCCGATACATTGGCCCTACCGACGTTGTGCGGTATCCGGCCCAGCGGGGATTGGTAGCGGCGAAGGGTCTCCAGCGAGCGAGTGTAGATCCGCTCTCCTTCCGGATCCCGCCCCAGCAGGAGGCCCAGCCCGCATATCATGCTGTCCCGTGCCCATACCTGCTGATAGGCGGTGCTGGACCCAAGGAGACCGAGTTCTCCCCCGTTACCCAGAAGGATGCCTTCGGCTTCATCACGGGCACGGTCCAGTACCGGCGAGGGAGACACGAACGCCATGAGCGGCTACCGATCGGCGGCGAAAGCCGCCCCTCCGTATTCATGCCGCTGCGGTTCAGGAACCCGGGGTTCCTCACCGCCGGCCACATCCTCGACCAGCCGGTACACATATTCGCCCAGCGCCGCCAATTGCGTGCCCCCAACACTTCTCGGATTGGAACGCACCTCGCCGATTGACTCTTTCAACCCGGCTAAAACCCGGGCAGTGTCCTCGCCATCCTGCCGCGCTCGAAGGACGCTGAGGGCGCGGCGACCCAGCCACAACTTCTCGTCGAGTGATTCGACCCAGGGAAGGATGTTTTGACGCAGCGTGGTATTGGGCATGCGGTTGCGAATGTTGTAGATGGACTCGTCGACGCGGTCCAGGTACTCGCTCAAGGCAGCCACCGACGCACTGTCATCCACGCGCTCGCCGGCCTGGATCGCCGACAGCGCCGCAGAGGTGAGGCGATCAGTCAGGGGGGCCTCCTCCGCATGCAGGCATGAGCCCAGACAATTCTCGGCGAAAACGTGCATCGCGCCGTAGCCGCGGTCGCCCGCCACCGCGCGAATTGCACGCTCCCAGGCGGCAGTCGGATTGTAGCCGAGAGGGTCTGTGAGATATTCCGCAATCGTGAGCAACGGAATCTTGGATGCTTCCGCCTGCAGCATGGGATTGAACAGCATCCCCATCACTGCTTCCGGCAGGTGTGGATCGCGCCCCTCGAGCGGGCCCAGGTGAAGCTGCGGCTTCATCTGCAGATCGTTAACCGGATAGTTGTCCCAGACGAGGGGCTTGCGCCCAACGACTGCCGCGAACGCGTCGGCATCGGCAACGGTGAGGGTAGGCACGCAGATGTTCCTGCCCGTGTAGCAGACAGCAATGCCAGGGTCCAGGAGCCGCCCCAGGTCGTGCAAATACTCGGTAAAGGGAGGAAACCCGAAATATTCGGTCGGGGCCATAAGCAGCGAGCAATGCTCCGGCAGCGTCCTGAGCCAGGCAAGGGTGCGGTTGCAAAAGTCGGCATGGGCAGCTGCGACGGAGGGAAAGGCCCTGCGATTGGCCTCGTGGGAGAACCCGGTGGGCGAGTCGTCGAGGAGGATGCCGAAGTTTCGGCAGCCCATGTCGTAGAAGTGCCGGAGCTTCTCGGTAACCGCGTCAAAGTCCTCGGCGGTGGCATAGCTGGGCGGTACACCGAAGGATATCGTGTAGCAAAAGTCGACTCCGACGTCACGCGCGATGCCGATCGTCCGTCCGAACTGCCTCAGGACTTCCGGAGGGTAGGGGTCCCACCAACGCATGCGGTGCTGCCGGTCGTTCTTGGGTCCGTACGCATAAAAGTTAAAGCCGTGTCGTCCGAGGAACCGGATCAGATCGTTGCGTTCGGGAAACGTGTAGTACGTTCCATAGAAGCCTTCGATGACTCCCCGGATAGCGAACGGTGACTCAGGCATGGGCCAGGCTCGTTGCTGCTGTTCCCGATGCGTCCAGAGTCCGAAGCGGGCGCTGAAAGGGAACGAATTCGGTCTCGAAGTGCTCGAGGTATCGGGCGTGCCTCTCGGCATCCGGGTCAAATGCCGTCACCCCGCCGGCCATGGGCAGGGAATCGAGGTCGAGCAGACCGGCGCCGAGGGCGGCGGTGAAGGCAGCACCGCGAACTGCCGCCTCCTCGTCTTCCGGGACGAGGTGCCGCTTCCCGCTGACGTCCGCCTTGATCTGGAGCCATTCGCGGCTCCTGGTACCGCCCCCGACCGCCAGTACCTCGGACGCATCCACGCCGGTCAGGTCCCGGGCCGCATACAGGATCGAGAGCGACTGATAGGCGGTGCCCTCCATGACGGCGCGAATCAGGTCTCCGCGACCGTGGCGGGCGCTCAGCCCGAGAAACGCGGCTCGTACGTTCTGGTCGTGTCGAGGTGCTCCACTGCCGGAGAGGTACGGGAAATAGATAATGCCGGTGGGTTCGGGGCCGGCGTCAGCCGCCAGGCGCTCGAGCTCCAAATACGGGACCGGACGTTCACCCAGTTGCGCCCGTAGCCACTCGATGGATCCGCCCGACGCGGGCAGCCCGCCCAGCCAGCAGTATCGGCCGGGAAGGACGCAGGGAGCCTCGGTCAGCCCCGAGTCGTAGGCGCGGTCGTCCCACCGCGGCATCACCCCCATCAGTGACTCAGCGGTCCCCATGGAATCCAGGACCGGTCCGCTGTTCGTGATTCCAACGCCGGCAAGTGCGCAGATATGATCGTGACCGGACACGGCGACCGGGGTCCCAGAGGCGAGACCGCACTCCGCCGCCCCGACGCCATCGGCCCCACCGACAGGGACACCGCTGGGCAGTACGGGCGGAAACATGGAGGGAGCAAGACCCAGCCGCTCGATCCAGGCCTGGTCCCACTGGCTGCCGGGAACACAGTAGGCATAGGTCCGGGCGGCGAGGGACGGGTCCGTCACCATGTGCCCCGTCAACCGGTAGACAATGTAATCAGGCACAGACAGCCAGACAGAGCCTTCCAGTGCCGTCTCGTCGCGATCTCTGAGCCAGAGGATTTTCGCCAGCCCGTACTTGAAGCTGGGATGCAAACCCGATCGGCGGAATCCGGTCTTGGCCGGCTCCATCATCTCCATCCGGTCAGCCTGGACGGAGGAGCGGGAGTCATACCAGGGGATGATCTCGGAGCGGGGAATGCCGGTGGCTCGATCCACGAGGAGACCGGCCTCCGCCATACCCGCCACGCCCACGATCCCCAGCTGCATCCCGTCTGCAGCTTTCGTGATCAAGGAGGCCACGCACGCCCACAGCGCATCCGGACCGATAAAGGGCCGGCCGCCAGTGTCCTGCCGCACCGGAGTCGGACCGGAGGCGAGGGCTGTGCACCTGCCCGCCGGATCGTAGACAGCAGCCTTGCAGTGTGTCGTGCCCACGTCAACCCCGAGCAGCTCCAGAGCGGTCCTCCCAACACTCATCAAAATTCCACGATGACAGTCACGATCTCAGCCGGTCCGGCCGAAATCCGGACCCGCCCCTCAGCGTCCATCGGCAGAAGCGCGTCATCCACCTCCTCCCGAAGGTCGGCCCGCCGGGCGGTGCGTGGCCTGCGGCCCAGCCTCAGCCAGGCCACCGTCTCATCGCGTGCCGCGTTCCAGGCGCGGAGCACAAGGCGTTCTCCGTCCTCGGCTTTCTTGAGCGCGCTGCTCACCAGCGTATGATCACCTTCCAGTTCGGTCATTCCTCCGTCGAGCGAATCCGTCCCCGGGTGAATCCCGGTTTCCGATCCATAGAAGGGGGACAGATACGACTCTGCTTCGCGATAGGCGGCCGAGGTAAGCCAGTCCCGGGCATGAGGAATGATGCTGTAACTGACGAGGTTGAGTCCGAGGCACTGCGCATCGGGGGCGGGCGTTTCCGGCCCGGCTCCGCCCACCCGGGACAGAATGTCCTCCCGCGATAGCCAGCCCACCGAGCGAAGTACCGTCAACGCGACCGTGCCGTCCGGCAGTACCTCGTACTCCGGAAGCCCCCGGTTGGCGATGGTGAGACCGAGAGCGCCGCTGCACACGCTGACCCACCCGGAGTTGGGGGCGGTTGGAACAGGCGGTTCCGGCCAGCCGTTCCCGGGGTCGGGGGGAGCGACCGGCCGCTCCTCCACGACAAAATCGCCGAGCGCAGCGGATTGCTCCACCGCAGCCCCCAGGGGAAAGAGAGCCTGGAGGCGATGATCGCAGGAAACGTTGTCCCACTCGGACTCTATATCGACGCGCGGGACTCCGGAGGTGAGCGTGACAAACGAAGAGATCCGCGTCGGGAGGTCCAGGGCGCTGCGGCTGAGCCGGTCGGGCGTCAGCGATTCCGGCAGGAGCCAGTCGAGATCAACGCGCAACGTCGCACGAGCGTATCCCGCCACTGCCACCGACACGTGCACGCGAGCCTGTCCCGCCGAATGTCGCACCAGGTCGTTCAGCGGCTGAGAATAGTTGTACGCGTCCCCGGCGTCTCCACCGTCTCGGAAGGTGTGCAGTCGCGGGTAGACGCTGCCACTGCGCTTGTCGGTCACCGCGAGCTCGCCGGTATCCGGATTCACCTCGACGCGCAGGTAACGGTTCTCAAGCGAGTTATCCCCCACGCTGAGATCGCTTACCTGCAGACTCCCTTTGTAGCGGGCGGTGGGGTGCCTGCTCGTGAAAAACACCTGCTTGACGTCCAGGGGAATCTCTCGCTGCGTCAGCCGATAGGTACGATGTCCCAGTCCAGGCACGGCCTCGGCTGCGAAGCCGACTTCGGTCCAGAGGTATCGGTCGCTGGTCGGGACCACGCCCTCCACATCACGGGTCTGAAAGGGAGTTTCTGTCCCGCGGCTATCCAGCAAGACGTGGCTCCGTGGGGAGATAGTGCGGTCGCGTGGGATCCAGACAGACACCCACCCTGTGCGAGAGAGAGGCACGGTGTTGTGGGCGACAATAGCCCGATCGCCCTCACGGAACGACGAGGTGTCTATGGATTCGGCAATGGTCGCAGCCGCCCGGCGCGTGAGCACTTCCGCAATCTGCCGAGACTGGTCGAATCGGGGAAGCATCTCTCGGTGCACCTGATCGATGCTGCAGCCACAAATGCTGTCATGCGGGTGGTTTTGCACCAGAAGCTCCCAGGCCTTCCAGAGAAAACCCGCGTCGTAGCGTCCTCCTGCCAGCCAGGCTCGCGCCGACATCGGCTCCGCCATCCGCTCCAGCCACATCTGTCCCAGGGCGTTACGACGCTTGAGATAGAGTCGTGTAGAAAGGACGCCAGGTAGAACGAGGGGGAACGCCGGTCCAAAGGCTCTGAGCTCTCCGGATTCGATCGCGAGCTCTGGCTGTGCCTCTCGAACCGCGCCCAGGTACTCCTCCGGCGTGGCCCAGATGACCTCGCCCTCCCCCTCGATCTGGGCGTTGGCCTCGCGGATCTTGGCGGGAAGGTCGGGATCGATTGGCCGGTGATCTCCCCCGTACGGCAGGAGAAGGGCGCCGGTCGAGGCCCGAGCTCCAAAGTCCTCCATCGCCTGTCGAATCCGGCCCAACTTGTCCTCATAGGGTCGGTCCGGATTGCCGAAGTGCAGGAACGGCATCTGGTAGTAGCCGTTCGGAAACCAATGCGCCAGCACCTCGCTTCCGTCCGGTGACCGCCACAGGAACTCCTGCTTCACCTGACCTGGCTGGCCACCCCGTCCCCGCCAGACGAAGGCGTTGTCGATGCCGAACCCGCGAAGAATCTGGGGCATCTGGCTTATGTGCCCGAATAGGTCCGGCGTGTAGCCGATCCGCAGGAGAGGCACATCGAGCTTGCGACCGATTCTGATCCCGAGCCAGAGATTCCGGATGTGAGATTCTCCGCTGACCAGGAACTCGTCGGGCAGGATGTACCAGGGACCGCACTGAATCCGTCCGGTTCGAATGTGCCGGATCAGTCGCTCGCGGTTTTCCGGCCGGATTTCGAGGTAGTCATCCAGCACGACCGTCTGACCGTCCAGCAGGAAGTTGTCAAAGTCGGGCACGCGATCGAGGGTATCGAGGAGCGTGTCGATCAGGTCCACCAACCGTACCCGAAAGTCCTGATAGGTGGCCCACCACTCACGATCCCAGTGGGTGTGATGAACCAGAAACAGCCGATAGAAGGGCAGGTGCCCGGCGGCGCTATCCGGTCCCGGCGGGACAGGGGCTATTGATACCATTCCATGCCTCACGGATAAGTTCGTAGTCGGTTTCTTCCAACGGCTCGCCGGTCAAGTCGATCTCGGTTGAGAAGTACAGAGAGGGCACGCCCAGAGACGGCTGTAGCCGTGCGTAGTCGCGCCAGACGGCTCGGCTGCGAACCGGCCAGTTGTCAGTGTCGATCAGGGCATCCGGGCAGGCAATTCGGGCCACGGCCGCACGGTGGGTCAGAGTTCGCCCGATATCCATTCCCGCCGTCGGGTCATCCAGCCTGGTTAGATCGAGCATATCGTTCAGTCGGATCATGTCCGTGACATCGGCCAGATAGGGATTGGGTGTGTGTGTCATCACCAGGGACTCGTCTTTCACCCGTTTGGCCTCGTCGTAGATGATCTCCAGATAACGCTTCATCAGCTCCAGCCCCCACGTGTCCCCGTGCAGCCCAAGGGACGGACCCACCGGGATCCGGTGGGTGAAGTCGATCTTGAAACCGTCAGCGTCGTATCCGTCCGGTCCCAGCATCCGGCGCACTGACGCGCGAAGGCGAGTTTCGAAGGCGGGATTGGTCGGGTCGACCGAGAGCGGCAAACCTGCCGCGTTTCGGATGCACTCCTCATCGGGAACGCCCTCACGGTCCCAGGCCTTGAGCCAGAGCAGCACGCGCTGGCCCTGGGCATGCCTCCGGGCAACAAACCCGGGCAAGTCCGGCCATTTCTCACTGTCGACCTCGTTCTCTCCGTATGTGCTCTGCCACTTGTCGTCGAGCACCACGGTTCCGGGCCGGATTCCATGAGACGCCAGTGTGGAGAGAAAGCTCTCGTACTCGGTCTGGCGAGCGTAGTCCCGAGCGTGAGCCATGGCTGCAAGAAATGCGCGCGGGCTCTCACGACCCAACTCGTCCGCCGCCCGGGCACACTGGGCGCCCCAGCCGCAGAACATCGGCCGCGACCACCACTCCGGCCTGGCACGGTGAATATCGGGGGCCCGGCCCACCCGCCGCAGGCCGTCAGCATGTGCTGCCAGTACCTCGTATTCGCTCGTACCGAAATCCACTCCGATAGCCGGAAGGACGTATGTACCTCGCACCTCGGTGTGGCCCTCGTATGACAAGGACAGCCAGAAACCATCGGCGCCATGGTACCGATACTCCGTGAAGCGGTTCTGGCCCGGCGCCGTCTCGACGCCGAATCCGATCCAGCCCGTGGGGCTCTCGGCACCGAAGCAGAACGGCGGTGGGTTGAAAAACCAATGACGCTTGCCGGGCAGAGGCGCGCCGGTGAGGTCGATGACCGACCCGGCATCTGGCGAAAGGTAGTTGCGATCCTCGGTGTTCGGCTCCGGATTGAAAAGCCTGGTGAAGGCGTGGCCGGAGAGGAAGAAACCGGAGCCCCAGCGAGGAACAGCCGACATGTAGCCGCCAAAGTACGTTATCCCCGTCAGGGAGCCGCATCCCTCCACCTCAACCTCGTGGAGAAAACGAGTCGGAAAACAGCGGAAGCGAACCGTCTTCCGCTCCCAGACAGAACTGACGACGTCCAGCGAGTAGTCAACGCTGGCCGTGCTCTCGGTGCGGGTCCACTCGCCGATGCGCGCAGCGTCGTCCAGTCCCGTCTCGGTGTTGACACCCGCCAGCGCGAACAACTCGGCGATGACGCTGCCACCGGAATCGGACAGAGTCACGAAGGGGCGCTCCGTATCGAAGCGAAGGGTATAGGAATCCGAGGTAAAGCACTCTGCTTCCTCGCGGCGGACCAGCATCCATCTCCCACTGGGTTGCGAGGAAACCAGGTCTGTGTTCCCCGCGGATGGACTCATTATGCGAACTGCAACGGCACGAGTAGAAGTAACAAAAAGCCGGCCCTTCAGCCGGCAGATGGTGGCGGTCCCGACCGGATTTGAACCGGCGATCTCCACCTTGACAGGGTGGCATGTTAAACCAGACTACACCACGGGACCACGTCGCCTACGAGTCTAGCAGTAGGCCGAAAAACCGGTCAATCGCAGCAAGACAATGACCCGCGGTGGGCGACACAGATTCCGTCTTGACGCGCGCCCCTCGCTCCCTTAGATTTAGAACACGCGACCGAGAACAACCGTACTATTAATGAGGTGAGCAGATGCGGCCCTACGAGTACCAACTGACAGAGCGTTCCATTCAGGCGCAGACCTTGACCCTTGCCTTTCGAAGCGGTGTTCTAGAACGGATCGTTGGACTGGTGTTCCTGTCACTCTTCTGGGGTTTCATCCTCTACCTGGCGCTGGCGGCAGCTCTGAGCTAACGGCGCCCGGGCATGCTTTCTCGCGCGATGTTCCCCACCACAAACATGAGGTTGGCAGGACGCTCCGCCATCCGACGCATGAGGTATGGATACCACTCGGTTCCGTAGGGAACGTAGATGCGCATCTTGTAGCCCTGCCCCACGAGGCGAGCCTGAAGATCGCGGCGGATTCCATAGAGCATCTGAAACTCGTAGCGCGAGGGGTCGATTCCATGGCCCAGGGAGTATTCCCTGGTCGCGTCGATCATCCGCGGGTCGTGGGTAGCGATGGCCGGGAAGTTGCCCCGCAGGAGCAGCGCCCCCATCAGCCGAACATAAGCGGCGTCCACGTCGGCCTTGTCCTGGTAGGCGATGCTTGGCGGCTCCAGGTACGCTCCCTTGACCAGCCGGACACGGGCGCCAACTTCGATCAGGCCCTCCACGTCTGCCTCGCTACGGTAGAGGGCGGACTGGATGACGACGCCGACGTTCGTGTGATCCTGGAACAGGCGGTGGAAGATCCGCAGCGTCCGATCCACGTATTCCGAGCTTTCCATGTCGATACGGACGAAATTGGGTGAGGCCGCCTGGACGATGCGCAGGGTATTGCCATAGGCCACATCCTCTCCCAGATCCAGCCCCATGTGAGTCAGCTTGAGCGAAACGTTGCTGTCCACCCCGGCATCCGCGATCGCTTCCAGCATGCGGCAATAGTCGTCCGCCGCGGCCGCCGCCTCTGCTTCCGTCGACACGTTTTCCCCCAGATGATCCAGGGTGGCTGTCATCCCTCTCCGGTTCAACTGACGGACGACGTCGATCGCCTCGGGCAGTGTTTCACCGGCAACAAAGCGGCGCGCCATCGACCGCATCATGCCGTTGTGCACGGTCATGTCTCGCAAACGCGGTTCCTGGGAGAGCCGGATCAGCATCTGACGCAGCATTCCACCCCCCTGGCCCATTGACTCCGGGAGCGCCGGCCACCTTCGCCGGGCCCCCGCTCAATCCTATCGCTCCCACGCAGTGATGGAGCTCGAAATGAAAGAAGAGGCCAGCCGCATGCGGCCGGCCTCTCTGGAATCACGCTTTTACCGGACGTACGTCCCGTACACGAATCCGCGCACGCCGTTGGAAAGGCTGACGTGGGCGAAGCCGTTGCTGTAGCCGAACACCTGGGCGCGCGTGCCGGCGGTAGCTCCGCCGATCACCCGGCCCTTCAGGCTGGGGGTTGCATGGACGCGGACCGACGCCGTTACCACGTGGGGGTACTGCGTCTTGCTCACCGTCGTACTCACGGTGGTCGACCGGCTCACTGTCCTGGTCGTCGAGTGAGCCGGACTTGACTTGAGGGCGCCGATCACGCTCCCGGCAATCCAGCCGGTGGTGCCGTTGGCGAGGCGGACGTGCACCCAGTTATTCGACCATCCGAGAATGGTGTACGAGGTGCCACTGGAGATCGTGGTCACGACTCCGGCTCTGAGCGACGGACGCTGCCGGACGTTCACAGCCACACCGGTGGTCGATCGCTTTGCGACCGACTTCACCCCGGTAGATTTCACCCCGGTTGACTTCGAAGCCCTGCCGCTGGAAGCCGCCCCGCCGGTGGTGTACGAACCGAGCACCCATCCGACGGACCCGTCTGGCAGCTGGACTTTCATCCAGGCGCCACGGCGCGCCAGTACCACGACCTTCTCGCCCCTGGGGAGCGATCCGACGACCGCGCCGGTGGTGGTCGGCGATGCGTGAACGTTCAGCACCGAAACTCGACTCGCGATGGTCGGCCGGTTGGTCGCGGCCAGCGGCTGCCCGGCTCTGGCAGGACTGACTGGCCGGGCCGTCTGCGAAGTCCCGCCCGATGTCGATCCCATACCAATGAAGGTGCCCAGGACCCATCCTGATACCCCGTTCGGCAGCTGTACGTGATACCAGTTGCCGCTATGGCCAAGCACGTAGACGGTCGAGCCGGAAGCGGCAACAGCAGCCACCGTTGACTTCTTTGACGGGCCAGTCCGGACATTGAGGCCGGAGGAGGCAGTCACCACCGCCGACGCGGCCCCTGCGGGCACACTGGCCGTCGTGGGGTGCGTCACTGTCGGCGACTGGTCTGTCGTTCCCGTCGCCGGCGCAGTCGGCACCACCGGGCTCACCGACGCCCCGGTCCAGGGCCGATTCGCGCCCATGTAATGCTGCGGCCAGTAGTTGCCGTCCGTCGGATCGTTGTAGAACGAAGTGATCCTCACTCCACGTCCGTAGTACTCGGCATGAATCATCTTGCCGCCGCCTATGTAAATGGCGACGTGAGACAGACCCTGCCACACGGTGTTCTTGAAGTAGAGCAGATCGCCGGGTTGAAGCTGCGAGAAGGAGATCTGCGGCGCAAAGTTCCACGCGTCCTGGAGATCGCCCGGCAGATTGATGCCGTTCTGGCGGTACACGTAGGAGGCGAATCCAATGCAGCTGAATCCGGTGCTCGGGCTATTACCGGTTGCGGTGTATTCGTAGCCGAGGTATTTCATGGCCGTGGCCACGATCTGTGCGCCGGAAACACTTTGGGACTTCGAGAGGCTGCTGGAGTTTGCCGAAGTGGCCTGGGGGGAGTAGCTGGGGGGAGAAGCTGCCAAATTTGAGCCTGGGGGGGCGGCGGCCATAACGTCGGCCACCGGTAAGGCTCCTAGACCGGTAGTCACAACCAGTCCTAGAGCGAGCAGCGGTTTCCTCATCCGCGACCTCCAAAATTTTTGGTCGCACTGAGGCCCTGGGCTGCCACGCCTAAGGCACGGCTTGGGCTCAGCACGCAAAACGCAAAACCAAACTACCAGGATTTTCGCGGCCTGTCAAGCAAGGGGACCGTGCGCGGACCTGAGCCAGCCCACCCTTGCCGCGTTTCAGGGGGCCTGATAGAGTGGGGCAACAGGCGGAACCGGAGGAGATCAGATGCAGGAATCCTATATGGATGCACCCTCATCGGCTCTGTCTTCATCGCCTCGGGTCGCCTTTGTCGGCACCTATCCACCCCGGGAATGCGGCATCGGGACATTTACCTATGACCTGGTGAACGCCTACGACTCGATCGATCCGACCCGCCTCTCAACTGTCGCCGCCGTGAACGACTACGGTCAGATGTACGACTACGACCTGCACGACTATCAGGGGCGCGTGCGCTGGCAGATCGACGCCGACGACCCCGGCTCGTACATCGAGGTGGCTGACGAGATTAATCGCTCGCGGATCCAGGTGGTCAACATTCAGCACGAGTACGGGATCTACGGGGGCGACGACGGCGAATCGATTCTCGAGTTCATGCGCCGGCTCAACAAGCCCGTCGTGCTCACCATGCACACGGTGCTGCCGCAACCGGAAGGTCACTTTAAAGAGGTAACCCAGAGTCTGCTGGACGAGGCATCGGCCGTGGTGGTTCTGGCCCGCTCGGCGGTGCCCCTGATCCTCAACAATTACAGGCTCCCGCCCGACCGGCTGCACATGATTCCACACGGCATTCCCAATTTCACGCGCAAGGAAGCCATCCGGCGCCGGACCAAGAAACTGCTTGGTCTGGGCGACCAGGCCCTTCTCTCCACCTTCGGCCTCATTGGCCCCAGCAAAGCCATCGAATATGTGATCGAAGCCCTTCCCGAGATCGTCGAGAAGAACCCGAAGGCGCTGTATCTCGTGATCGGCGAAACCCACCCGCACATCCGGCAGCGGGAGGGTGAAGCCTATCGCAACGCTCTCATGGAACGAGCTAAAGAGCTGGGTGTGCAGCGGCATGTCCGTTTCAATAATCGGTTTCTGACCAACTCGGAGCTCATCCGCTATCTTGCCGCCACCGATGTTTATGTCATGGCCTACCTGGGCAAGGACCAGATCGTAAGCGGCACGCTTGCGTATGCGGTCGGCTGTGGCAAGGCTGTGGTAGCGACGCCGTTTGCCTATGCCGAAGAGATGCTGGCCAACGGACGGGGCATCATCGTCCCCTTCCGCGACTCCCCGGCCATCGCCACCGCCGTGAGCTCTCTCCTCACCGACCGCAAGAAACTTCTGGCCATGGAAGAGAAGGCCTACCGCTTCAGCCGGCCCATGGTCTGGGCGAGCGTGGCCCGGGCATACCTGGAGCTCTTCCGGTACGTCTCCTACTTCCGGGCTCCCGTGCACGCCGCCTGAGCTCCGGCTCGCGCCGTGCGGACAGGTTCTTCGCGAGCAGTTCTATAATCGCGGCGGAGGTCCGGGTGATGGAGCAGCGAGAGCTGATCTACGACTGGAACGTCAGGGGGGAGCGACGCACGCCGGATCGCCCAGCGGTGGAGCTCGACGACGAGACCCTGCGCGACGGGCTCCAGAGCCCGTCGGTTCGGGCCCCATCCATCCAGGATAAGATCCGGGTCCTTCACTTCATCGACGCCCTCGGCATCTCGTCAGCCAACATTGGTTTGCCGGGGGCCGGCCCCCGGGTCAAGCGCGATGTGATGGCGCTGGCTCGCGAGATCAGAGACGGGCGGCTCACTATGGTTCCCAACTGCGCCGCACGCACTCTGCGGGTGGACATCGACCCCATCCTCGAAGCCTCAGAAGCAGCGGGGCTTCCCATCGAGACCGCGGTCTTCATCGGCTCCAGTCCTATCCGCCAATACGCCGAGGATTGGACTCTCGAACGCATGCTCCAGCACAGCGTGGACGCGGTGAGCTATGCGGTCGAGCGTGGCCTACCGGTCATGTATGTGACCGAAGATACGACGCGCGCCCAGCCGGAAACGCTGAGGCGGCTGTACACAGCCGCGATTGAGGCGGGCGCGCGTCGCATTTGTCTGGCCGACACCGTCGGACACGCCACGCCGGATGGAGCCTGGAATCTTGTCATGTTTATCAAAGCGGTGGTCGCGAACACCGGCGAAGACGTGAAAATCGACTGGCACGGCCACAATGACCGCGGGCTCGGCTTGATCAACGCACTCACAGCCGCGGTGGCGGGCGCGCATCGCGTCCACGGGACCGCGCTGGGCATCGGCGAGCGCGTCGGCAACACCGCCGTCGACCAGTTGCTCGTGAACTTCAAATTGCTGGGCTGGACCGACACCGACCTCTCGCAGCTGGGGCCGTACTGCGACTTTGTGTCGGCCATCACCGGCGTGCCCATTCCAGCCAGCTACCCCGTGCTTGGCCAGGATGCCTATCGAACGGCCACCGGCGTCCATGCCGCGGCAGTGATCAAGGCACTTCGCAAAGGCGACAGCTGGCTGGCGAATCGGGTGTATTCCGGTGTCCCTGCGGATTACTTCGGCCGCTCGCAGACGATCGAGATCGGTCCCATGAGCGGCCAGTCCAACGTCGTCTTCTGGCTGGAATCCCGGGGAATCGAGCCGGATTCGGTCCTGGTGGAGTCAATATTCGCGGACTGCAAGCGCGCGGATCGACTGCTGACAGAGGGGGAGATCCTGGCGTTGGTCGCCGCACATCGAGCCAACCAAGCACGAGAAGCCGTCTAGAAGGGAACCGGATATGGGAATGACCATCACCGAGAAGATCCTGGCAGCGCATGCCGGCCGGGACAGGGTCGAACCTGGCGAAATCGTCATGGTCGACGTCGACGTCGTCCTGGCCAACGAGCTGTCGGCAGCGTTGGCCATCGACGAATTCAAGAAGATTGAAGGAGCCACGCGGATCAGAGACCCCGAGGGCGCGGTCTTCGTGCCCGATCACTTCACGCCCAACAAGGACATCACCACGGCGAAGCTTGTCCAGCGCGTCCGCGAGTTCGCCCTGGAACAGAATGCTCGTTGGTTCGAGGTCGGCCGCGCCGGTATCGAGCACTGCGTCCTGCCCCAGAACGGAATCGTCGGGCCGGGGCAGGTCATCATCGGCGGTGACTCGCACACCACCACCTACGGCGCGCTCGGCGCGTTCTCCACCGGCGTCGGCTCGACCGATGTGGCTGTGGCCTGGGCCATCGGTCAGACGTGGCTGCGGGTTCCTCCTACAGTCAAGGTGACCTATCATGGCCGGCTGCGACCGTGGGTCACCGGCAAGGACCTGATTCTGTACACCATCGGACAGCTGACGGTGGACGGCGCGACCTATATGGCCATGGAGTTCCATGGCGACGCACTGGCGGAGCTGCCGATGGCCGGTCGGTTCACCATGGCCAACATGTCCATCGAGGCGGGGGCCAAGAACGGCATCTTCCACCCGGACGACATCACCAGAGAGTACCTGGGCTCGGTCGGACATAACCGGTACACCGAGTTCCGAAGCGATCCCGATGCCGCCTACGAGCGTGACGTTGAGATCGATGCCGGGACCATCGAACCGCAGATCGCCTTCCCTGCCATTCCGGAGAACACGCGGCCCGTCACCGAGGCCGGTACGGTGGAGATCGACCAGGTAGTCATCGGCACCTGCACCAACGGCTGGATCGAAGACATGCGCGAGGCCGCCCACGTCCTGCGCGGCCATCATGTCGATCCGCGTGTCCGCTGCATCGTGGTCCCCGGTAGCCAGGAGGTCCAGCGGCAGATGGTCAAGGAAGGCCTCATGGAGATCTTCCTGGACTCCGACTGCATCGTCTCAACCTCGACATGCGGGCCCTGCATCGGAGGCCACATGGGCGTTTTAGGTGAGTATGAGAAGTGTGTTTCGACCACAAACCGCAATTTCGTCGGGCGCATGGGGGCCCGAACGGCCGAGATCTATTTGGCAAACCCGGCCGTGGCGGCGGCATCGGCCGTGAGCGGCCGCATCGCCCACCCGGACGAGGTGGCGAGCCCGGTCGCCGCCGGATAGGAGAGCGCAATGGAGAAGCTTCGAGGTCGGGTCTGGAAGTACGGGCCCAACATCAACACCGATGTGATTATTCCCGGCCGGTACTGTCACATCACCGATCCCAAGGAACTGGCCAGGTACTGCATGGCCGACCTGGACACCGAGTTCATCAAGAAGATCAAACCGGGCGACATCGTGGTCGCGGGCGGCAATTTTGGCTGTGGATCGTCCCGGGAGGTTGCCCCACTATCCATCAAGGCGTCCGGAATCGGCGGGGTGGTAGCACCGTCCTTTGCGCGAATCTTCTACCGCAACGCCATCAACATCGGGTTCCCGATCTTTGAGTCCGCAGCAGCCTACGAGCAGATAGACGAGGGGGACGAGGTCGAGATTGATCCGGACACCGGTACCATTCATGACCTGACCAAGGGGACCGAGTACAAAGCCGCTGCCTTCCCCGAGTTCCTGCAAACCATCATGAGCCGGGGCGGCCTTCGCGGTTACGCCGAGGAAGAGCTGGCGCGGCAGTCGGCTTCCTAACAATGCCGTACCACATCGCCGTCATCCCGGGAGACGGCATCGGCCCGGAGGTCGTCGCCGAGGGGCTCAAAGTGCTCGAATCCGCGGCGAGCCGTTTCGAGTTTTGCGTGGATATAGAGCGTCTGCCGTGGAGCAGCCAGTTTTTCCTGGACACGGGACGGCTGATGTCGGAGGTGCCGCTCGATGACCTGCGCGCCTTTGACGCCATTTACCTGGGCGCCCTTGGCGATCCGCGCCTGGAGCGCGGTCTCATCGAGCGGTCCGTCATCATGACGCTGCGGCTGGGCCTCGATCTCTACATCAACCTCCGTCCAATCGTGCTCTACGCCGAACGTCTAACTCCTTTAAAGCGAGTCACCCCGGCCGACGTGGACATGGCGGTCGTGCGCGAGAACACCGAAGACGCGTACGTCGGCATCGGCGGCAGCATGCGCGCGGGGACGGCGGAAGAGATCGCAATCGCGGAGATGATCTACACTCGCGCCGGCGTCGAGCGGTGCATCCGGTACGCCTTCGATCTGGCACGGAAGCGGGGCCAGCGGCGCAAGGTCACGCTGGTCGATAAGTCCAACGCCATTCGGGCGCAGGAAATCTGGCGCCGCGTATTTGGCGAGGTGGCGCGCGACTACCCCGACGTCAGCACCGACGAGATCTATGTCGACGCGGCCGCTATGTTCATGGTTTCCGACCCGGCCCGGTTCGATGTCATCGTGACCACCAATCTCTTCGGCGACATCCTCACCGACCTGGGCGCCGTCATTCAGGGCGGGATGGGAAGCGCCGCCTCCGCCAACATTCATCCCGGTCGGGTATCGATGTTCGAGCCGATTCATGGCTCGGCGCCTGATATAGCGGGGAAGTCAGTCGCCAACCCCGTCGGCGCCATTCTGGCCGTGGCCATGATGCTTGACTTTCTGGGCGAGCGCGAAGCCGCGGGCGAGGTGGAATCCTCGGTGCGCGACCTCCTGGTGTCGGGACGTATTCCGTCGCTGGATGCCGGAAGCGGACTGGACACAGCCCAGGTTGGCGATCTGGTCGCGGAGGAAGTCTCGGGGCGAGTGCGATCATAGAGAGGATGAAACAGTGAGCAAGGACATCTTCGTCGTCCACGGAGCTCGAACGCCCTTCGGCGCCTTCGGCGGCGCCTTCAAGGACGTGTCGGCCATCGAGCTCGGCGCCGTGGCGGCACGCGGGGCCATGGAGCGATCGGGAGTGGACCCCGGCGCGGTCGAACAGGTCGTGGTCGGCAATGTCATTCAGACCAGTCCCGATGCCGTGTACATGGCGCGGCACGTCGGACTGCGAGCGGGGGTGCCGGTGGAGGCGCCCGCCCTGACCGTCAACCGGCTTTGCGGCTCCGGCCTGCAGGCCATGATCAGCGGCGCCCAGGCCATGATGCTAGGCGAGGCCGGTGTGGTCCTGGCCGGCGGCACCGAGAACATGAGCCAGGCGCCTTTTCAGAGCTACGGCGCGCGCTGGGGCCTCCGGTTGGGCAACGCTCAGCTCACCGACTATCTCTGGGAAGCGCTGACCGACACCTACGCCGGCTGCGACATGGCCAATACCGCCGAAAACCTTGCCGAGCAATACGGCATCAGCCGGGAGGACGTGGACGAGTACGCGCTGCGCAGCCAGCAAGAAACAAAGCGAGCGCAGGAGCAGTGCTACTTCAGCAGCGAGATCGTGCCCGTGCCGGTCAAGACCAGGCGCGGAGAGGTCGTGATCGAGCGCGACGAGCATCCACGCCCCGACACCACGAGAGACGCGCTCGCCAGGCTTCCACCCGCCTTTCGCGACAACGGCGTGGTCACGGCTGGAAACGCCAGCGGCATCGTGGATGGCGCGGCGGCGGTCGTCCTGGCCACCGAGGATCGGCTGAACGGAATGCTCCCCCTCGGCAAGATCGTTTCCTGGGCCACGGTGGGTGTTGACCCCAAAATCATGGGTATCGGTCCTGCCAGAGCCATTCCACTGGCACTCGAGCGGGCCGGACTGACACTCGACGACCTCGACCTCATCGAGGTGAACGAGGCCTTTGCACCACAGTACGTCGCCGTGGAGCGGGAGCTGGGACTGGATCGCTCCAGGACCAACGTGAACGGCGGGGCCATCGCGATCGGACATCCGCTCGGAGCCAGCGGTACCCGCATCGGCCTCCACCTCCTGCTCGAGCTCCGGCGCCGCGGCGGGCGCTACGGCGTGGCATCGGCGTGTATCGGCGGCGGCCAGGGTATAGCGGTACTCTTCGAGTCAGTACCGGCGTAGCCGGCGCCCGCTTTCGCCGTGCTGTGTCACCTCCCGCTCCTCGCCCTCGGCGTGAGCGGGATCGACAGCGGCTCGCTCCTGGATCAATTCCTGGGCGGCGTCATCTTTCTGGCCAACTTCACCGGGGGGCTGGTGGTGGGCGTGGGAACGCTCCGGGGCCTCATCCTCTATCTGCGCGACCTGTTCACCCTGGGCCCGGACGTCCCGCGCGAGAAAGTTCGCCTGTCCCTTGGCAGATCCCTGGCCCTGGCTCTTGAGTTTCAGCTCGGAGCCGATATCGTCTCTACCGCCCGGAACCCGACCAGGACGGACATCGGCATCCTGGCTGCCATCATCGTGCTCCGGACCGTCCTCAACTTTTTCCTCCAGCGTGAGCTGCGCCAGGAAGCACGAACAGAAGCAGTCGCGGGCACGCCCACCTCGGGCTGAGGTTGTTCGACGAGGAGGTGTGACTCCGCAGGATCAGCATCGCCGCAGACCGAGCTTCAGGAGTTCGACCCATATCGATACGTCACGGTTCTTGCGAGTCCCGATCACCAGACGGCAGATCGGCGGGCGTGTCAATGTCGGCGGCCTGCAGGGCATCCGGGACCGGCACCCAGGCCACCTCGTCACGATGTTTCTGGATGACGGGCCGTCCGCCGACGTCGCCGGTGACGTCCGCGAGCTCGGGGAACAGCACTCGCGCGAAGAGCACCGGGTTTCCCCGCCGCCCGAGGTACAGCGGTGCCACGATTGGTGCATGCGTCCGTTGCCATTCTTCGATGAGCTGCCTGATCGTGGCCGGCTGAAGCCACGGCTGGTCTCCAACGCCAATGACCGCGGCTTCCGCGCGCTCCGGCAGTCGCACAACCGCATGCACGAGCGCCCTGCTCTGCCCCTGCTCGTATTCAGGGTTCTCGACCAGAGTTACGTCAAGCCCGGTGAGCGCCGCCCGGACGGCGCGGTGCTGGTAGCCGATGGACACCACCACGGGCTCCAATCCCGCGTCGATATAGGCCCGAGTCGAGCGCCGGACGACCGGCATGCCGCCGACATCTGCCAGGAGCTTATTCCCCGCACCGAATCGGCGGGACATGCCCGAGGCAAGGACTACACCCGCTATAGCTTCTGCTCTCTTCACCCTGGATCACCGTCACCGAAATACGCGCACCCTTGCACGTGAAAGGAAAAGCGTATTGACAATCGGCAATTTGTCAGTAAGCTGAACGCAAACCATTGTGGATGAGAGATTCCACACTCCGAAAGGATACGGGCGGTGGCGTTGACGGAGGAAGAGAAGAAGGCACGGCAACGAGAATACAACCGGCAGTACTACCTGGCCCACCGGGAGCGCAAGCTCGAGCAGAATACCCGGTCGGCACGAACCTGGCGTGAGCGCTATCCCGATCGCTACAAGGCATCCCAGGAGCGGTGTCGGGCCAAGATGCGTGCGTTGCGGGAGGAGGTCCCACGCAAGCCGCGCTTGCGTCGGTGCGTGTCCTGCGGGGAGATTAAACTGCACAAGGCGCGGGACATGTGCGTCGGCTGCTACGGCCACTGGCGCTGGCAGAACCGCAAGGTCGCCGCCGCCAAAACCGCCACGGCCTAGTGCAGCGAGGGAAGCCGCTCGCGTGTCGGCGGGATGCGCGCCTCCTCGTTGGTGGGCTCGACCGCCACAATCCGCGGAATATTGGCCATGCGATCGTCCAACCCGTCCAGGCCGTACCCGGCAACGAATACATTGGGCACGATGAAGCCCACGTAGTGGATGGGAACTTCAAATTCCCGGCGCGCGGGCTTGTCGAGCAACGATGCGACATGTACCGAGGCAGGGCTCTTCAGGTCGAGATAGCGAAGGATCCAGGCCATGGTGAAGCCGGTATCAATAATGTCATCCACCACCAGCACCGGTTGGTTCCGGATATCGGTCCGGATATCGCTCATCAGACTAACCACCCCGGATGACTTGTCACCGGAATAGCTGGTGACCCGGATGTAATCGAGGCGACAGGGCATGGTCAACCGCTTGGCGAGATCGGTACCGAAAAAGCAGCCGCCGCGCAAGACCACGACCAGATTGAGCAAGTCTGCCCCGGCGAAGTCCGCGTTGATCTCGTCCGCGACCTCCTCGATCCGGCGCCGGAGCGCCTCTTCAGAGATGAGATCCTGCATCTGACCCTCCTGCGACGTTCTCTCATGCTACCCGAGGCAGGGTTGCGCATGAAGGGGCGCCGTGCGACGATGTGATGGACGGTGTGCCCTTCACCGCCAGCAATAAAGAGGAGGAATTCCCATGCTTATTCGCGTTGTCTCGTCCCTGGCGATCGCGCTGGCATTGTTCCTGCCCCAGTTCACCCAGGCGTCCGCGGCCCCAGGCTTCAGTCACATCTATGTGATCATGGAGGAGAACACCAGCTACGACGCGATCGTCGGAAATATGGCCGACGCTCCCTATATCAACTCACTGATCAGCACGTACGGCTTTGCCGCCAACTATTACGGGGTCACGCACCCCAGCGAGCCCAACTACATCGCGAGCATCGCCGGCGACTTCTTCGGTCTGCACGCCGATGATCCCAGCTTCCGGTCAGATGCCACCAACCTCGTCGATCAGCTGGAGTCGAAGGGGCTGACCTGGGCCACCTACCAACAGGGATTGCCGGCAGTCGGCTCGACAGTGGATCAGTACCCGGCGACCGGAACGGGGTTGTACGTCAAGAAGCACAATCCTTTCATGCTGTTCAACGACATCAACAGTAACGCGAACCGATTGAAGAACATCAAGCCCATGGACGACCTCGCCACCGACCTGGCGACGGGCACGGCGCCGAACTATGCGTTCCTGGCCCCCGACGAGTGCCACGACATGCACGGCGTTTCACCGCCCAGCGCCGCCGCCTATGGCATGCCCTGGTGCGGCTATCCGCCGAACTTCGTCATCCCTCATGCGACCGTCCAGGCGGCCGACAGCTATCTGAAAACGCTGGTGACGACCATCATGTCATCACCCGCCTGGACCTCCGACTCAGTCATCGTCGTCACCTGGGACGAGAACGAGTCCAGCGGGTTGCCTTCCAGCGGACCGACGCGCGGCTACGCGGGAACTGAGGGGTGCTGCGGCAGCCCGCCCAACGACGGCGGCGGACGGGTTCCCACCATCGTCATCACCAATACACCGACGCACCTGGTCTCGCTCAACGCGTACAACCACTACTCCCTGATGAAGACCATCCAGGACAATTGGGATCTGGGCTGCCTGCTGCATACCTGCGACGGCTCGGTGCAGCCCATGACCGATCTCACGCAGCCGATGGCGAACAACACGCCGCTGTCCGTCGCAAGCGGGTTTGCGGTGACCTTCTACAGCAAGGTACCGGGGCAGGGCATGATCTACTTCGGTCCCAGCTGCAATGCCCTGGTTGAGGTAGCCACGCGCGACATCTCCCCAACCTCCACAACCCATACCGTCTTTGTATCTGGCAATGACCTTCCCGGCACGGTCGGAGATGTCGGTATTACCCCCGGCACACAGTACTACTACGAGGCGGTCACCATACCGAGAAACGGCCAGCCGGAGATCGACAACAACAACGGCAACTGCTACACCTACTACACCACGAGGCCGTAGCGGACTAGGTCCGTCCCTCGAGCAGTCGAGGGAGTTCCGCCAGTGACCCAATGTGAGCCGTCGCCCATCCGGGCGGCGGCTCTCTCTGTACCAGCACCGTTGGCGCGCCCACCTGCTCCGCCCATCGCAATGCGCGGGCACTATCGTCCACCACCAGCGTCTCCGCCGGCCGTACACCGGCACCCTTGAAGACGAGCCGGTAGTACTCCGGACCTGCTTTGAGGGTGTTGATAAGGTCGGGGCCATAGAGCCGGCCGAAGCACTGCCGGACCCCCAGGTCAGTGAGAATCGAATCGAGGTCCTCCGAGTACTCGCCCGAGGCGGTATGCAGTTCGAAGCCGAGGCGGTGTAGAGCCAGAATCGCACCGGCTGCTCCAGGCATCGGCGCCCGCACAAGCCTGATGATCGTGCGGCCGGCGTCGCCGGCCAGCCTCAGCGCTTCATCCTCACCGGGACACGGCACTCCCACCAGCCCGCACATCGACCGCAGCCAGTCGAGGTTGTACTGGCGGTCGAAGGAAAGCCAATCGCTGGACTCCTGCATGCGGGCCTCCCAGGCGGCGGGCTGGATGATGCGCTCCAGCGTGATCCGGTTCGCTTCCTCCCAGGCAGGCCCGTCACCGCCGAGGCGCGGTGCGAAGTACTCGGCCACGTGACGCCGCCATTGGGGAGCTCGCGCCTGGTTGTCGTTGATGACCCCGCCGCTGTCGAGGAAGATCACCGGCCGCATAGCCGCCCAGTGTAGGGGACGTTCGTCGTCCACAATTTTTGGGATTTGTCCACAACCGCTTCCACTTTTGGCTTCCTGCAACGAAAACGTCCGGCTCGTTCTCCTTTCGTCCCTCTTGATTTCCGCCGGCCATGGGTGTTTAATGTGCTCTGTGGGAGAAAGTGGGAGCAAGTGGGGATAAATGGAGGATCACCCCTCAAGCAAGGCCCACGGAGCCTCGATCGCGGACAGCTGTGGGAGCTAGTGGCGAAAGGTAACGCAGTGTTTCTCGGGCAGTATGACAGAACCGTGGACGACAAGGGCAGACTGGCGATTCCCGGTGAACTTCGGAACGGCCTGGGACATGGTGCGGTAATGACTCGCAGCTTCGACAATTGTCTGTGCATCTATCCGGCTGCGAAGTGGGAAGCGCTCGCTCAAGCCGCTAACGATCTCCAGGACCTTCGCCCCGAAGCACGTCTTCGCGCTCGGGCGCTATTCAGCGGCGCGGTTCCGTGTGACTTCGACAGCCACGGAAGGGTCATCGTCCCGGCATACCTGCGGGAGTACGCGGGCATCTCCGGTGATGTCACCGTGGTTGGAGTCGGTAGCCGTGTGGAGGTCTGGAATCGGACCACCTGGAATCAGATCAGTCAAGGGTTCCAGGGGCTTGAAACCGAGCAGGTGCCGAAGAACGCGCTCAGCGCGTCGGGGGCGTGACCTCAGCGTTCGCTCACACTCCTGTCCTTCTCTCAGAAACCATAGCAGCGCTTCAACCCAGGTCGGGTGGACTATACGTCGACGCGACCCTGGGCGGGGGCGGTCATGCGGAGCGAGTGCTGGAGTTGTCAAGTCCGAACGGGGTCCTTCTGGGCGTCGACGCAGATCCCGCGGCCCTCAAAGCCGCCCGTCAGCGCCTGGCCGGGTTCGGCGATCGGCTGATCACAGTCGAGTCCTACTTCGACGACCTGGGCGCCATCGCCGAGCGCACCGGCTTCGGAAAGAGCGACGGCATTCTGTTTGACCTCGGCGTCAGCTCACCACAGCTCGACACTGCCGAGCGGGGCTTCAGCTTCGGCACCGACGCGCCCCTCGATATGCGCATGGGACCGTCGGCCGATACCTCTGCGGCCGAAGTCGTCAATCAGTGGTCGCAGAAACAGCTGGAGCGTGTGTTCTCGGACTACGGAGAAGAGCGGTTCGCGCGGCGCATCGCTCGAGCCATTGTCGAGCAACGGCGCGCCGGCCCGATCGCCACCACCGGGCAGCTCTCTGCCCTGATTGCCCGGGCCAGGCCCCGAAGTCGCGAGGGGATCCACCCCGCCACCCGTGTTTTCCAGGCACTTCGCATCGCCGTCAATGGTGAGCTCGACCGCCTACAGCGCGCACTGCCCCAGGCAGTCGAAGTGCTGCAGAGCGGTGGGCGTCTGGTCGTGATCAGCTTCCACTCGCTGGAGGATCGCATCGTCAAGCGATTCATGCGCGATGAAGCTCGCGGCTGCGTCTGCCCTCCGGAGGTCCCGGTCTGCGTCTGCGGGCGCACGCCGCGGCTCCGCATCATTTCCCCTCGCCCAATCGTGGCCACGCCGGACGAGGTGGAACGAAACCCGCGAGCACGGAGCGCAAAGCTCCGGGTCGCGGAGCGGCTATGACCATCACCCAGATACCAATGAATCCAACTAGCGAGGAGTGGAAGACATGATTGCAGACAGGGCAGTACCGGTTCCGCAGCGCGTAACGATCGGGCAGGAGCGCGTGTGGCGGCTGCCGTCGCTGCGGGCGGCGCCCGCAATGGCGGGGCGCGAGCGGCTGATGGAAGCGCTCGGCCAGTCCGTTCTGGTCCAGCTCATGCTGGCCATGACCTTCATCGCCGTGGCCTTTCTCCTGTATATGGCCCAGGAGAGCCAGATCTCGGTCCAGCAGATCAACCTCTCCGTCCTGCGCTCCAACCACATGCAGCTGGTCGCGAACAACACAACCCTGCGCACCAGCGCCACCTCTCTGCAGTCCGCCACCAGGATCGATCAGACCGCCAGCACTCGCCTGGGAATGTCGGCCCCCGATAACAGCGCCTACATCTGGGTGCAGGTGGCGGTGCCGCCGCTCGCCCCCGTGCATCCTGTGAACGCCGATGCCATGGCAGCGGAGACGCAATCGGCCCCGCTTGCCTGGATGGGTCGTTTCTTGAACAGCGTGCAGTCGTCGCTGTAATGGCTACCTCTCGCGCGGCTGCCCCAACACGGGCCAAACGCGCCGTTCGCCTGACCGCGGGGGCCGGAGCCAAGGCCGACACCCGGCCCAGCTCGCTGCGTCCTTTCCTGCTCCTCTCCGTTCTGATGCTCGCCGCCGCGGGTCTCGCCGCCCGGCTCGCCTTCTGGCAGGTGATGGAACATGGAAAGTTGTCGGCGCTGCAGGCCAGCGAGCAGATCTCGCTCAGCGTCCAGGAAGGGCTGAGAGGTCAGATTTTCGACGACCGTGGCAACACGCTGGCGACCGACGTCAACCAGTACCGGGTCCTGGCTGCGCCGTGGCAGGTGAAGGACCCGCGCCGAACCTCTACCCTGCTGGCCCCGGTCGTCCATGAGCCGGCTGACAATCTCGACCGGCTGCTGACCACCAACAAAGACAGGATTCCGATCGAGCTCTCGCCGCCCGTCTCCGTGAACCAGGGACAGCGCATCCGAAACCTGGCCCTGCCCGGCATCATGCTCGACCCCCGTGCCTCGCGCGTCTATCCGCGAGGAACTGAGGCGGCCCAATTACTCGGCTTCACAAACGATGAAAATCAGGGTCAGGCCGGCCTGGAGCAGTACTACGATCACCTGCTCTCCGGGACCGCCGGCCTGCGCTCGGTGCTGCGAGACACCGCGGGAAACGACGTCCGCATCGGCACCCAATCGCCCATTCCGTCGCATAACGGCGCCGATTTGCATCTCTCGCTGGACAACACGGTCCAGGGTCTGGTGGAGGACGAGCTGTCCAAGGCTGTAAAGAAACACGGGGCCATTGGCGGATCCATCATCGTCATGGATCCTCGCACGGGCTACATCCTGGGCATGGCCAGTACCCCCACCTTCAATCCCAATCACGTGGGCACGGCCACGGATCCTCACGCGGTCTACGTGAATCCCATCACCCAGGACACCTACGAGCCCGGGTCCACCATGAAAATCCTGACCATGGCAGCGGGCCTCGATTCCGGCGTGATCACCCCGGAGACCAGCTTCTACGATAACGGCACCTTCACCATCGACGGCACCACCATTCACAACTGGAATCTGAGCGGATTCGGCCAGGAAAACATGACGCAGGTGCTTCAGCACTCCGCCAACGTCGGTGCCTCGTTCGTGGCAGGGCGGCTCGGAACTGACCGCTTCTACACCTACCTGCATCGTTTCCGCTTCGGCCAGCGAACCGGGATTGACCTACCCGGTGAGTCGGCCGGCGACGTGCCGCTTCCCGGGAACAAAAACTGGTCGATCGTCAATCTTTACACCAATTCTTTCGGGCAGGGCCTCGCCATGACGCCGCTGCAGCTCACGTCGGCGGTTCAGGCTGTCGCCAACGGCGGCGTGATGATGCGGCCGCAAATCGTCCGCCGCATCGTCTACGACGGGCGCATCATCAACCGGCCGCCGGTGGCAGAAGGGAGAGTGATCTCCGCGCGGACATCGCACACCCTGACCGACATGCTGCTTCACTCAGCCATCGACGGAGAGGCGCAACTCGCGCTGGTCAAGGGATACAACATCGCCGCCAAAACCGGCACGGCGAATATCCCCGGGCCCGGCGGCGGGTATCTCCCGAACACGACCATCGCCAGCACCATCGGCTACGCTCCGGCGTTCCACCCGCGTTTGCTCATCCTGGTCAAGATTGACCGGCCGCGCGACACCATCTGGGGTTCGGAGGCAGCCGCCCCGGTGCTCCACAATCTGTTCCAGGAACTGTTCATGTACTATCACATCCCGCCGAACCCCGGCGCCCTTAACAAATGAGACTGAATCTGGCGGCGGTTGTTACCGCGACCGGCGCCCGCGTCATCCGCCTGGCAGACCTCGCGAGCGATACCGGACAGCATTCGTCATCGCCGCTGGACGTGGCCGACCTCGAAACACCGTTCGCGGGCGTGAGCCTTGACTCTCGTCAGGTGTCTCCGGCGGTCCTCTTCGTGGCTCTTTCCGGGGAGCGGGTGGACGGTCATCACTACGTCGGCAAGGCATTCGACGCGGGTGCGGTAGCCGCTCTGGTTTCCCGGGTGCCCGAGATGGCTCTGCCTGCCCCGGAGCGAAGCCGCTATCTACTTCTCGTGGATGACCCGCTTGCCGCGCTCCAGCAGCTGGCATCGTTCTGGAGGCAGGTCCATGCGGCGGAGGTCATCGGGATTACCGGCAGCATCGGTAAGACGACGACCAAGGAGATCGTGGCCGAGATTCTCTCTTCGCGCGGTCCAGTCCTCAAGAGCACAGCCAATCTGAATACCGAGATCGGCCTCCCTCTCACCTTGATGGATCTGAGGGAGGACCACTGGGCAGCGGTACTTGAAATGGGCATGTACGCACCGGGCGACATCGCCTTGCTCGCTTCCATCGCACGGCCAGAGGTGGGAATCGTCACCAATGTGGCTCCCATTCACCTCGAGAGGATGGGAAGTATCGAACGCATCGCGAGAGCCAAGAGCGAGCTGATTGCGTCACTGGCTGCGGATGCGCTTGCGGTACTCAACGGGGACGACACCTGGACTCGTGCCATGGCGGAGACCAGTGGTATTGCCCCCGTGGTCCTGGTTGGGGAGAGCGACGACTGCGATGTGCGGGCGGTGGATATTCAGGCCGATGGACTGAACGGCCTCTCCTTCACGGTTGTCGCCGAGGGGCGCCGCATTCCGTTTCGCTCCTCGATTCCCGGATCGCACACCATTCACGCGCTCCTGAGTGCCCTGGCCGTAGGCCGACGGCTGGAAATGTCGTGGGCGGATCTGCAGGAGGCGGTGGCCGCTGCCAGGCTGGATGAGCGGCAGCGATTTATCCGAACCGACGGGACCCTGATCATCGACGATAGCTATAATGCCGCGCCCATGTCGGTGCGCGCTGCCCTCGATCTCCTTCGCGAGGCGCCCGGTACCAAGATCGCCGTTCTGGGGGACATGCTCGAGCTGGGACCTCTGGAGGAGGCCGCGCACCGTGAAGTCGGCAGGTTCGCTGCGGGCGCCGCCGACTGGCTGGTGGCTCGGGGAGCGCGCAGCGGCTGGATCGCCGAGGAGGCGACGCGAAGCGGCATGCCCGCCGAGCATGTGCGCCAGGTACCCGGAAACGCGGAAGCGGCGCAAACTGTCAGAGAGATTATGGAGAGGGAAAGCCGGAACGCTCCGGTAGCGATTCTGGTCAAGGGATCGCGTGGGATGCGGATGGAGGAAGTGGTGGAGAAACTGACGACGGGAGAGACTTCGTGAACGGGCTGGCCAAGCAACTCTTGCCACTTTTACTGCCCGCCGCCATTTTTGGCGTGGCCAGCTTTACGCTCACCATGTTCGCGGCCCCGTACGTTATTCAGTTTCTGCGTCGCATGAAGGCCGGTACCACCGTTCGTCTGGAAGGGCCCCAGTCGCACCAGATCAAGGTGGGGACGCCGGTCATGGGCGGCGTGCTCTTTACCAGCGTCACTACCGTGTTGACCATTGCCTTCAACCTCTTCGGCCACTACTCTCAGCTGCTGACGCTGGGCGCCCTGGTCAGCTCCAGCGTTCTGGGCGGCGTGGACGATCTGCTCAAAACGCTTCGGGTCGGCAGTGCCGGCCTTCGCGCTCGATTCAAGCTGGCCTGGACGCTGGCAATCGCTATCGTCATCGTCGCCGTCCTCCATATTCCCAAGCTTCTGGCTCACCCCAATAACGTCTGGATTCCTTCGTACGGCTTTGTCGACTTCGGCCTGGCCTACTGGCCGCTGGCCGTCCTCGCCATCGTGGCCACTGCCCACGCCGTCAATCTCACCGACGGGCTCGATGGGCTCGCGGCTGGCACGGGGGCGGTCGCTTTTGGCTCCTTCGGCGCCATCGCCCTGCTCACCAAGAACTACGGGTACACCGCCGACTTCTGCTTCACCATGGTGGGAGCCCTTCTGGCCTTCCTTTGGTTCAACATCTACCCGGCCCGCATCTTCATGGGCGATACCGGGTCTCTGGCGCTGGGGGCCGCCCTGGCCACCGTCGCACTTCTGCTCAATCAGCTTCTGGTACTGCCGGTGATCGGCTTCGTCTTCGTCATCATGGTGATCTCCGACGTCGTCCAGGTCGCTTATTTCAAGTACACCGGCGGCAAGCGCTTGCTGCGGATGGCGCCGCTGCACCATCATCTCGAGCTGATTGGCTGGCACGAAAACCAGATCACCCAGCGCTTCTGGATCGTCAGCATGGTGGCGGGAGTGGCCGGCCTGGCGCTCGCCTTTAGCTAGATGGATCACGAATCGCGCATCCTCATTCTCGGCCTGGCCCGCGAGGGCGAGTCTCTCGCGCGGTATTTTTGTGCTCGTGGAAACGACGTCACCGTCACCGACGTCGCCTCCGACTCGCGGCTCCGCGGCCGGCTGGATGCACTTTCCGGGCTCCCTGTCCACCTGGCCCTGGGCGACCACCGCCCGGACCTCGTGGAGGATGCCGAGGTGCTGTACGTCAGCCCCGGAGTACCCGAAAGCAACCCTGTCTATCGGGCCGCGGCGGACCGCGGAGTGCCGATTCGCAGCATGACCACCCTGTTCTTTGACCTCTGTCCGGGTCCCATCATCGGCATCACCGGCAGTAGCGGGAAAACCACGACCACCAGCTTGATCGGGGCAATTCTTCAGACCGCCGGCCGCGACGTGGTTGTGGGCGGCAATATCGGCCGGTCCATGCTGGACCTGCTTCCCTCCATCGGTCCCGGCACGCTGGTCGTGCTCGAGTTGAGCAGCTTTCAGCTCGGGCTGCTGCACCGCAGTCCCCATGTTGCCGTCGTCACCAATATCTCTCCCAACCACCTGGACCGGCACGGAACCATGGAGAGCTATATCGCCGCCAAGCGGACCATCGTCGAGTATCAGACCGAGAACGACTGGGCGGTACTCAACGCAGCAGATTCCCAGGTGCGGGCCTTTGCCGGATCAACCGCCGCCACTGTCCGCTGGTTCGGCAGGGGCAGCACGATCGGAGCGGATGCACGTGACGGGGTCGTGGGGCTGGTTACCGCTGACGGATTTGCTCCGGTGATGCAGGAGTCGGACGTGCCCCTTCTCGGCCGGCACAACCTCGAGAACGTGCTCGCCGCCCTGGCCGCGAGCACCATCGTCGGGGCGGTGCCCGAGCAGATGCGCGTTGCGATCGAGTCCTTCCACCCGGCGCCGCACCGTCTCCAGACGGTGGCCAGACGCGACGGTGTTCTCTACATCGACGACTCTATCGCCACATCTCCTGCACGTGCATGCGTGGCAGTGGAGGCAATCGACGCGCCGGTTCTGCTCATTGCCGGGGGTCGCGACAAGCGTCTCCCCTGGGACGACTTCGCGCATCTCGCCGCACGCCGGGTTCGCATGCTGTTCCTGATCGGCGAAGCGGCGGACGATATCGAGCGGGCCGTGAACCGGGCAGCCGGTGAGAATGACCTGCTCGAGGCAGTTGTCCGCTGCCGGACGCTGGACGAGGCAGTGGGGCGCGCGGCTCGGTCTGCCCGGGTCGGAGAGGTCGTGCTTCTCTCCCCCGCGTGCACCAGCTACGACATGTTTTCTGATTACGAGGAGCGCGGGGACGCTTTTGCCCGCGCCGTGGAGCGGTTACATGCAGCATAGTGTCCGAAAAGCCGCCCGGGGCATCGATCCCTGGCTTACCCTGGCCGTCCTGGCCCTCCTCTGTATCGGCGTCATCATGGTCTACAGCGCCAGTGTCGCTTCCTCTTATGTCAACGACGGCTCTCCGTACTACGTGATCCAGCGCGAGATCGTCTGGGTCGTGATCGCGTTCGCTGCCTTCCTCATCACCATGCAGATCGATTACTTGAACTGGCAACGCATCGCGCTCCCCTTCTTCGGCGCATCGCTCGCACTCCTCCTGCTGGTGCTCATGCCCCATGTCGGCCACAGCTCGCACGGGGCGCAGAGATGGTTCTCGCTCGGCTTCGGCATTTCGATCGAGCCCAGCGAGATCATGAAGCTGGCGGGGATTATCTACATGTCGGCCTGGCTGACCTCGAAGGGCGACCGTGTGGGTGACTTCAAAGCCACGTTTTTCCCCTTCAGCCTCATCGTGGGCATGATCGCCCTGCTGGTGGTCAAGCAGCCCGACCTGGGTACCACCATCGTCCTCACGGCCTCTATGTTCGCCGTCTATTACCTGGCCGGAGGACGTCTCACGCACATCGGCGCGCTCCTGACCGGCGCGGCGGTCGTGGCCTGGACGCTGGCGCACAGCTCCAGCTATCGCCTGGACCGGCTGACAGCGTTCATGGACCCCTGGAAAGATCAGTACGGCACGGGCTATCACACTGTTCAGGCGCTTCTGGCACTTGGCGCAGGGGGGGTGTTTGGAGTCGGTCTGGGCAATAGCGTGGAGAAGCATGTCCTGCCCGCTCCTTACACCGACAGTATCGTGGCCGTGATTGGAGAAGAGTGGGGGCTGGTGGGCACGGTGGCCATCCTCGCTCTCTTCATGCTGATCGCGTACCGCGGAATCCAGATCTCGCTGGCAGCGCCTGACATGTTCGGGCGTCTGCTGGCCGCCGGCATCACCAGCTGGATTACCCTCCAGGCCCTGCTCAACATTGCCGTGATAACATCGTCGGTTCCGTTTACCGGGGTACCGTTGCCGATGATCAGCTACGGCGGAACATCCCTGCTTATCACCATGGTCGCCACGGGCATCTTGCTCAATATCTCGCGGCACGCGACGGGAGAAGGATTTGCGCGCACTCGCACTGATTACCGGCGGGGGCACCGGAGGACACATCTATCCGGCGCTGTCAGTGGTTCGATCGCTGAGACGGGCAAACGCCGGCCGGCGCCCGCCCCCCGCGGCATCTCCGGAAGCCGCGCCCGCACTTCAGGTTGATCTCATTTACCTGGGTAGCTCGCGGGGAATGGAGCGGTCGCTGGTCGCCGGGACGGGTATGAGGAGCTACTTCATGCCCATGGCTCCTCCTGTATCGATTCGTGGAGCGGTCCTCCTGGCGATTGCATCCGTCCGCGCCGTGCTCCTGCTCATGCGGTCCCGCCCGCGCGTCACCTTCGGCACCGGGGGCTATGTCTCCGTGCCCGCCGCGCTGGCGTCCTGGCTGCTGCGCGTGCCCGTCGTCTTCTTTCTTCCCGACGTCGTGCCCGGTAAGGCCGTCTCCCGACTGGTCCCCTTGACCCGCTGGATCGCCGTCACCACCGAGGACTCGCTGCGCTACTTTCCCGCCAGGAAGGTCGTGGTTACCGGCTATCCCGTCCGGGAAGAATTCCTCACTGCCAGCCGCAAGAGTGGGCGGGCCCGATTCGGTATTCCCACCGACGCCGTGGTCCTGACCGTGACCGG
>JAICWV010000036.1 GCA_025966365.1 Chloroflexota bacterium | reverse complement strand
CGGCTGAGGCCGGCATCGATAAGCGCCGTCAGCACCTTCTCGGAAAAGATCAGTCCGGAGGTCCGCTCCAGGTTCTCGCGCATCCGCTGCGCGTTCACGCGCATATCGCTCACGATCGCGGTCATCTCGGTGAGCATGAAGTCGGCAAGGGCGCTGGCACCGGGGAGCACGATGCGCTCCTCCGATGAGTTGCTCATGTCGCGCTCGTGCCAGAGGACCACGTTTTCGAGGGCCGGGACGGTATAGCCGCGCATGACACGGGCCAGCCCCGAGACACGCTCGCTGAGAATCGGGTTGCGCTTGTGCGGCATGGCGCTTGAGCCCTGCTGGCCGGAGCGAAACGGTTCTTCTACTTCCAGGATCTCCGTGTGCTGCAGGTTGCGCAGCTCGGTAGCCACCTTATCGAGAGTGGAAGCCAGGAGGGCCAGCGCCAGCACGTAGGCGGCGTGCCGGTCACGCGAGACCACCTGGGTGCTTACCGGCTCCACGCCCAATCCCAGAACAGCCGCCACGCGCTCCTCGATCTCCGGCTCCACGTTGGCGTGAGTACCCACGGCTCCGCTAATTTTCGCGACGCACACCTCTTCCCGAACCGCCTGGAGACGCCGTAGCCCGCGGCCCAGCTCCTCGTACCAGCCGAGCGCTTTAAAACCGAAGGTGATGGGCTCGGCATGCACGTTATGCGTGCGTCCGGCCATGACCGTCTCCCGGTGCCGGATGGCGACATCGCGGACGGCATCGCAGAGCTCAACCAGGTCGGCTTCAATCACGTCCAGCGATGCCTTCAACTGAAGCGCCAGACCGGTGTCTTTCACATCGGAGCTGGTGAGGCCAAGGTGGATCCAGCGCGCGTCCGGGCCCACGGTTTCCGCCAGGTGTTTGAGAAATGCGTTGATGTCGTGGCGAGTCTCGCGCTCGATCTGCTCCACGCGAGCGGCATGGATTCGTGCGCCGCGAATGGCGGGAAGCGCATCGGACGGTACGCGTCCAGCTTCAGACCACGCTTCGGCCACGGCAATCTCCACCCGCAGCCATGCGGCGTACATCGCCTCCTGAGACCAGATGTGAGCCATCCGGGGCCGGGTGTACCGATCGATCACCGATCACTCCCACTCGATCGTGGACGGAGGTTTGGAGCTGATGTCGTAGACCACTCGGGTCACGCCTGCGACTTCGTTTACGATCCGGTTGGAAATCCGGGCCAGCACCTCGTACGGCAAACGCGCCCAGTCGGCAGTCATGGCGTCCTCGCTAGTCACAGCCCTCACCGCCACAACATTCCCGTACGTCCGATAGTCCCCCATGACACCGACCGTCTGCAGAGGCGTGAGCACCGCAAAGGCTTGCCACAGGTCCCGGTAGAGGTCGGCGGCCCGGATCTCGGCGGTGACGATGTGGTCCGCCTCCCGGAGAACCCGCAGCCGCTCCTCCGTTACCTCCCCGATGATCCGCACGGCCAGACCGGGCCCCGGGAACGGGTGCCGCCAGACCAACCGGTCTGGAAGACCGAGCACGGCGCCGACACGTCGCACCTCGTCTTTGAACAGGTAGCGCAGCGGTTCCACCAGGGAGAACGACATGTCCTGCGGAAGTCCGCCGACATTGTGATGCGTCTTGATCTTGACGGCGGCTCCGGCCGTGTCGTGCGCGGTGCTTTCGATGACATCAGGGTAGAGGGTTCCCTGTGCCAGAAAGCGAATGTTTCCGAGCTTCGCGGCCTCCCGCTCAAAGACGCGCACGAATTCGTCACCGATGATGCGGCGCTTTTCTTCCGGATCCTCGACACCCTGCAGGCGCGAGAGGAACCCGCTGGAGGCGTCGACACGGACGAGGCGGGCGGGGACATGGCGCTCGAAGACCTCGACCAGATCTACGGCTTCGTTCTTTCTGAGCAGCCCATTGTCCACAAAGACGCACACGAGCCGGCTTTCCACGGCGCGCGCGATCAGAGCCGCGGCCACGGCACTGTCCACGCCCCCGCTCAGCGCGCAGAGGACCCGACCCTCGCCGACCTGGTGGCGAACCAGCTCAATCGTCTCGTCGATGAAGGCGCGCGGGGTCCAGGTTGGGGAGCACCCGCAAATGCCCAGAACGAAGTTCTCGATAATCCGCGTGCCCGCGTCGGTATGAGCCACCTCGGGATGGAACTGGAGTCCAACGGCACCCGCGCCGTTACCGATCGCCGCGAATGGTGACCCGCTGCTCTCGGCGAGCGGCTTGAATCCAGGTGGGAGCTGCTCGACTCGATCACCGTGACTCATCCACACCCGGCTGCCGTCCGGCACGCCCTCGAGCAGATCTGATGGGCCGAGCAGATGCAGACGGGCAGGGCCGAACTCCCGCTTAGCTGCGGGGGACACGAGGCCTCCCAATTCTCGCGTCATCAGCTGCATCCCGTAGCAGATCCCCAGGATCGGGATCTCCGACGAAAAAACTTCGGGAACCGCACTCGGCGCCCCCTCGCCATAGACGCTGGAGGGCCCGCCGGAGAGGATGATGCCGCGTGGACGAAGCGAGCAAATGCGCTTCCAGCCGGCATCGTGGGGAAGAATCTCCGAGTAAACGCCTGCCTCACGAACACGGCGGGCGATCAGTCTGCTGTATTGCGACCCGAAATCGAGCACCACGATGCTGTCGTGCTCCGAGTGCTGGTCACCCGGTTCGGCTAGAGGGCCCGGTGTCGTCATTTCTGCCGTGCCTGCACCAGATCCGACGCGACGGGCGCAGGAGGTGCATGATCCTCATCTGACCGCTTCAACATCGCCTGCAACGTCTTTCGCTGGGTCCGTCGAACCTTGGCGGCCGCCATGCGGCGCTCCTGATCCGGCGTCTCCGGTATCACAGGCGGAACGGCAACAGTATTTCCCTGCTCGTCAAGCGCGACCATCACCACATAGGCGGAGGACGTGTGGTGCCGGGTGCCGGTGAGCATGTTCTCGGCCTCGACGCGGACACCAACTTCCATCGAGGTACGGCCCACGTCATTCACGCTGGCCATCACCGTCACCAAGTCGCCTACCTGCACAGGATGCAGGAAGCTCATGTAGTCCACCGCGGCCGTGGCAACACGGCACCGGGAGTGCCTGATGGCGGCAGACCCGGCCGCCTCATCGACCATTTTCATGATCGTTCCTCCGTGCACGGCGCCCCAGGGATTGGCATCGTTCGGCATCATCTGGCGTGCCATGACCACCTGCGACTCACCGACCGCACGACTCTGGAGCGGCTCATTGCTACCATCGGATGTCATTACGACCTATCCTATCGGGTCCGGCGTGTCCCGGCCCGACCGCTGAGGAATGTATGGAGTGGGATGAGATTCAGCGCGTCGCCGTGATTTTCGCGCATCCGGACGATGCCGAGTTCGGCAGCGCCGGGACGGCGGCGAAGCTTGTATCCGAGGGCAAAGAGGTTTTTTACGTGGTGGTGACGGATGGGAGCAAGGGTAGCTCGGACCCGGACATCACGCCGAAGGAACTGGTGGCTCTGCGGCAGAACGAGCAGCGAAACGCCGCAGCGGTTATCGGTGTGTCCGACGTCGCCTTTCTCGGCTTCGAGGACGGCATGCTCGAACCCACGATTCCGGTCAAGCGGGCCATTGTGGCCGCCATTCGCCGGTTCAGGCCGGATGTGGTGATATGTCCGTCGCCCGAGCGCAATCTCGAGCTCAATGTCCGCGTCCAGCACCCCGACCATCTGGCAGTCGGGGAGGCAACACTCGCCGCCATTTACCCGCTGGCGCGGGACCGGATGACCTTTCCAGAGCTTCTCGAACAGGGGCTCGAGCCGCACCCGGTGGCTGAAACCTGGGTCACCGGCACCCACTCGCCCGACTTTTTCGTGGATGTCACTGGCCACCTGGACTCCAAAATCCGCGCCCTCAAGGCTCACGTGAGTCAGGTCGGCACGCGTGAGGTCGAGACCTGGATGCCCGAGCGGGCACGGCAGCTTGGCGCGGAACAGGGCATGGAGTATGCCGAGGCGTTCAAGCGGATCCAGATCGGCTAGACGGGATCAGCCCACGCTTGCCGAGAGGTTGAAGTAGGTCAGGCTGGGAGAGTTGTTCTCATACAGGACGACTTCGGTGACCGAGGCCCGCTCCGCATAGACGACGCTGTGGAGAGCTTGGGAGGTCAGGGGGAGACCGAGGAGGCCGAGGCGGAGGATCGTGATCGGATCTCCGTGGGATATGGCGGCCACGGCCTCTCCTGGGTGCCTTCGGGCAACTCGCCAGAGAAACCGGTGCATTCGGCGCCAGACGTCCTCCATGCTTTCGTCGGCCTCCTGTCGTTTGGGCTCGTAGAAACTGAACCCGGGTTTGAGGATAGAGTTGGGCTCGCCCTGATATGAGGTGCGGACTTCGAGGAGGTCTCGCGTCAGCTGTACCCGCACGTCGGGATGATACTGTGTCAGTGCAGCGGCGGTCTGCCTGGCCCGGAGGAGGGGGCTGGTATAGATAGTCGCGAGCCTTCGGGTCGAAAGGAACCTGGCCGCCTCATCGGCCTGCTTCCTCCCGCGACTGCTGAGTCGATAGCGGGGAAGGCGGCCATAGAGGATGTCGGCCGGGTTATGAACCTCGGCATGGCGGACCACGAAAATCGTGGTCGGAAGAGGAGTAGGTAGAGTGTCTGACGCGGTCGAGCTCAAACAGTTCTCAGTCGGCGATTGGAATAACAACGTCTACATTCTGGTAGATCGTGCCACCGGAGCCAGTGTGCTTATCGACGCCCCCACCGATGCGGCCCGAATCATGGAGGCTCTGGAGGGCACCAATCCCGTATACATTCTCATGACCCATGCCGACCGTGACCATGTCGGCGCGCTGGACGAGGTGCGCCAGGCCACGGGCGTGCCGGTGGGAGCGCATCCAACCGAAGCCGATCGTCTACCCTCGCCACCCGACTTCGAATTGCAGGAAGGGCAGACGTTGCAGTTCGGAAACTCCGAACTGCGCGTGATGCATACCCCGGGCCACTCACCCGGCGGTATGAGTTTCGTCACCGGGGACATCCTGATCGCCGGCGACACCCTCTTTCCCGGGGGTCCGGGAAACACCAAACGCCCGGACGGAAGCTTCGACACTATTGTCGAGAGTATTCGGTCGAAGCTGTTCACGCTCCCCGACGAGACACGGGTCTATCCCGGTCACGGTGACCCCACTACCATTGGGACGGAGCGACCGCACCTTCAGGAGTGGATAGACCGGGGCTGGTAGAAGCCGCTGCGCCGCGTTGTGAAGTAGAATCACGCGTCACCGGCAGACTCGGAGGGCACGATGGCGATCGCCGCGAGAGACGTCACAGACGCCGAAGTTCTGGACCGAATTCGGCAAGGCAAGCTCATCGAGCACGTAGATCAGATGAGCCCCGCGTATCGCGAGGGGCTGATCCGTATACTGACGGTGTCCGCCGATACCGAGCTGATCAGCGCGCCCGCCTACTATCACGCGGCCCGCGGTGCTCCGCACCTCAACGCCTTCGGCTCGGCCACCGCCATCATTCAGGACGAGTTGGGCCACGCGCACATCGCCTATCGACTCATGCGAGACCTGGGCGTGGATACGGAGAAGTTGATTTACGAGCGGGCGCCGTCCCGCTTCAAATATCCGTACGCATTTGACGTGCCGCTGGACAGCTGGGTGGAGCTGGTGGTCGCCAACGCGTTCTACGACCGCGCCGGGTTTACGTTGCTGGGTGATGTCTTCCAGAGTACAACCTTCGGTCCCTGGAAGCGGGCACTGGTCAAGGTCGATAAGGAGGAAACCTTCCATCTCCGACATGGGGAAAACTGGATGCGAAAGCTGGCGCAGACACCCGAGGGCCTGGCCGATCTCCAGGCGGCCGTCGACTGGATGTTTCTCCTCACAGTCGAGTGGTTTGGGCTGCCGGACGATCTGAAACGCCACAACGAACAACTCGACTTTGGCTTCAAAGGGAAGTCGAATGACGAACTGCGCCAACTCTGGATGTCGACGGCTGTTCCGCTCTGTGACGAGGTCGGCCTGCGAGTGCCTGCCCATTACGACGCCGACGCCGGGAAGTACGTCCTCGACGTGCCCTTCCCCGCTCAGTTCGACGCCGAGAACAAGCGCTGGCTGCTGGAGGAAGGCGCCATTTCGTGGGACGATGTGCTCCGCCGCTGGAAATATCGGGGCCCCATGAACGACGAGTACGTCGAAACCATCCAGCGTGGCAAAAAGGGACTCGAGCGCCTGATCGCGCAAGGCTGATGATCGGCACGGACCGGCGTGCCCGCTACTGGGATGCGCTGAAGGATGTCGAAGACCCCGAAATCCCGATCAGCGTTGTGGACATGGGCTTGATTGTCGATATTCGGGTGGACGTACGAGCGGTGGAGGTCGATGTCACCCTGACGGCGATGGGCTGCCCGGCAGTGGATATGATCGTCGAGGGAGTCGAGCGGCGGCTTCTGCAGGAGCCGGATGTGGATTCGGTCAGCGTCACCGTGGTGTGGGACCCGATCTGGACCAAAGACCGGCTAACGCCCGAGGGCGTGATGGCGATGCGCGAGTGGGGCATCTCGGTATGACTGAGCATCGTTTCGAAGACGGAACCATGTGGGAAGTCTTCGCGCGGAGGAAGTTCGAAGAGCCGCTCCACCATGTCGGCACGGTCGCCGCCGACGACGCTGGCCTTGCGGAGGTATACGCGCGGACCATCTTCAACGAGTTCACCTGGATCGAAATGATCCTCTATCCCCGGGCATCGGGCCTGCCCGTCCTCGAGCAATGACCGACTCTAGTCTCCAGACGCTGATAGCGGGCCTGGCCGACAATAAGTACTTCCTCGGGAGAAGGTACGCCGAGTGGTGCACTGCGGCACCAACCCTGGAATCGGCGGTTGCAGCCGCGGCCATGGCCCAGGACGAAATCGGACATGCGCGGAGCTTTTATCCTGTCCTGCGCGAGGTGGCCGGTGACTCGCCAGAGAACGAGGCGGAAACCCGCACGGTGTTTACCAACGTCCCCTTCCTTGGCGAGCCCTTCCAATCCTGGACCGATTTTGTAGCGGCCAACTTCCTTTTTGATACCGCCATCACCGTGCTTCTGGAATCCGCTCGGGAGTCCTCGTTCAACCCGCTGGCGCAACGTGCGCGGCGAATCCTGGAGGAAGAGCCGCTGCACTGGCTTCACGGGGAAGGATGGACCCGGCGGCTCGCAGCCACCGGCGATACCGTCAGGAACGCCCTGGATGCCTCCTTCCAGAAAGCGGGGGAGCAATCGTTGAGGTGGCTGGAAATCGCGTCTCCCGACCTTCGCGCTTCGGACGTGCTCGACACGGACGCAGCCGAGCTTCAGCTCAGGCTCAGGGAACGCCTGAACCCCATCCTCTCGACCTGCGGCCTTTCAGACTTGTGAGACTGTAGATGGTCCCATCGGTCGAGTGCCCCTTCTGCCGGTCCACCGATACCGAGATGATGTCCCTCTTCGGGCAACAGCTCTTGACAGTCTCGTACTACTGCAATCACTGCCGCACCCCGTTCGAGCGAGTCAAGGGGGTCGACACCGTCGAAGACGCCCAGAGGCGAGTGGAACGGCCGGACACCCGCGGTCAGTAGTCGAGGTGCTGCTGCCGAGCTCGCCGGCCGGTGCCTGAGGCACGGCTCACAGCGTAGAGGAGCAGGGAGAGGCAAACCGCCAGCAGAAGCACGCCGGCGAAGGCAACCGTATATCCCGAGTGCGCCACCTTGTAGTGAATAGAGAGATTGCGCACCACCTCAACCGCCACCGCGGCCACGAAGGCGACAGTGGGCGATCTGAACCGAGCGATGCAGGCGGCGAGGAGCGCGACCAGTGCAGGAATCAGCATGAAGTCTGGCCCGAAGCCGGTTTCCGCGGTGAAGCACGCGGAAAGGCCCGCAATCGCCCCGGCCACAAGCAGGCCCCAGGTGCGGTTGCGATCCAACCCGCCCGCAGGCTCGCTCGGGGTGCGGCGGCCCGTTGTGGTCCGCGGTGAGTCGTGCACGAGAGCCGCGGCTGCCGCGGTCGCGAGTACCCCGGCCACCACGCCTGCAACCTGCAAATACGTGGTCTGGTATGCGCCCAGGCCAACCAGACGGTCGGGGAGGAGCACCGGAAACTCAAGATTCTGGCGCCAGGTCCGGATGAGGACAAAGAACAGCAGCACTCCCACCCCTGCCGTGATCAGAAGCGACAGGGGGTACCGGCGAACGGGATCATAGCGGGCCAAGCCCGCGCTACATGCCCCCGAGCAGACGGCGGAGATCAGGACACCTGTAACTACCGTGAACACGGGCACTGATGCGGGCACGAGCAACGCGGCCAGGACTGCGCCCAGGGCGCCAATGCTGCCAAGTGCGCAATTGACGACCCCGGACGATCGGTAGGTCAAGACGATGGCCACTGCCAGCAGACCCTCGAAGGTTCCAGGTCCCAGCGCAATCAGAATTGTCTCGGTCACGCTGGTCATCTTCGGGAAGCCACCCGGGCTGTGTCAATGAAGCCATCGTCCGAACGATAATGGAGCACTGGGCATGCGGCGAGAATTTTCATGCCGGGGAAGAGGTACAGGCAGCGTGGAGGGAATCATTCGGCAGGGACTGACATACGAGGACGTCCTCCTGGTCCCACGCTATTCCGACATTCGCTCCCGCAGGGACGTCGACACCTCGGCGCGCCTTTCGCGGAATATCGTGCTGAACAACCCGATCGTCAGCGCCAACATGGACACGGTGACCGAGGCCGACATGGCCATTGCCATGGCGCGCGCCGGGGGAATCGGAATCATTCATCGCTTCAACACGGTCGATCAGCAGGTCGCACAGGTGCGACTGGTCAAGCGGTCGGAGAGTTTTGTCATCGAGAACCCGCATACCATAGCCCCTGACGAAACGGTGGGTGAGGCCCGAGCGCTCCTTGAAGGTCATGGCATCAGCAGCCTTCCGGTTGTCGATGACCGCGGCGACTTGCTGGGCATCGTTTCCAGCCGGGATATCCTCTTCGTGCACGACGATTCGGGCCACGTGCGCGACGTGATGACGCCGCACTCCAGGCTCATCACGGCACCGGTGGGCACGACCATCAGCCAGGCGGAGCAGATACTCCAGACGCACAAAGTGGAGAAGCTTCCGCTGGTGGATCAGGACAACCACCTGATGGGCCTGATCACGCTGCGGGACATCCTCAAGCTCAGGCTGTATCCGGAGTCCTCGAAGGACGCCAAGGGGCGCCTGCTCGTCGGTGCCGCAGTCGGCGTGGTGGGCGACTATCTCGAGCGCGCAATAGAGCTGGTACAGGCAGGAGTGGATGTCCTGGTCCTGGATATCGCCCACGGCCATTCAGAGAACGCCATCCGGGCCGTCCGAGAGCTCCGCAGCCGCATCGGTTCCACCGATCTGGTGGCCGGGAATGTTGCCACGTCGCAAGGCACACGGGACCTTGTCGAGGCCGGCGCCGACGCAGTGAAAGTCGGTGTGGGACCAGGATCCATCTGCATCACGCGCGTCGTCACCGGTGTGGGTGTACCGCAATTGACCGCGGTGCTGGATTCGGCCCGCGAAGCGCAGCGCTTCGGAGTTCCGATCATCGCCGACGGAGGCATCCGCCAATCAGGAGATGTGACCAAGGCTCTGGCAGCGGGCGCCTCGACCGTGATGGTCGGGAACATACTGGCCGGCACGCGGGAAAGTCCCGGCGTGGTCGTGATGCGGAACGGACGCCGCTTCAAAGCGTCACGCGGCATGGCGTCGGCGGAAGCCACCCTGCAGCGCCGCATGCGGGAGAAGCCCGGCTGGGAAGGCGAAACGGATCTGACGGATATCGTGCCGGAAGGGGTCGAAGGGCTGGTTCCCTACAAGGGTGATGTGTCGGACGTGCTCGTGCAACTGGTCGGCGGGCTCCGATCGGGCATGAGCTACCTGGGCGCCAGGACGCTGACGGAGCTGCAGGAAAACGCGGAGTTCGTCCAGATCACGTCGGCAGGGCTGATCGAGAGCCGGCCCCACGATATCGAAACCTAGAGAGATGTAGCCGCTTCGGCGGGGGATTCGGTACACTTACGAGGCTCCGAAGGGAGCCGGCTGCGGGCATGGTTTAACGGTAGAATGGCTGCCTTCCAAGCAGCAGGTCGCGGTTCGATTCCGCGTGCCCGCTCCACTTTATCGCGGAGTTTGCCTGTGGGTGTTGTCCACCGATCGCTCCTGGCGTCCTGTCTGGCGCTGCTGGTTGTCGTCCTGCCGAACACGGCGCGAGCGGCCACGCATGCCACGCTGTCAGTCTCTCCTCACAAAGTGCTCGACGGCAGTCGCCTCGCGGTGAGGGCGACGCGCCTCCAGCCCCGGCACTACTACACCTTCTTGTTGGTCGGCCCCAAAGCCAAGAAGGACCGGGCCCTCCTGGGTCTCGGCCGGGCTGACGGCAGGGGCCACCTTGCCCACACCTTCAATCTCCCCGTTATCCTTCACTGCGGCAAGTCCACGGTGTATCTGTTCGATGTCAAGCGGGTTCTGGCTCGCGCCTCGGTGACGGTTACCGGCTGCACACTGAAAGGCAGGCCTGGCGCGCCGCCGCCGGCACCGCCCAAGGGGTAGGTCCGGGTCCTATAATTGACCACGTGGGCCCATGGCGCAGCGGCAGCGCAACGGACTCATAATCCGCGGGTCGCAGGTTCGAATCCTGCTGGGCCCACCACGTTTATTTCCTGACCTTGTACAGCGGGTGGCGCGGCCTCGGCCGCAGGCTCAGTTGCCGGGAACAGGCCGTCCGTTCTGCTTGTACAATTCCCGCCAGTCTTGCTCGTGAACGTCGACGCCGTACTTCTTCGCGGCAGCCAGAATACGCTTCCACGCTTCGTCGCGCTCGGCATTGGTCACACCTTCCACCTGATCGAATCGCGCAAGCGCGTCCCGCACGTGATCGGCGTCGGGGATGGGCTCTTTCCGCTCCTTGGGGAAGGCAAAGTCGCTGTCGGGAAGACTCTCACGTTGCTTCTCAGTCAGTCCGCTCATAGGAACCTCCGTTTCGTTCAGGTATCAGTTCAGCAATCCCCGTGCCGTCCTGGAAGGAGGTAGCAGTTGCGCCTCTGGATTCTGGCCATCGTGCTCGCCGCCGTTGTGGTTACGTCTGCTGTCTACCTGCGCAGCAGACCATCGGCGCCGTCTGCCGGCACTGCGGCCGGACAGTCCGCCGTGGGCTGCGGAGCGGTGGAGCGCGACTACGCCCAGCACCGAAGCGGAGTCTGGGTGACGCTAGACGCGGCCGTGGAGCGGCTTCTTCCGGATGAATACGGACGACTCCGGCACCAACGCTTTATCGTTCGCTGTGCCGATGGGCAAACGATCTTGATCGTCAACGACGTAAGCATCGGCACCAGAGCTCCGGTGTCCATCGGTGGCATGGTCGGAGTGCGAGGGCAGTACGTCTGGAACAGGCTTGGCGGCCTGATCCACTTCACACATCACAACGACAGCGGGGGACAGGGGGGCTGGGTTCTCTGGCGAGGTCGAGTCTACTCCTAGCCGCGTCCCGGGTGGACAAAACTCCGGACAAAGACGTGGATAACGGACCAGGGCAGGGCAAACGGTGCGGCTCCGTCCGCCGCGGCCCGCAACCGGGGCAGGGTGAAAATGCTGCCCTGAGTGTGCAGCCGCGGCCATCAAATCTGATCGACATAACGGCGGCCCGATCTGTGGACGGGGTGCGGCGGCATGGCGCCGGGCCGGAACCGGGTAGATACTTGCCCTATCTCTCATCCCATGACCCGGACCGACCTTTATCCGGAGGACAACTCCATGGCCTATTACCTTCCCTCAAGCGCCGACGGTGACGGTGAGCCGCCACCTGCGCAAGTTTCCGCCGACTCGCAGGGGACCGAAATCTCGGACCTCAAAATCTTCTGGGGACCCGAGATTTGCCGGCTGGAGTACCTCCTGCACCTGGTAGAAACGGGCCGCATTATCGACGAGTGCGGTGGGGTGCCGGCCTAGGTAGCGCATCAGCACTCGCAGGTTGGAAGGGCGGCCCATCGGCGGGGCCGTCTGCTACCCCACGGGCGTCTGGGATGGCTCGGCGGCGGTGCCGTCCGGATCCCCGCGCGTGCCGGACCGGCTGAGACAGTACCGGCGCCACAACTGGTAGGCGGGAACTGCCAGCGCGATCACGACGAGCGCTGTGATCTGTGCCTGCTTGAGGTCGAACAGGACGATCACATTGTCCCGCCAGTAGAAGAGGACGAACTGGCCTACGGAGTAGAGCACGAGCCAGATCGCGAACAACGTCCCCGCTATCCGGAACCTGCCGCGTAGTCTCCAGATCAGGCCGAATAGCACCAGACTGAAGAGTAATTCGTAGGCGGCGGCCGGCTGATACGGTACTCCGAGTTGGGGCACGAAGGTATTCGCCGGGTTTGTGTAGGCAGTCGCCCAGGGCAGGGTGCTACGGTAGCCAATGATGTCGCCGTTGATAATGTTGCCTACCCGTCCGAAGGCCTGCGCTAGAGGAATAAACACCGCCGCGACATCGAGCGCCTGACCCGGGCTAACGCCGAGGCGGACACACATGATGAGTAGAGCGGCCCCCCCCAGAAACACGGCTCCGTAAAACGCCATGCCGCCTTCCCAGGTGGCCAGAATGTTGAGCGGGTGGCGGAGGTACCAGCCGAGATCAGACTGGACGACGTAGTACAGGCGCCCGCCGACCAGGGATGCCACCAGGACCGGCCAGAAAATCGCGTAGGCGGTCTCGCGGCCGATCCCCAGCTTTTCGGCGTACGGCAGAGCCACCCAGAGGCCGGCAAGAATACCGACGACGTACATGAGTCCGTACCAGTGCACGGCGAGCGGACCAAGATGCACGAGCACGGGGTCGATGCCGATGCGAATGATGGCGGCACACATGAACTAGTGTGTCGGGGTCGCCGTTGGCGTCGGGGTGGTACTCGGCGTGGGAGTGGACGTCCCCCTGGTCGGCGTCTTGGGAGGGGCGTTGGGACCGACCACGACGACTGCATCCCAAGGCTCGTACACCGTGTGGATGTCGTCCACGCTGACCTTCCCGTGCGGGTACGAAACGGTGCGCCGCACGTCCGTCACCGCTCCGTCGTGCGCAAACTGGGTCTGCCTCTCCTGCCCGGGGACCATAGACGGGTCCACCCTGGTTACCCGGGGGCCATGCGGAATGCTCTTGGAGATTTTGCCGAGCTTGTCCACGGCCACGCTCCATCCCAGCTTCGGACCGTACACGTAAATGTAAAGCTCCTGCCGAATGGGCTCCATATGGGTCTCTAGAAGCAAGTATTTGCCCGTGTTGTTCATGAAGCGAAGATCCCAGTCGCGATCGGGAGCAACCACCGCGTCATATCCCACCGGAGGCTCGTACCAGCCAAGCCGATGGGAGTGAGCGTGGCGTTCTTCCAGCTTCAGGCCCGCCCCGAACAGCGCGCGCAGGAAGGTCGTGGCTACCTGTTGCATGGCGCCACCTGATCCGGGCACCGCCCCGCCGGGACCGTCCGCCTCCTGATCCTGGTAGACGCGGGGATCCCAACTGGTACCAGCAAGAAGGTTGAAGGAAATGTCCTGATCGGGTGGCAGGAGCCTGCCGTTCAGCTCCTGTGCGATGGCCGTAATGTCGCTCAGCCGTGTCTCGCCGGCCCCGGAGAAACTTGTCATTCCCGTCGACAGGAGGGTACGGATGCCGAGACTCGCCGGATTCGAGAGGTCAATCGACGGTTTCGATACGGTAACGGTGAATGCGAGCCGGGCGCCGGGTCTTAAGTTCCGCAAGACCTTGACCAGCGATGCATTCGCCGACGTTTGGTCAAGGGTGCGCCCCAGCACTCGTTGCGAGATGACCTGGACGTGGCCGCCGGAGAAGTCCATGCGGGCGTTCGCCGACTGTCGATCCACGCGCGAAGCCAGCTGAGCGACATAGGCCTGCACTTTGGTATCGTCGATCGTCATTTTGATCTCCGCCGACTTCTTTCCGATCACGTCCTGGAACCCGATCATGGGGACGAAGTCGGCTCTGGTCGTTACCACCAGCAGCTTTCCGATCTTGATGACCGGCGTTCGCGACAGGAACTTCTCCACTCTGTCGCGAACTGCCACTGCCGACGCATCGCCGACAACCGGGGACGTGTGGTCCACGGACACGGTGCGGGTCTGCCTGCTGAGATAACCCAGTCCTGAGGAAACGGCGTTCTCCGTGTTCCGAAGGTCCATCTGCACCCCGGGCCTACTGGGCTGAAGCTCGACATGGCTGCGTCGAATGATCAGGGAGGCGTTGAGAAGCTGGCGCTTCACCTTGGGGGCAACCCGTTGCTGGAGATACGCGTCCAGCTGCTTCTGATTTTGCTGATACATGAGGGGGACCGAATGTGTTGGATGAAATGGCATTCGATCGAGCAGCTGCTCGAGGAACGACTCTTGCCGCCCTACCTGGAGGGCTGCGTTCACCGTTTCCGGCACCAGATAACTGACACCTATGTCTTCTTTTCGCGGCTCCCAGACCCACGCCCGATATACGAGGCGGACCGGCTTGTAGTACATGGCGCCAAGCTGCGAATAAAGTGCTCTGGTCGCCTGCTGGCTCGTCATTCCGCTCAGGTGGACCGTGTCTACCTGGACCCCGGGAAGAATCTCGTTTCGATATTTGGAGAAAGCGTAGCTGGTATAGGCGCCGCAAAAGATGGCCGCGGCAGCGAGCAAAAACGCGGCATACACCAGTGGGGCCCAGCGGCGCTCCTTATCCTGGAGGTGCCGTTGAGCCTCGCGCACCGGAAAGTAGCGCCGCTTTTCCGGTGCTCGAATGATGTCGTCTCGCCGCGCGTGCACTCCGGCGCCGGACTGCACGGTGTCACGCACACTTTGTGCCATAGTAAAAAGAAGCTTCTCATGGTAGTGCGCCGCCGGAAAGAGGCGCAACGGACGGGAGGTCGCAATGTTGCGCTTCAAGTACTTCTCGGGCAACGGTGCCCAACTCGAGGGCGCAATCAACGGCTGGTTGGAAACCTACGAGCCGGAAGTAACCCAGATGTCCACCGCCGTTACGGGAGATGGCGTGGCCGTCAGCTTTCTCTTTGATGAGAGCTTCCGGGGACAGGAGCGGCGTCTCACCGAAGAACGTGGGATGCCGCAAGAGGAGATTGGAGCTCCTGAGAGCAACATGCCGGACGATCCCGTCCACGTCGTGATCGACGGGATCGGTCAGTAAACCTGGAGTCTCGACCGATAGCTGCCTCCCAGGGTTACTCCTGCAGCCAGGCGGCTGCCTCGCAGGCGTGGTAGGTCACGATCATGTCGGCTCCGGCCCGCGCGATCGAAGTCAGCGTCTCCAGGACGGCGGATCGCTCGTCCAGCCAGCCGTTGGACGCGGCGGCCTTGACCATGGAGTACTCGCCGCTGACGTTGTACGCGGCCACAGGCACGTTGAAGCGAGACCGCACGTCTCGCACAATATCGAGATAGGGCAGCGCGGGCTTCACCATCACCATGTCCGCCCCCTCGGCCAGATCCAGCTCCACCTCGCGGATCGCCTCTCGCGCGTTGCCGGGATCCATCTGATAGGAGCGCCGGTCCCCAAACCGGGGAGCGCAGTCGGCTGCGTCCCGAAATGGACCGTAAAAGCTGGAAGCGTACTTGGCGGCGTAGGACAGGATGGGAACACTGACGTGCCCTGCTCCATCAAGCGCTGTTCGAATCGCCGCCACCCGGCCGTCCATCATGTCGGACGGCGCGATGACGTCTGCTCCTGCGTCTGCCTGCGACACGGCTACGCGCGCCAGCAGCTCCAGGGTGACGTCATTGTCCACGTCCCCGTCTCGCACAACGCCGCAGTGACCGTGTGAGGTGTACTCATCGAGGCACGTGTCGGTGACCACGATGAGACCAGGAACGGCATCCTTTATGGTCTGCACCGCCTGCTGGACGATTCCATCGTGGCGGTAGGCGCCGGAACCCTCCTCGTCCTTGGATGCCGGAAGGCCGAACAGGATCAGGGCGGGGATGCCCCGACCGGCCACGTCCCGGGCCAGGCCTGCTACCGACTGAAGCGGCCATCGGAACTGTCCCGGCATCGAGGGGATCTCAGCGCGTTCTTCCGCACGGGCGTCGACGAAGACCGGATAGATGAACCGCTCAGGGCTCAGGCGGGTCTCGCGAACCAGGTCGCGCAGCGCTGAAGTCCGGCGGAGCCTCCTCATACGGGTCGCCGGAAACGCTGTCACGGCCATGTGCCCGTGCGGGACAGAAGAATAAGCCCCGCCGGGACCACGATCCAGATCAGGATCAGCACCACGCTGATGAGCGTGAGCAGGGGGTGCTGCCGGCGGTCGGACACCTCGTCGGCAATCTCGTCATTCGCGACCAGACGCAAATTCGGTCGGGCTCCGACATGCTCGCCGGTCCCCAGGACGTTTGCCGAGGGGTCACTGCCAATGCCGAACCGAACGATCTCCTCCGGAACATCGCCCCGTACGAGGTCGATGTATCCGTTCCGTCCATCCGACGGATGCACATCGCCACTCATCGACGCATTGTACAGAGTACTTAGCCTTCCTCTTCCTGCTGCTCCACCAGTGCTGAATCCGGCTCGGTGGGCACATCCCATAGCTCGCGTGTCTGGCTCTCATTGCCCGTCTCCGCGCGCTTGTCCGCCATGGCCCTCTCTGCCAGCTCTTTGAGGTCCTCCTCTGGTCTGGTTCCGTCGGTCATGATGTGTCTCCTTTCACCCGTTCTCTGCTTCCCGGCGTGCGCAGCCCGCCGATATCACGAACAGGGCACCACCTGTCCATCGCGCGCGACCAGCTGAGGTTCAAAATTCACAGCGTCGCCGGCCACCAGCATGTACGCTGTGCCCCGAAAACAACCCCTGGGTCCGGATCCGGCCGCCTGCCCGTGCAGGTGTCCGTAGACACAGGCGCTGACACCGTTCGTCTCCATCGCCTCCGCATAGGGGCTGTCAGGATGTGAGGGGTAGAACGGAGGGTAGTGCAGCGCGGCGATGGTGGGGAGGGCTGGGTCGCGCGCCGCCAATGACATCAGAAACCGCTGCGTTTCGCGATTCAACAGCTTTTCATCCGTATCCGTCCAGTCGGCGCCTCCGGGCACCGGCGATCCCTTGGCTCCGCAGATGTTCATGCCTTCGGCCTTCAGGGCGTCATTGTGCAGCAGCGAGATCGAGGGCGGGAGCACAGCTCGTACCCGATTGGTGGTCTTGCTCGACCACCAGTAATCGTGGTTCCCCCGGATCAGTATCTTTCGTCCGTTCCACCGCTCCATCCTGTGCACGGTCTCCATGGCGTCAGCCAGATGCAGTGCCCAGTCGATGTCACCGGCCACGATCACCGTGTCGTCCGGACGCACCCGGTCCTGCCACGCGTCTTCCAGTCGTTCCACGTGATTGGTCCACTGCGGACCGAACACGTCCATTGACTTGATGGGACGGCCGGTGGCAGGCTCTGTAGCGGAGGCGTGGATGTCGGCGATGGCCCATATCGACATGCGGCACCAGCAAGATCGGAGACGTTGGGGCTCCCGCGGCGGAACGCGGTCGGACACGCTCGGGACACTCACAGAATATAGGTGCGGGCCTCCACGGTCGTGACGCGCTCGGCTCGCCCCCTGGGCGCCATGGTGTGCGCGATTTTGCTCGCCGGGTGTGCCGGCGGCCCCGGCGCGCCGCTGGCGCGGCACGTCCTGCGTGGTGACGGAGCGATGGGGCCAGGAATCAGCGGCCACGTCATCGTCGAGCCGCGGGATGGAAGCCGTATCCTCATCCGTGCGCTGGATACGGCCAGGACCTCTATCTTCGCCGAGGTGTACATCCTGACGAGTCGGTCGATTGTCCACGCGCTGGAACGCGCCGCGTCCCAATCGGTCCGGGTTCACGTCCTGCTCGAGCACCATCCGGTCGGGATGGGCCGGCAACCGGAAACGGTAGCTTCGGAACTACAGGCGGCAGGCGTGGCAGTCCGCTGGTCGGATCCATCCTTCGCACTGACTCACGCCAAGGTCATGGTGATCGACAGCCGCCTGGCTCTAATCTCAACTGCGAACTTCTCCCGGGCCGGTCTGACCGCGGACCGTGACTTTATGATCTGGGACAGGACACCGCGTGACGTTTACTCCGTCAACAGCATCCTTCGCCATGACTGGAACCGGAGCTCCGGCGCCGTCGATGCGCCCAATCTCGTGATCGCTCCCTCCTCGGCGCGCGGAAAGCTCGAGTCCCTGGTGCGAGGCTCCGAGGCACGGCTGGATGTGTACGGCGAGGAAATGCGAGACCCGCGCCTGGAGAGGGTACTCGCCAACGCCGCCTGTCGGGGTGTTGCCGTTCGGGTGATTGTTCCCACGGCGCCAGAGACAGGATCTCCGATCTATCGCGGCGGCTGCGTGCGGGTGCGGGTCCTGACGCGGCCATACGTGCACGCGAAGGTCATCCTCGTGGACGGGCGCCGAGGATTCCTGGGCTCGGAAAACATCAGCCCGCAGTCACTAGACCGAAACCGTGAGATCGGTGTTCTGGTGCGAGGACAGGCAATCAGAGAGCTGAGTCACGTCTTCGACCGAGACTGGAAACGAGGGTTGCCCGCCCACGCCGGCGGAAGCTAGCATCCGTGGAAGGAAACTATGGCCAAGACACCTGACGAGCTCTTGCGAGAGCTGGAAACCGCGGGAGTGCTGAAGGACAGTACGGTTCCCCGAAAGGTTTCACGGCCTGCGTCGGTCCCGGCCAGGTCGGCAGCACGGCGGAGGCCGGCCCTGATCGGCATGGTCGTCGCCGTCTTGCTTGCACTTCTGGGCGCTACTCCGATCGGCCAGGTCGCGCTCTACCCGGTCACGCTCTTTGTCACCCTTATCCACGAGGTTTGTCACGCGCTGGCCGCGGTCGTCACCCACGGAAGTGTGGTAAACCTCCGGATTTCGCGGGATCTCTCTGGGCTCACCATCACAACCGGCGGCGTGGTGCCCGTAATCGCCAGCGCTGGATACGTCGGCGCCTCAATCATCGGAGCCATCGTCATCGCTCTTCCGGGCCGGGTCGCCCGCGCCACGTTCGCCGGCCTTGGGCTGGCCCCGGCCGCCACGCTGGTGTTTTTCCACCCTGCCACGCTATTTACCTGGGTGGCCGCGTCCGGGTGTCTGGCCGCGTTGCTCCTGACCGCGATCTTCCTCCCGCGTTCATGGACGGTCCCGGTTCAGCTGTTCCTGGGATTGGAGATTGGGCTGAACGCGCTCCGAGATGTGGGAACGGCCCTCCTTCTCACCAGCGCTGGAGCGCACGTGCAGACAGATGCCGACCTGATGTCTAACGCGCTGTTCCTGCGACCGGTGATCTGGGCGGCCCTGTGGGCCGGGCTCTCGGTCCTCGTCCTTGCTGCCGCCGTCGTTCGCGTCGTGGGGCGCTTCTACTCTCCGTAAGGCACCCAGATGTTCTTCACCTGCGTGCTCTCGCGCAGAAGAAGCTCATCGAGTCCGGATGCGGTGAGCAGCCAGAGATCGCGATCTTCCTGGTGGGCCCAGGTCCGCTTCATGTTGCCGGCTGAGGCCGCCTCCACGTCGCGCACGCCCTGATCGTCACCGAAGTACCAGATGGCGTCCACGTTGTCGTGCGCCGCGAGCACCGAGGCCACGGCCGCGCGAGGGCCGGTCACGATGTTGACCACACCGGCAGGAAGGTCGGACGTTTCCAGAACCTGGTAGAGGTCGGTGGCGCTGAGCGGATAGGCCTCGGAGGGGACTGCCACCACGCGGTTGCCCATGGAGATGGGGGACGCGATAACCGAGATGAAGCCCAGAAGCGGCAGTTCGCGCGGAGCAACTGCGGCCATCACGCCGATGGGCTCGGGCATGGCGATGGAGATGGTGCGGAACGGCGTGTGGTGGACCAGGCCGTCGAACTTATCCGCCCAGGCGGCAAATGTGAATAGCCGCTCGATAGACCGGTCGACTTCCTCGGCGGCGTCGTCCCGAGAGCGGCCGGTCTGAAGCGAAATTCGACCCGCGAACTCGTCTTGCCGGGCACTCAGGTTTTCAGCCATGTAGTAGAGGATCTGGGCGCGCTGGTGTCCGAACGAGTCGGACCAGGCGCGTGCAGCCTGAGCCGCTTCGACCGCGTTTCGCACGTCTTTGCGGTTGCCCGTCCCGACCTCCCCTATGACCTGCCCGGAGGCGCCGCGTATAACGGTGCTGTATCCGGAGTCCGGCCGTACCTGTTTGCCTCCAATGAATAACTTGGGGGTGCGGTCGATGGGGGGCACTCCCGGCGCAGTAGCATCCGGTTCACCTGCCGTCTCGCCGCTGATGGCACCTTCGCGGGGAGCCGGCTTCATGTACTCGAAGAGTCCCTCGCGGCCTCCTTCTCGCCCATAGCCGCTCTCTCGGTAGCCTCCGAAGCCGGAGGCAGCATCAAAGAGGTTCGTGCTGTTGACCCATACCGTCCCCGCCTTGATCTGCCGTGCGACGTCCAGCGTCAGGTTGATATTCTCCGACCAAACGCTGGCTGCCAGGCCGTATGGCGTGTTGTTTGCGAGCGCCACCGCCTCGGCGGGCGTGCGGAACGACATGCTCACCAGCACGGGACCGAAAATTTCAACCTGCGCGATGGTAGCGGCAGGCGACACGTTGGTGAAGAGTGTAGGCGGATAGAAGAAGCCCTCCTGGGGGCACGCCCAGGACGGCTGCCACATTTCGGCGCCTTCCTCGACGCCCTGCTGCACCAGTGATTGGATCTTTTGCAGCTGGACCGGCGCGACGATGGCGCCGATGTCAACGGCCTTGTCCAGCGGATCTCCGATCCGGAGGCGCTCCATGCGAGCGCGTATCTTGGCCAACAGCCGCTCTTCGACGCTCTCCTGCACCAGCAGCCTGGAGCCCGCGCAGCACACCTGGCCCTGGTTGAACCAGATGGCATCCACAACGCCTTCCACCACGCTGTCCAGATCAGCGTCATCAAATACCACAAACGGGGACTTACCGCCCAGCTCCAGGGACAGCTTCTTCCCGCTCCCGGCGGTGGTGCGCCGAATGATCCGGCCCACTTCGGTCGACCCCGTGAAAGCAATCTTATCCACGCCGGGATGGGAGACCATCAACTCGCCGGTTCGCCCGTCCCCGGTGATGATATTCACCACTCCTGGGGGCAGGCCGGCTCGCTCGACGACTTCGCCGAACAACAGCGCCGTGAGCGGCGTGAACTCGGCCGGCTTGAGTACCACCGTGTTGCCCATGGCCAAAGCCGGGGCGATCTTCCACGCCAACATCAGAAGCGGGAAATTCCAGGGAATAATCTGGCCGACGACACCGACAGACTCGTAGCCGGGGAATTCGGTGTGCATGAGCTGCGCCCAGCCTGCGTGATAGTAAAAGTGCCGGGCCACCAGAGGAATATCGATATCGCGACTCTCCCGTATCGGCTTGCCGTTATCGAGGGACTCGAGAACCGCGAAGAGGCGAGAGTGCCGCTGCACCTGGCGGGCCAGCGCATACAGGTAGCGCGCCCGTGTGTGACCGGGCAGCTGGGACCAGGATGCGAAGGCGTTTCGGGCCGATTCCACGGCCGCGTCCACGTCATGTGGTCCGGCCTCTGCCGCAGAGGCGAGTGGCAGGCCGGTGGCCGGATTCAGAACGTCGAAGTACTCGCCACCCTCGGGGGCGGACCAGTGACCATTGATGAAGAGACCGAATCGGGCATCGTGTTGCGCTATCCAGTCGATCCCTGGCTCTCGCGACTCAGGCGCCGGTCCATACTCGAGTTGAGAGGGAATTTCTGTAACTGTCATGTGGGCTCCTACGGCATCGGGAAATGGTGATCCGCGGCATAGCGACCGGTCAGGAAGTACGAGAGTTGCCGCTCGATGTCGGTGAGGACGGAGCTCGCTCCGATTCGGAAGAGATCAGGGTGCAGCCAGTCATCGCCCAACTCTTCCTTCATGAGGATCTCCCACTCCAGCGCCTGCTTGGTCGTCCGGATCCCGCCGGCGGGCTTGAATCCGACGCGGAACCCCGTTCGCTCGGCATAGTCTCTGATTGCCCGCGTCATCACCAGGCCGACCGGCAGCGTGGCGTTGACCGACTCCTTGCCGGTGGACGTCTTGATGAAGTCAGCACCTGCCATCATGCAGACCAGGCTCGCCATCCCCACGTTTCGCAGAGTGGCGAGGTCTCCCGAGGCCACAATCGTCTTTAGGTGGGCATCACCACACGCCTCCCGGAAGGCGCGTACTTCGTCGTACAGCGCCCGCCAGCTGCCGGTGAGCACCAACGAGCGCGAGATAACGATATCGATTTCGGACGCGCCCGCGCGGACCGATGTCCTGATCTCGTCTAACTTGATGGGAAGCGGAATCTGACCGGCGGGAAAGCCGGTGGACACGGCGGCGACGGGAAGATCTGTCCCGGACAGAGCGTCCACCGCCACCGGCACCAGGTTGTGGTAGACGCACACAGCACCGACCCGTATCCCCACTGCTCCCAGGTCGTCTTCCATGTCCTGGCGCAGCGGGTGAAGGGCTTTGGCGCAGAGACGCCGCACATTGCCAGGGGTATCATCGCCGGCAAGCGTGGTGAGGTCGAGGCAGCGAATGGCGTTTAACAGCCAGGCGGCCTGCCACTGTTTCTTGACCGTCCTGCGGGTGCCCATCGTCGCGGCACGCCGCTCCACCGCGCTCCTGTTGATCCGGACTTCGCGCACCCAGTCCAGATCGAGCGCGATCCCCGGGTTTCGAATCTCCGGCATTGCCGCCGGTTGACGCACTGCAGTGACCATGGTAGCCAGGTTCCTTTCCTGCCATCATCATGCGGGACACGTACGGACCCGCGCCAACGATTCCGCTCGATCTCGCCGCAGTCAGGCGCTATACTACGTAGGCTTTTGCCCGCCCGTAGGTGGATCCACCACGCTACGGATTTTTGTTGTGAGGAGAGGACGTGGCCACCCTGGTTGTTGGGTCGATCGCCCTGGATACCGTCGAGACGCCGTTCGGACGTGCGGAGGAAGCCCTGGGCGGTACCGCCGTCTACTTTTCACTGGCCGCGAGTCTCTTTACCACCGTGCAAATGGTCGGTGTTGTTGGAGAGGATTTTCCCGCTGAGGGCGTTGAGCTTCTTCGAAGTCGATCGATCGACCTGAGCGGCCTCCAGACCCAAACAGGCCAGACTTTTCGCTGGGTCGGCGAGTACGACTACGACATGAATACCGCGCACACGCTCGATACACGGTTGAACGTCTTCGAGATGTTTCACCCAACGCTGCCTGCCGGCTACCGCGACGCTCGATTTGTCTTTTTAGGCAACATCGATCCGGTTCTGCAGCTGGAGGTTCTCACGCAGATCACCAAGCCGCGCTTCACGGCACTCGACACCATGAATTTCTGGATTCAGCGCAAGAAAGCGGAGCTGACAGAGGTCATTCGTCACGTGGATGCCGTGCTCATCAATGAGACCGAGATCCGGGAGTACACGGGCCGCTACAACGTCATGCGGGCCGCTGAGGAAGTCCAGGCGCTTGGTCCTCGCTGCGTTGTCGTCAAGCGCGGCGAGTACGGGTCCCTCATGTTTTTCGACGACCACATCTCGGCCGTACCTGCGTATCCTACTTTTGACGTCAAAGACACGACTGGCGCGGGTGACAGCTTTGCCGGAGGCTTCATGGGCTACCTTGATACCTGTGACGACCTTGACGAAATCGAGGTGCGGCGTGCTGCCGTGTATGGAACGATCCTGGCCAGCTTTGCCGTCGAGGACTTCAGCATCAACGGACTGACCCGAGCAGATCAGGACAGCATGACGTCGCGCTATACGCGGCTCCAGGATCTTGCCCGCATCGACAGGCCTGCGGTCGCAGGCCAGCAATTGATTATCGAAGGAGTGTGACCTCAGATGACGACCGAAACTCCCGTGCAGGGAGACATCAAAGACGCAGCGCTTGCCGACAAGGGAAAAGTTCGAATCGAGTGGGCAAATACTACAATGCCCGTCCTTGCGGCGATCCGGGAGCGATTTGACCAGGAGCACCCGCTTCGTGGGTTGCGGATCGGGGCCTGCCTGCACGTCACCACTGAGACCGCCAACCTGATGCGGACCCTGAAGGCCGGCGGCGCGTCGGTGGCCCTGTGCGCGTCCAACCCTCTCAGCACCCAGGACGACGTAGCCGCGGCGCTCAATATCCACTACGGAATCCCCACCTATGCCATAAAAGGCGAGGACCGGGACACCTATTACAGCCACATCGACGCGGTTCTGGACACGCATCCCAACATCACCATGGATGACGGCAACGACCTCGTATCCCGAATTCATCAGAACCGGCGCGAGCTCGTCGACGACATTTTCGGAGGAACGGAAGAAACGACAACCGGCGTGATCCGGCTTCAGAGCATGCAGGCGGAAGGCGCGCTTGCCTATCCGATCATTGCCGTGAACGAGGCCGACACCAAGCATATGTTTGACAATCGCTACGGCACCGGTCAGAGCACGGTCGACGGGCTTATCCGCGCCACCAATGTCCTACTGGCCGGAAAGCGGGCCGTCGTTGCCGGATACGGCTGGTGCGGACGCGGGCTCGCCAGCAGGCTATCCGGACTCGGCGCCAATGTCATCATCACCGAGGTAAACCCCACGCGCGCGCTGGAAGCAGTCATGGATGGGTTCCTCGTCATGCCGATGCACGAGGCCGCAAAGATCGCTGACATCATCATCACCGTCACCGGCGATATCAACGTCGTGGACAAGGACGATTTCGCCGTTATGAAGGAAGGGGTCATCCTGGCCAATTCCGGGCACTTTAACGACGAGATCAATATTCCGGCGCTGGAAGCCATGGCGGAGCGATGCACCGATCTGCGTGAGTTCGTTCAGGAGTACGTCGTTGACGGCAAGCGGATCATCCTCCTGGCTCAGGGCCGCCTGTTGAATCTTGCCGCCGCTGAGGGTCACCCGGCCGCCGTCATGGACATGAGCTTTGCCAACCAGTCGCTCTCGGCTGAATACCTCACCCAGCATCGCGGGGAGCTCAATCCCGGAGTGTACCCCGTGCCCCCCGAGATCGACAGCGAGATCGCGCGCCTCAAGCTCGCGTCCATGGGAGTGGAGATCGACGTCCTGACAGAAGAGCAAGAGCGCTATCTGAACTCGTGGGAGTCCGGCACCTAAGTGCCGGACTTCGGCGCGCTGCAGCGACTCTCCGCCTCACGATGACCGCGACCGTTCTGATAACCGGTGCGACCGGGTTTGCCGGCAGCTTCCTCGTCGACCACTACGCGCGCGCCGGGTGGGATGTCCACGGCACGTCCCACGGGACCGCCGGTGATCTCTCCTGGCTTCCGGCTGGTGTGGCCCTGCACGACGTGGACCTCACCGACCCCGTCGCGACCGGCCGGCTCATTGGGGAATTGCGGCCGGCCGCGATTGCTCACCTGGCCGCACAGAGCTCGGTCCGGGAGTCGCTTCGGAACCCAATGCGAACATTCCACGACAATGTCGGGATGCAGCTGAACCTCCTCGATGCAGTAGCGGAACGTTCCCCAGCCGCCAGAGTGCTGGTGGTGGGGAGCTGCGATGAGTATGGATGCGTGAGTCGGGACGAGAATCCAGTGGACGAGCGGCAGGAGCTTCGGCCGATATCGCCCTATGCACTCAGCAAAGTGGCTCAGGATCTCATGGGCTACCAGTACTATGTGACGCACGCCCTGGATGTAGTTCGCGTTCGACCGTTTGTTCAGGTCGGTCCGCGCCGGTCGGACCAATTCGTGGCCGGAAGCTTTGCGCGGCAGGTCGCCGAGATCGAGGCCGGTGCCGCGGCACCGAAGATCGAAGTCGGCAACATCGATCTCGAACGTGACATAACGGATGTACGTGATGTGGTTGAGGGTTACGCCCTCCTCATCGAGCGGGGGAGAGCGGGCGAGGTGTACAACCTGGGTAGCGGAACCTCGGCGACGCTTCGCGAGCTCCTGATGGCGACCATGCGAGCGGCCGACGTCAGCGCAGAGATACATCAGGGCGTCCATCTGCGGAGAAGCGGCGAGCCGCCTGCCCTGGTGAGTGATTCAACCAAGATGAAGAAGCACACTGGCTGGGCGCCGCGGATTCCGCTCGATCAGTCGGCGGCGGATACTCTCGATTACTGGCGGGCCAGGGTGGCCGCGCGCATAAGGAGCGCACCGTGACCAGAACCGCACTTATTACGGGCATAACCGGCCAGGACGGGTCGTACCTGGCCGAGTACCTCCTGCAGCAGGGCTACCGGGTCGTCGGCATGGTCCGGCGCCTCAGCCACGAAAACCATGCCCGCATTGCCCACCTCGAGCACAGCATCGAGTTATGCCAGGGCGATCTTCTCGACCAGGCATCCCTGTCTTCGGCCCTGACGCAGTACCAGCCGGAGGAAGTCTACAACCTGGCCGCGATGAGCTTCGTGCCCACGTCCTGGAACCAGCCTGTTCTGACCGGGGAGTTCACCGCACTCGGCGTGACCCGTGTCCTGGAGGCGATCCGGATGACCAATTCCAACATTCGCTTCTACCAGGCCAGCAGTAGCGAGATGTTCGGAAAAGTGCGTCAGACGCCGCAAAACGAAGTTACCCCTTTTTACCCGAGGTCGCCGTACGGGGTGGCCAAGGT
>JAICWV010000006.1 GCA_025966365.1 Chloroflexota bacterium | reverse complement strand
GTGAGCTTTGAAGACCATGCCGGATCGCACGGCGGCCTGGGGGGCGTCCAGATGTATCCCTTCATGGCCGCCCCCCGGGAGCAGGCTCCGGCATTCGCGGGCGTCACCGACGCTCGCCAGCTCTATGCTCTGTTTGCCCGTCGCTACCACCTGGTAACCGAAAGTAGACGCAGCCGATCCACCTCGGCCCCCACCGCCGCCGCGCGTTAGAGATATTCCGATCTCATCATGTGCCCCGCCTCCAGACGGCAGATGATGCTGGACAACGTCTCTCGCCAGATCCCACAGCTGCTGAGTCGTGGCTCCGCCAGAGCTATCATTCCCGCGGGTTGACGGGGAGGAGCGGTGGGCCGGCGCGTGCGACCCACCGCTCCAACCAGCACCTCCGGACTACGGCACGCTAATGGAACTGACTACGGACGGTGGAAGCGCCCCGGAAGCGCACCCGTGTCCACCTGGCGTGCGGGGCACCACAGAGGTGTTCAGCATCTTCGCCAGGTCGATCGACTCCAGCGAAGTCGCGCTGGCATTGGCAAGCAATGCAGTGGCGTCACCACTATTTGGGCTCTGATACGCGGTCACCGTGTGCGGATCGAAGCCGTTTGAAAAACCCGAGATGCTGCAGGTAACCCAATCAGTAATGGCGGGAGTACCGATCCCAGATGAGGAAGGCAGGGCGATCGCGGTCAGCGCGTCTCCGCCAAACTCACCGGTGACGACCCCCAGGTGCGTCCCCTGCGCGACGGCAACTCCGCTTGCACCAGCGGACAGGTCAGACTCGGAAAGTGTTTGCATCTGGGAGGGCGCGGTCCAGCTCCCCGGCGAGCCGGGAGTGAATTCGGCCTGGGAAAGATCGGCGATGTACACCTGCGACGGACCTGCGAATTCGGCAGGGGCCAGCGCGATGCCGGTGCTGCAGTCCTCTCCCGCAGAGTCCAAGTCGCCGCTCGGATCAGCTACCTGGTTCTCGTAAAAGCTAGGGCTCATACTCGTCTCTAGATTCACCAGCTCGTAGTTGTTGAACTCACTGGGGGACAGCAGCAAGTTGCGCAAAGGATCGATGAGCGCGTCCTCGGAGACATGCCCTGCTGGAGAGGCGAAGGGCGACTCGAAGATGGGAGAGGAATTCAGGTTCAGCACCTGGAACCCGGGCCGACCTCCCACACTCATGCTGATGACGGCTTTGTTGTGGAGAGCGTCCATAGCGACGCCACAGTTGGTGCAGGACCCGCCTGAGAACCCGATCTGGCCGCTGGCGCCGCTCGTCAACGTATTCGTGATTGTGGTCCCGTTCAATAGATAGACGTCGCCATCATTCGCCACGGCTACCGTCTGACCGGTAAAGGGATTGGAAGCGGCAGAGTTTACGACTTCAGGGGTGCTGATGAAGGTGGGTATGATGCTTGCGCCTTCGACGTTGACGACAGAGATGCCCGTGGCGGGCGTTATCCCTGGGTCCACCCAGCTGCCCTTGGGAACGTATGCAGTCACGTTCTTGCCGTTGACGAGGACTGACAGAGAACTTGACGGCTGGCACGACCCGGTCGGAACCGGCGTCGGGGTGAGGACCTTGAAGTTGTCGGTCCTGGTGCTCGCCTGACTGAAGGAAAGGACTCGCGGATCGGTTGCTGAGACAGATGTCGACGAGTTCTCAGGAATGAGCCAGACCTTGTACATGTTACCCGCGTCCTGACTCGCGGAGAACGGATACAGTTGAACCGACGTAGAACCGTTCGCCGGGTTGTAAACACCGAGCGCGTGTGGACAGGGACCGATGGCTCCCGTGACAACCCCGTGAGCGACCTGCACTTGCCGACAGGCTGCGCCGTCAGTGGAAAGCAAGTACGCACCGCTGGGGTCGGTGACCTGGAAGTAGTACGACCCGTCCGGGAATCCAGCAGAGCCGGCGTTTTGCGGTCCACCGTTAACGTAGACGTCGGTGGACGTCTGATAGATGTTCTGGTTGACCCGCGCCCCGGTCTTGTCGGTGGTGAACGCGGCTGGACTCGCCAGAGCAATGCTAGCGCCAGGCACAGCTAGCAGGGCGACTATCAGGGGGACAAGAATCCGCGCGACTTTGGTCATACGAAATCTCCTCTTGCATGGCTTTATGAACGTGAGTCGTGGAATCTGAGGCGCGGCGTGCTGCCACCGGTCTGTCCAAGGCACGCCGGATGCGTCATACGCTGTGGTCTACCTCCTCTCCGTGTGTTGAGCAACTCGGGTTTACGGCGGTTCCGGTCGTCTCGTCTCCTCGCGGATGGAACCGGTCAGCGGACCACTTCTAGCTCGAGATTCGGGCACATTTTTCCACGCTGATAATGCGCCTTTCCCCTGCCACTGCTTCGCTGTCATCGCATTCTCCACAGGACGCGCGGTTAGCATAGGTGGCCCGGAGGTACTTGTCAAGGCGTAGTTCGGATGCACCTTCGGCTGGACCTTGACGCAGGGGCGCAGAACCAATAATGTATAAGCGGATATTTAATTAAAGTCTTGCTTATGTGTTTGGGGCGATGGTGCAGGATCTCTCGACGTACTTCCGGGCCCTGGCGGATCGGAAGCGCCTGCGCGTGGTCGAGCTGCTGGCAGAGCGAGACAGCATGACTGTGACTCAGCTCGGTGAGGAGCTGCGCTTGAGCCAGCCGCTCATCTCATGGCACCTGCGCATTTTGAAGAAAGCCGGGATCGTCACCACCCGGCGGCAGGGTCGCCAGGTGTGGTGCTCCCTCAACCGTCCCGCACTTGCCGAATACCAGGAGCAGATCGGAGAAATGTTCGGAGTGAACGAGTCGCCGTCGGGGATACCCCGTGCCGGTAATAAACACGCGATGACGAAAGGAGCATAGGTTTGGCCAAGGTACGAGTAGGAATCATCGGGGTCGGCAATTGCGCGTCCTCACTGGTGCAGGGCGTGCAGTATTACCAGGACGCGCTGGACGGGGATTTTGTTCCCGGGCTGATGCACGTCAATCTGGGCGGCTATCACATCCGGGACATCGAGTTCAGCTGCGCGTTCGACGTCGATGCGGAGAAAGTCGGGAAGGACCTGTCGGAGGCCATCTTCTCCGGTCAGAACAACACCTACACGTTCTCCGACGTCCCGCACCTGGGCGTGACCGTCGAGCGAGGCATGACCCACGATGGGCTCGGCAAGTACCTGTCGCAGGTGATCGAGAAGGCCCCAGGTCCGACGGCCAACGTGGCCCAGATTCTCAAAGACACCAAGACCGATGTGGTGGTTAGCTACCTGCCGGTGGGCAGTGAGGAAGCCACCAAGTGGTACGTCGAGCAAATCCTTCAGGCCGGTTGCGCCTTCGTCAACTGCATCCCGGTCTTCATCGCGCGCGAAGACTACTGGCGCGGCCGCTTCGAGCAAGCAGGGCTTCCCATTGTCGGCGACGACATCAAGTCGCAGGTGGGCGCCACCATCGTTCACCGAGTCCTGACCAATCTGTTCCGCGAGCGCGGCGTGCGCATGGAGCGAACCAGCCAGCTCAACGTGGGCGGCAATACCGACTTCATGAACATGCTGGAGCGCGAGCGGCTGGAGTCAAAGAAGATCTCCAAAACGAACGCCGTGACGTCGCAGCTCGACTACGAGATCGGCGCCGAGAACGTCCACATCGGCCCCAGCGACTACGTCGCCTGGCTGACCGACCGGAAGTGGGCCTATGTGCGTATGGAGGGACGGTCGTTTGGCGACGTTCCGCTTAACGTGGAACTGAAGCTCGAGGTCTGGGACTCACCGAACTCGGCCGGCGTCGTCATCGACGCCGTTCGTTGCGCCAAGCTCGGCCTCGACCACAACATCGCCGGGGCGCTGGAAGGACCCGCGGCCTACTTCATGAAGTCTCCTCCCATTCAGTACAAGGATGAGCAGGCACGCGAGATGACCGAGGCGTTTATCAAGGCCACGGCCCGAGCCGATACGCCGGTGGGCGCGAGCGCCGGACGCTAGGCACGATGGCGCTTTATCTGGTGATTCAGGCCGGAGCCCTTCTGTCCAGGATCATTCCCCGCTCATGGCGCTACCTTGCCGGTACCGCCGTGGGCGACCTGGTCTACTGGGCGTGGCCAGCCAAGCGGCGCATCCTGTTGAGCAACATGGCAACGGTGCTGGGGCGCCCTCCGGATGACCCGGAGGTCAAGCGGTTGGCGATGAAGTCGATGCGGAACTACTGCAAGTACCTGGTCGAATTTCTTGCGCTGCCCACCATGTCGTCGCAGGACGAAGTCATTCGCTCGATGAAGATCACCGGAGTGGAGCACCTGCAGGAGGCTCTGGACAGGGGCAAGGGTATCGTCCTGGCCAGCGCTCACTTCGGCACCATCGAAGTTGGCGGTCTGCGGCTTGCCGACTTCACCGACTTCCACGCGGTCTACGACACCTTTCACCCCGACTACCTGGACCGCCTGATCCAGCGAAAGCGTCGCGAGAAGGGGATCGAGCTGGTTCCCGCCAATAATGTCCGCGAGATGCTCCGGGTCTTGAAGCGCGGAGGCACCCTTTGCGTCCTGTTCGACCGACCGCTCGATCTGGCCCGCGGAGTGGCCGTTCGCTTTTTCGGCCGCGAGACAGCGGTACCGGCCGGGCCCGCGGTACTGGCGCTCAAGACCGGCGCCACCATCGTGCCGGTCTACATGTTTCGCCAGCCCGACCGCTCGTTCGAGAGTCTGATCTTTCCGGCGATCCAGCCGGTGGACACGGGAGACCGGGATCGAGATACTCAGACCATCATGCAGCGTCTGGTGGATACCATGCAGGCCGTGGTTCGCGACCGGCCCGATCAGTGGTACATGTTCCGGCCCATGTGGCCCAACGAGTCGGCGCCTTTCCTCGCCGGGCGAGAAGCTGCCACCGGGGACCCGGCGAGAGGATGATCGGAAACATCGCCCTCTACCTGGCGCTGCGCCTGGCTGGGCTCCTCCTTCCGCTGCTCCCGCTCCGCCTGGCGTATGGCCTCGCTTCCGTGACCGGGTGGTGCGCCTATCTCCTGTTTCCGATCCCCCGGCGGCAGATCACTCGCAATCTCTCCATCGTCCTTGGTGTCCCGGCCGGCTCGCCGAAGGTCAGACGCGCAGCGCGGGCCGCCTTCCAGAACGATGCCCGGAACTGGATCGACACCCTGCGAATTGGACGGCTCCAGCTCAGCGACATCGAGCGAATGGTGGAGGTCGAGCCGGGTGGCTGGGAGCGGCTCATTGCCGCCTACCAGGAGGGCAAGGGGCTCATCCTGGTGACATTGCATCTCGGGAATTACGACCTGGTCGGCCAGCTCATCGCGCTTCGCGGCTACATCCTCACCGTTCCAGTGGAGCACATGCGACCTCCTGCCCTCTACGACTTTCTCACTCGCGAGCGACGAAGCCAGGGACTCAACGCCGTACCGGTCGAGCAGGCACCCCGCGCACTTCTACGCGCGTTGCACGCCCACGAGATGGTGGCTATCGCCGGAGATAAGACTGCTGCCGGACGCCGTGTCGAGGTTGAGATGTTCGGTCACACCGCCGCTCTCCCCAATGGCCCGGTATCGCTCGCACGACGTACCAGCGCGCCCGTACTGGTAGCCTGCGGCGTGCGCAACGGGTTCGGTTACAGCGGCATCATATCGGCGCCGATTCCGATGCAGCGGACCGGCAACGCCGATGCCGACGACCCAGAGAACGCCCAGCGGCTGGCGCGCGTCTTCGAAGAGGTGATCGGCCACTTCCCCGACCAGTGGCTGATGTTTGACAATCCCTGGCGGGACGGCAGCAAATCCATTGCTACCATGATGCAGACGGAAAAGGCGACGGTCTGATGGGTCGCGCCCGAGGAGTCACAGGGTGAAAATCGCGCTCGTATCCCCCTATGACTATCCCTACCCGGGCGGCGTTACCAGCCATGTCCAGCATCTCTACGACGAATTCACCTCGGTCGGACACGACGTCCGCATCCTTGCGCCGTCCTCCAACCGCAACATCGAACGCGAAGTGGACAATATGTATCGCGTCGGTGGCGTCCGCCGCATTCCGGCCAACGGGTCGATCGCGCGGATCACCCTCTCCTTTCGGCTGTCGCACCGCGTTCGTGAAATCCTTCAGAACGAGCAGTTCGACATCGTGCACGCGCACGAGCCGCTGATGCCGTTTCTCCCCCCTACCGTCTTGCGCTATTCCACCGCCGTGAACGTCGGAACCTTCCACGCCTACCGCGGCTCCTACTACGGGTACTTCTATGGACGGCCTATTCTGCGGCGCGTCTTCGCCAATCTCGACGCTCGTATCGCCGTTTCTCGGGCCGCCAAGCGGTTCGTCCGCCAGTACTTCATGGCGCCCTACCGGATCATCCCCAATGGGGTGGAAGTGGACCGGCTCAACCCGTCCGTCGTTCAGCCGTTTCCCGAGCTGGAAGACGGCCGCCCCAATATCCTCTTCGTCGGCCGCCCCGAGAAACGGAAGGGGGTGGGCTACTTGATCCGCGCCTATCCCGAGATCAAAAATGCTTTTCCCGACGCCCGCTTCATCATCGTGGGTGCGGGCGACTGGCAGGAGTCCCCGTATCGCGCCTATATCGAGCGCCACAACATGCGGGATATCTCGATCGTCGGTTATGTGTCAGAGGAAGACAAGGCCCGCTATCTGCGAAGTGCTCATGTTTTCTGTGCTCCCGCGGTAGAGGGGGAAAGTTTCGGTATCGTGCTGCTGGAAGCGATGGCAGCCGGACGGCCAGTCGTCGCAACCGAGATCGTCGGCTACCGCGACGTGGTCACGGACGGCCAGGAGGGCCTGCTGGTTCCCCCCAGAAACGCCGCCGCCGTGGCAAACGCCGTCTGCCGCATCCTGCAGGATCCACAGCTCGCCCGAACGATGGGCGCGGCCGGCATCGAGACCGCCGCTCAGTACTCCTGGGGACGTATCGCGGAGCAGGTGCTGGACCTGTATGTGCGGACCGGCAGCCGGCCGCTGCCGTCGCCGTCGCCCGCGGTGGCCTGGGAGCCTCTGGGCTAAATGTTTCCCGAGCAGTTTCAAAGCAGGGTTAGACGCGCGGTCGAGGCAGCGGTGTCTCCGCTGGCGGCTGTGGGCATGTCGCCCAACGCGGCCACCGTTCTCGGCTTTCTCCTGAACGTCGTCACGGCGGGCGTGATCGCCTCCGGCCACCTATCCATCGGGGGCGTGTTTCTCTTCGTCTCGGCGGTCTTCGACATGCTCGACGGCGCTCTGGCCCGGGTCATGCGCCGGCAGAGCTCCTTTGGCGCCTTCCTGGACTCGCTGCTCGACCGCTATTCCGAAGCGGCGATTCTGGCGGCCCTGATTTACGTCTTCACCGTCCGCGGTCAGACGGCCGAGGTGGTGCTGGCCTACGTCGTCGCCGTCGGCTCCATCATGATCTCGTACGCGCGGGCGCGCGCCGAGGGACTCGGCTTGCAGGCGAAGGTGGGAATCGCCCCCAGGCCGGAGCGGGTCATTATTCTCGGGGTCGGCCTACTGATCAACGTTCAGACCACAGTGGCGGCGCTGATTATCCTGGCCATCCTGACCCATGTCACGGCGGTGCAACGTCTGTATCACGTCTGGCAGCAGACAGATGGAGATCGCCCAAACGGATCGGCCGACGCCGTCAGTGACCGGGTGGTACCGCGCGATCCTGCCGCGCAGTCGTAACGTGCCGCTAGACTAGAGGACTATGGAGACCGCTTCCCGGCGCCTGGCCATTCTGGCCGAAGGCACCCTCGAATTCCACCACGGAAAGACTGCCGTGAGTCTTCTCCGCTACCGGCCAGAGGACATCGTGGCCGTCATCGATAGCGAGAACCGCGGACGGACCACTGACGAGGTGCTGGGAATTGGAGGAGACATCCCGGTGGTGGCGTCAGTGGACGACACGTTCGCGATGCGGCCGGACGCGCTGGTTATCGGCATAGCCCCCTTTGGCGGCGGATTGCCGGAGCAATGGCGCCGCGAGATTCTGGCGGCCATTGACCACGGCATGGACGTCATCAGTGGCCTGCACTTCATGCTGGCCGACGATGCCGAGTTCGCCGAGGCCGCGCGCGCGCACACGGTGAAGCTGGTAGATGTCCGCCGGGCGCCCGAGGACCTTCAAGTGGCGACCTTTGCCGGGCATCGTCCCGGCGCGCGCGTCGTCACCTTCGTCGGCAGCGACTGCGCGGTGGGGAAGATGACCGCCGCGCTGGAAGTGACCCAGGCTGCGAGGCACATGGGCCTTTCGGCGGGCTTCGTGGCCACTGGTCAGACCGGCATCATGCTCGAAGGCGAAGGAATCGCCATCGACCGCGTTATCGGCGACTTCATGTCGGGCGCGATGGAGGGCCTGGTTACACGCGCTGCCGAGCGCTACGACTGGGTTTTTGTCGAGGGGCAGGGTTCTCTTCTCCACCCGGCGTACTCCGGGGTGACACTGGCATTGCTCCACGGGTCGGCTCCCGATGCCATGATCCTGGTCCATCCCCCCACCCAGACCCAGATCGATTCGTATCCCATCGCCATCCCTTCTCTTCCGCGGTTGATCCGCATTTACGAGGACGCGGCTGCCTGGGTAAAGCCGGCACGGGTGGCGGCGCTGGCGCTCAACACTCGCGACATGGAAGAGCGCGAGGCGCGAGAGGCCATTCGAGCGGCCGAGGAGGAAACCGGTCTGCCAGCCACCGATCCGGTGCGGTTCGGTGGAGAGGTCCTGGTGAAGGCCATCGCCGAATACCTGGTTGAGGGCCGCGCGCCCACTCCTGCCGCACACTGACGAAAGGAGGGGTCGATGGACCAGCGCATCCGGCTGACGTCGCTCGTCCGCTGCGCGGGCTGAGCCAGCAAGGTCGGCGCGGCTGACCTGGCGTACGTGTTACGTCAACTCCCCTCCTTCGACGATCCCGATCTCCTGGTCGGCGACCATCAGGCGGACGACGCGGCTGTCTACCGCATCGCGGATGATCTGACCCTGGTGCAGACGGTGGACTTTTTCACGCCCATCGTGGACGACCCCTACACGTTTGGCCAGATCGCTGCGGCAAATTCGCTCAGCGACATCTATGCCCTCGGCGGCACGCCTCGCATCGCGCTCAACGTGGCCGGCTTTCCCGTGAAGACGCAGCCCCTCGACCTCCTGGCCGAGATCCTCCGTGGCGGGGCAGACAAGGCGCGCGAGGCCGGGGTGACGATCGTCGGCGGTCACACCGTCGACGATGACGAGCCCAAGTACGGCCTGGCCGTGACGGGAACCGTGGATCCTGATCGCATGACGACTGTCCGCGGAGCCCACCCCGGCGACCTGTTGGTCCTTACCAAGCCGATTGGAACCGGAACGGTCGGCACCGCCCTCAAGGCTGGTCGGGCAAGGGATCGAGACGTGGCTCAGGCCGTTCGCTGGATGACGACCTTGAACCGGGATGCGGCGGTGGCCATGGCGACGGCAGGGGCGAACGCCGCCACCGACATCAGCGGCTTTGGCCTTCTCGGTCATCTCACCGATATGTGCGCCGCCTCGGGCGTGTCGGCGTTAATCGATGCCCAATCCGTGCCGCTGCTGCCCGGCGCCCTGGACTATGCGCGCAATGGCCTGGTGCCGGGCGGAACCTGGACGAACCTGGAGTATGTCGAAACCGGATCCAGGCTCGGTGACGTGGACGAGGTCACGCGCCTCTTGCTGGCCGACCCGCAGACTTCCGGCGGACTCCTGATATCGGTCCCTCCGGAGCGGCTTCGAACCTTGCGTGGGGCGGCCACACCGGCCATGCTTTCCGTGGTCATCGGCCGCATAGAAGCGGGTGGGGACAGGACCGTTCGTGTCGCCGCGGCATTGACGGAAACCGCCTGAACTTGCATACTTAACTAGAGTTTGTTCGATTTCTCTTGGGCTCACCGACCCGACATTTTGAGCTTCTGCGTCGGGCTCATGCAGTGAGTCCTTCAGGAGTCGTTTGTCGCGCACCGTTGCGCGCAGAAGGATAATTGATGACCCAATCTGAAAACCCTGACGAGGGACAGACGGGCGGGGCCCTGCGTCTCCCTGTTTTGCCTCTCTTTGAAACCGTCGTCTTTCCGCTGGCGACCCAGCCCATCCAGGTGGGGAGGCAGGCCTCGCTGCAAGCGGTCGACGAAGCCGTGCGGCAGGCCTCGGGCCGGACGCCGGACGGCAAGCGGAAGGTTGCGCGCATCGTGCTGGTCACGCAGGAAGATGCGACCAAACAGGATGTAGCCCCCGACGACCTGATGAAAATCGGTGTCCTGGCCGAACTGGGACCGATGTTCCGGCTGCCGGACGGCACCGTTCAGCTCCTTGCCCTGGGGAAGGAGCGGGTTCGCATCCTTGACTATGTCCGGACCGAGCCCTACCTGGAAGTCGATGTCGAGACGGTCGAGTCGGAGATAGAGCACACCCGCGAAGTGACGGCACTGATGGAGTCGCTCAAGGAGCTCATCGCCATTTACGGCAACCTTCGTGGCAGTCTGCCGACGGAGGCGCTCTCAACCGCGCCACAGCTGGAAGACGCCGGCGCGCTGGCCGACCTGGTCGGCCACATTCCCGAGATCGAGCCCGACGACCGCAAAGAGCTTCTTGCGACCCTAGACGTACTGCAGCGTCTCCACCGTGCCCATGAAATGATCTCGGAGCAGGTGGAAGTCCTGGAGCTCAAGAGCCGGATTAGCAGCGAGGTCCAGAAGAACATCGACAAGACACAGCGCGAGTATCTGCTGCGCGAGCAAATGAAAGAGATCCAGCGCGAGCTGGGAGAGCTGGACCCCGAGCAGGCCGAGGCGCAGGAGTGGCGCGAGAAGATCGAAGCCGCCAACATGCCGGAGAAGGCGCGGGAGAAGGCCGAGAAAGAGGTTGATCGCCTGGAGCGCATGCCGGCGGCGTCACCCGAGGTCGGAATGATCCGGACCTATCTCGACTGGCTCGTCGGGATGCCCTGGTCGGCCAGCACCGATGACCGGCTCGACATCCGTGAGGCCGCCGAGCAGCTTGACCGCGACCACTTTGGTCTGGAGATCGTCAAGGAGCGCATCCTCGAACACCTCTCCGTTCGGACGCTGGCGACCGAGTTGCGCAGCCCCATCATCTGCCTGGTTGGCCCTCCCGGCGTGGGCAAGACCAGCCTCGGCAAGTCAGTGGCGGCAGCCCTGGGCCGGAAGTTCGCGCGGATGTCACTGGGAGGCGTCCACGACGAAGCAGAGATTCGCGGCCACCGCCGTACCTACATCGGCGCCCTTCCCGGCCGCATCGTCCAGGCGATCCGCCAGGCGGGTTCCAACAATCCCGTGATCATGCTGGACGAGATCGACAAGGTCGGCGCGGATTTCCGCGGCGATCCCACCGCGGCCCTCCTCGAGGTCCTGGACCCTGAACAGAACAACGAGTTCGCCGATCACTACCTCGAAGTGCCGTTCGATCTCTCCAAAGTGCTCTTCATCACCACCGCCAACGTGCTGTACACCATTCCCGCACCGCTTCGCGACCGCATGGAAATCATCGAGCTTGCGGGCTACACCGAGGAAGAGAAGGTCCAGATTGGCCTCAACTTCCTGGTCCCCAAGCAGCTCCGCTTCCACGGCATCGGCGAGGATCAGCTCACCATCACGCCCGAGGCAGTTCGGCTCCTCACGCGCGAATACACCCGCGAGGCAGGGGTCCGACAGCTGGAGCGTGAGATCGCATCCGTCTGCCGCAAGGTAGCCCGGCGCATCGCTGAGGGTAACACCGAGCCGGTCCTGGTTGGGGCGGAGAGCGTCGAGTCCTTCTTGAAGGCCCCGCGGTATACCTGGGGCGTGGCAGAGGATGAGGACCAGATCGGGGTCGCCACCGGACTGGTGGTTACCGACGAGGGCGGAGACGTCATTCCGGTGGAAGTAACGCTGATGGACACCAAGGCGAACTTCATCCTCACCGGTCAGCTGGGAGACGTGATGCAGGAATCGGCACGTGCAGCCATGTCGTACGTCCACTCCCGATCCGTCGATCTGGGGATCAGGCCCAGCGCATTTGAAAATCATGCGGTCCACATTCATGTACCCGCCGGTGCCATCCCCAAGGACGGTCCCTCGGCCGGGGTCACCATGGCATCCGCGCTGATCAGTGCCCTGAGCGGACGCAAGATCCGGCGCGATGTCGCCATGACCGGCGAAATCACGCTGCGCGGGCGGGTCCTCCCCATCGGCGGACTCAAGCAGAAAGTGCTGGCCGCACACCGTGCCGGTATCACCACCGTGCTCTTCCCCAAGAAGAACATCAAAGACCTGGAAGAGATACCGGAGGACGTGCGTTCGGCCATGACGCTTATCCCGGTCGATCACATGGACGACGTGGTGAAGGTGGCCCTGCTGGAGCGCCCGGGGCCGGCCGACGTCATGCATTACGCTCATTTCGACGCCATCCTGTTGCCGGGGCTCGACTCCTCGTGGCAGGCGCCGCCCCCTGCACCGGCGGGCTAGCAGCCGCGTAGCGCGTCAAACAACCGGTTCATCAGCGAGATGCCGCATGTCGGGGCTATTCGGCCCCGACATGCGGCGTTCTCTATACGGGCGAATTTATCGTGCTCCGTTTACGGCCTCGGGCAAATTAGTACATGCCCTATGCCAAAGATAGGGTCTTGAACCGGGACGGAATGACGGCCTGCGGGAACGGTTTGTGCTGGCGCGTGCCATACGGAGGCGTCACTACACAGGGGGATGTATGGAGGAAGTACCCCGTCCGTCGTCTCGATGACTCGCAGCGGGCACGTTCGTGTCCTGCCGGCAGAAGGGAAAGGGAACGGTAATGAAACGAAGGTCTGTGGCGGCGCTTTTCACTCTGGTCCTGATCGGCGGACTTGCTGCCTGGCCCGGCACCCCGGCGCTGGGCGCCAGCGGAGGCCTCGTGCTCCATCCCAGTGGCTTCGGCCCAATGTCGTATTCGGCCTGGAAGGCGCAACAGGGAGAGCCGGATTCTTCCGGCAACAGCTCGCAGGCGCTCTATTTCCAGAAGATGACCTCGACTACCACCAACGCAGCGGGCGTGGCGGTGATCAAAGGGCTCGAAGGGATGCCGGCATCTGAGCTGACCGGCCTGGCCTGGGACCATCGCGAGGACGGCCACTGTGGCGCTGGCGCTCCGCGCTGGGACGTGTTCGTGCAGGACGCGGCCGGCCGTAGCTACACAGTGTTCCTCGGGTGTAACGCAGCACAGCACACACAGCTCCCCGACGAGACCAGCGGGTATGGCTGGTGCCACGACACATTTGATCCCCAGACGGCCATCTCGGCGCAAACAGCGGGCGCGACAGGTCCTCTCACGATCTCCGGCCTGGCGATCGTCTTTGACGAGGGGAACGACATCCCCAACCCGCCGCCTGCCATGTGCGGTCAGGACCAGTTCCAGGGCGGATTCGTCTACCTCGACAACATCACCGTTACTGCCGACGGGGTCACGCATGTCTGGCAGGACGCTTCAGACAACGGGAACGGGCAGACGGACGTCGCCGATCCAACCGGGACGAACTATGTCCAGGGCTTGCTCGGCTTGCCGGTCTCCGTGCTCAACGTGCAATAGCGCAGCACCCGGATCACCTGGACGGGGCCGATTCCACCGCGGAATCGGCCCCTTTTGCTGTCGATTACATTGCATCTCTGGCAAATATCTTGCTCAAGTCCTGGGCAGCGGCTGAGTGTGCCGCACTCACGCTTCTACTTCGCTCAATACCCTTGACAGCAATCCACTAAAGCTTTAGACTGACGTGGTACCCGTAATAAGGAGAAACAGATGGCAAAAGTAGTTGGCATTGACCTTGGCACGACCAATTCGGTCGTCGCTGTGATGGAAGGCGGCGAGCCAACGGTTATTCCCAATGCCGAAGGCAACAGGCTTACCCCGTCGGTCGTGGCCTTCACCAAGACCGGCGAGCGGCTGGTCGGGCAGTTGGCCAAGCGCCAGGCCGTGGTGAACCCCGACCGCACCATTGCCTCGATCAAGCGCAAGATGGGCACAAATGAAAAGGTCAGCATCGACGGGAAGGATTACACGCCCCAGGAAATCTCGGGGATGATCCTGGGCAAGTTGAAGTCGGACGCCGAGAAATATCTGGGCGAGCCGGTTAAGCAGGCCGTCATTACCGTCCCGGCCTATTTCAACGACAGTCAGCGGCAGGCAACCAAAGATGCCGGCACCATCGCCGGCCTGGAAGTGCTCCGCATCATCAACGAGCCCACGGCCGCCTCGCTGGCGTATGGCCTCGACAAGAAGCAGTCCGAGACGATCCTGGTCTTCGACCTGGGCGGCGGCACCTTCGACGTTTCCGTGCTCGAGGTCGGAGACGGCGTCTTCGAGGTCAAGTCCACCTCGGGCGACACCCACCTCGGCGGCGACGACTATGATCAGCGCATTGTGGACTTTGTGGCCGACCAGTTCCAGAAAGACGAAGGCATTGACCTCCGCAAGGACAAGCAGGCCCTTCAACGTCTCCTGGAGGCAGCTGAAAAGGCAAAGGTCGAGCTGTCCAGCGTGGTCACAACCGAGATCAACCTCCCGTTCATCACGGCCGACCAGAACGGCCCCAAGCACCTCATCACCACGCTGACGCGTGCCAAGTTTGAGGAGCTGACCGACGATCTCACCCAGCGCACCGTTGAGCCGTTCAAGCGGTCGCTGCAGGACGCCAAGCTGTTCGAGAAGGACATTGACGAGGTGGTGCTGGTTGGCGGTTCGACCCGTATGCCGGTCATCCAGCAGCTGGTCAAGAAGCTCACCGGAAAAGATCCGCACCAGGGCGTCAATCCGGACGAGGTGGTCGCCGTCGGGGCCGCGGTCCAGGCCGGTGTCCTGATGGGCGAGGTCAAGGACGTGGTGCTCCTCGACGTCACCCCGCTCTCCCTCGGCATCGAGACGCTGGGTGGTGTGAACACCGTCCTCATTCCGCGCAACACGACTATCCCGACCTCGAAGAGCGAAGTGTTCAGTACCGCCGAGGACAACCAGACGGCGGTCGACGTCGTGGTGACTCAAGGCGAACGCCCCATGTCGCGCGACAACATGCAGCTAGCACGGTTCCGCCTGGAGGGCATTCCGCCCGCTCCGCGTGGCATGCCTCAGGTCGAGGTGACATTCGATATCGATGCCAACGGCATCATCAATGTCCACGCCAAGGACCTGGGCACGGGCCGCGAGCAGCGCGTCCAGGTGACGGCGTCTACCAACCTGAACCAGTCCGACATCGAGCGGATGGTTCGTGAGGCGGAGCAGCACGCCAGCGACGATGCTCGCGCCCGCGAGACCGCCGAAGAGCGGAACGCCGCCGACTCCCTCGCCTACGGCACGGAGAAGGCGCTGAACGAGGCCGGCGATCGCATCTCGGAAAGCGACAAGGCGAGCGTCCAGAGTGCGCTGAACGACCTGCGCGATGCCCTCAAGGGCAACGACGCCGGCAGCATCAAGAGTGCGCGTGAGCACCTGGAGCAGGTATGGCAGCCGGTCGCGTCCTCGCTCTACTCACAGGCTGCCAGCGGTGGCCAGGAGGCCGGAGAGGCGCAGTATGCCGGGTCCGAAAGCGGCGCGGCACCAGGCAGCAACGAAGACGTGGTCGACGCAGAGTTCCGCAGCGAAGACAGCTAGTCGGACAGCGCGGGGGCGGCACTGTCGCCCCCGCCGCGTCGTATGGGGAGATGTGAATGACTGATCAACAAATTGAAGGCGCCGATGCCGGTGACGCCGTCGATGCCGGGGACGATATGGACACGCTCCGGCAACAGCTCGACGAGGCGCGGCAAGAGGCCTCGCAAAACTACGACAAGTTCCTGCGCACGCGCGCTGACATGGAAAACTTTCGGAAGCGCATGGAGCGCACATCCATGGAGCGAGCCGCCGCGGCCCGCAAGGAAATTCTCACCAAGCTTCTGGGGGTAAAGGACAATCTCCAGCGCGCCCTGCAATACGGCGAGTCCCACGGCGACAACTCCGAGGGGATCATCGAAGGAGTCAAGCTGACCGAGTATCAGCTCAATCAAATCCTGTCCCAGGAGGGAGTCGCGCGGATCGACGCCGAAGGAAAGCCGTTCGATCCCACCGACGAGGAGGCAGTCCAGACCGTGCACGATCCCAGCACGCCCGACCATCAGGTCGTTCAGGTCGTGCGGGAGGGCTACACCTACAAGGACGAGGTTCTGCGGCCTGCGCAGGTCATTGTCAACGTCCATCCTGACGCTGAATAACAAGAGCGGCGACGCCGGGCCACGAGCCCGGTGTGCACGCCGCCAGGAACGATATGGAATATAAGGACTACTACCAGATCCTCGGCGTGAAACGGGACGCGTCGGAAAAGGAGATCAAGTCCGCCTACCGCAAGCTCGCCCGCAAGTTCCACCCGGATGTCAACCCGAACAATCCGGAGGCGGAGAAGCGCTTCAAGGACATCAACGAAGCGTATGCGGTCCTCAGCGACAAGGAAAAGCGTCAGAAATACGACACGCTGGGACCGGACTGGGAGCGGCGCGTGCAGTCGGGCTATGGGGGCGGCCCCTACACGTACACCTCCACCCACCCTGGAAGCGGTGGCGGGAACGCGGCGGACTTCAGCGACTTCTTTGAGTCGCTCTTCGGCCAGAGGGGAACGGCTGGTACGACGCAGCAAGGCGGCTTCGATTTTGACCTCGGCTCTATTTTCAACCGCGGCCGGGGACGTCAGTCAGCGCAGCGCGGCTCCGACGTGGAGCAGCCGATCGACGTAACTCTGGAAGAAGCGTATAAGGGCAGTGAGCGGGCCTTCACGCTGCAGACCCAGCAGCAGTGCCCGACCTGCGGGGGCACCGGGGTGCACAACGGCTCGGTATGTCCGACCTGCCACGGCGCGGGCACCGTGCCCAAAACCAAGCGGCTGGAGGTGAAAATCCCGGCCGGCGTCAAGGAGGGCTCGCGCATCCGCATCAGCGGAGAGGGCAATCCCGGTATCGCCGGAGGCTCCAATGGCGACCTCTATCTCGTCGTTCACATGGTTCCGGATCCGCGATTCCGCCGCGACGGCGACGATCTCTATACCGACGCTGAAGTACCGGTGACCACGCTCGCGCTCGGCGGAGAGATCCGTGTGCCCACCCTGAACGGGCGCGTGACCATGAAGGTACCCGCGGAGTCTCAAAACGGCCGATCGCTCCGTCTGGCCGGCCAGGGCATGCCCCACCTGCGGGGCAGCGGAAAGGGCAACCTCTACGTCAAGCTAAACGCCGTTTTGCCCCGGCACCTGAGCGACGAACAACGCACGCTGTTTGAGCGGCTGGCCGAAGCGGGCGTGTAGAGAGGAGACGGATATGGGGATGGGCCATGAGCGGATCCGCCACCGGGTCACGATCAGCGTCGCCGCGGAGCTGGTGAACGTGCACCAGCAGACCTTGCGCCATTACGAGCGCATCGGCCTGATCGAGCCGGAGCGCGGCAAGGGAGACATTCGCTACTTCACGCCCGACGACATTGAGCGCGCCCTTCAGATCCGGCGGCTAGTCGACGAACTGGGCGTCAACCTCGCCGGAGTCGAGGTCATCTTGAATATGCGCGAACAGATGGAGCGCGCTCAGAGAGAAGCTGAGATAGCCCTGGCCCGGCTGAGCGCCGACCACGAGTACGAGACGAAGCGTCTCAAGGACATTATTCGACGATTACAGAGCGACGGCAGCCAGACGGATGTCTAATCGCTCCCCAAGGAGACCATATGAATATTCAACGATTTACCGAGCGCTCGCAGCAGGCCCTGGCCTCGGCCCAGGAACTGGCTGCGGAGCGCGGCAATACGCAGGTTGAGGAGGAGCACCTCCTTCTCGCGCTCCTCGATCAACCGGAGGGCTTGACTCCGATTCTGGTCGAGCGGCTGGGGATCGACCCGGCAGACCTTCGCCAGCGCGACGAGCAACAAATCGAACGGCTGGCCAGAGCCTACGGCGGTGTATCGCAGCCGTCCATCTCTCCCGAGCTTCGCGCCACGTTGGTTCGGGCGCATGAAATTATGGAGACCATGGGCGATGAGTACGTCTCGGTTGAGCATCTCCTGCTCTCTCTCACGGACGACCGCAATACCACCACCGTCGCGCGACTTCTGCGCAGTATGCAGATTACCGCTGACCGGATTCTTGGCATCCTCACCGCTATCCGCGGTGGCCAGCGGGTCACCGACCAGAACCCGGAAGGCAAGTATCAGGCGCTCGAGAAGTATGGCCGCGACCTGACCGAGTTGGCCAAACGCGGCAAGGTCGATCCCGTCATCGGACGCGACGAGGAAATTCGGCGCGTGATTCAGGTGCTCTCTCGGCGCACCAAGAACAATCCGGTCCTCATCGGCGAGCCTGGCGTGGGCAAGACCGCCATCGTGGAGGGGCTGGCGCAGCGGATCGTGCGCGAGGACGTCCCGGAGGGGCTGAAGAACAAGCGTGTCATCCAGCTGGACCTGGCGGCCATGGTTGCCGGCGCCAAATATCGCGGAGAGTTTGAGGAACGGCTCAAAGCCGCGTTGAAGGAGGTCCAGGACGCAGAGGGGCAGATTATTCTGTTCATCGACGAGCTGCACACTGTCGTGGGGGCCGGATCGGCCGAAGGGGCCATGGACGCGGGCAACATGCTCAAGCCCATGCTGGCGCGCGGCGAGCTGCGCATGGTCGGTGCTACCACGCTCGATGAATATCGCAAGTACATCGAGAAAGACGCGGCCCTGGAGCGCCGCTTCCAGCCGGTTGTGGTCCCGGAACCGTCAGTTGAGGACACGATCAGCATCCTGCGCGGGCTGAAGGAGCGCTACGAGGTTCATCATGGCGTCCGCATAACCGACGGAGCGCTGGTAGCGGCAGCGATTCTCTCCCAGCGCTACATCGCCGATCGTTTCCTGCCCGACAAGGCGATCGATCTGGTGGACGAGGCGGCCAGCAGGCTGCGCATGCAGATTGATTCCATGCCCTACGAGATCGACCAGATCGAGCGACGGTTGATGCAGCTTCAGATTGAGAGCACGGCGCTGGCCAAGGAGGAGAACGAGGCGGCGCGAGAGCGGCTGGACAGGATCCGGCAGGAAATCGCCGAGCTGCAGTCCCGTTCCGATGAGATGAAGGGACAGTGGCAGGCGGAGAAGGACGCCCTTACCACCATTCGTTCCACCCGTGAGGAGATCGAACAGGCCAAGATCGACATCGAGCGTGCCGAACGCATGACCGATCTGGCCCGCGCCGCCGAGCTGCGGTACGGAAAGATGGTGGAGCTGGAGCGTCGCTTGGCGGAGAACGAGGCCCAGCTGGCACAGATGCAAGAGAAGGGCAAGATGCTCAAGGAGGAAGTTACCGAGGACGACATCGCCGAGGTGGTGGCCAAGTGGACCGGCATCCCCGTGAGCAGGCTTCTTGAGGGCGAGGTCCAGAAGCTGATCTCCATGGAGGAGCGCCTGCACCAGCGGGTTGTGGGCCAGGAGGAAGCAATTGCAGCGGTGTCCAACGCGGTGAGGCGGGCCCGGGCCGGCTTGCAGGACCCTAACCGTCCCCTGGGCAGTTTCCTCTTTCTCGGGCCGACCGGGGTCGGGAAGACGGAGCTGGCGAAGGCCCTGGCTGAATTTCTCTTCGACTCCGATCAGGCGCTCATTCGCATCGATATGTCGGAGTACATGGAGAAGCATTCGGTTGCCCGTCTCATCGGCGCACCGCCCGGTTACGTCGGCTACGAGGAAGGCGGACAGCTGACCGAGGCCGTCCGGCGCAAGCCGTACTCCGTCATTCTTCTGGACGAGATCGAGAAAGCCAATCCCGATGTGTTCAATATCCTCCTGCAGATCCTGGATGACGGCCGGCTCACCGACGGTCAGGGTCGGGTGGTGGATTTCAAGAATACGGTCGTGATCATGACGTCGAATGTCGGCAGCAGTGTGATCCAGGATCTGGGAGCGGGTGACTATGACGCCATGCGCGAGGCGGTGACCGAGGTGCTTCGCCAGCACTTCCGACCGGAGTTCTTGAACCGGATCGACGAGATCATCATCTTTTCCGCCCTCTCCCAGGCCCAGATCAAGGACATCGTGTCCATCCAGGTGCAGGCGATCGCGAGGAGGTTGGGCGAGCGCAAGATGGAGATCCAGCTAACCGAAGGGGCCAAGGAGCTTCTGGCAGAGAAGGGATGGGACCAGGTCTACGGGGCACGTCCGCTGCGGCGCGCCATCCAGAAGACCGTTCTCGACCCGCTGGCCATGGAAGTCCTGCAGGGCCGATTCAAGGAGGGCCAGGTCGTGGTGGTGGATCGCGATGGCGGCGAGTTGGTTTTCCACAACGGAGCGGCCACGCCGGAGGTTGTCGCGGCCACCGCTTCGTAGGCGCGATGCTACAATCTGGCGCCACACGGAGGACGCATGCCCATCACGCAAGAGGAGCTGGACCATCTCTGCCAACTGGCGCACCTCGGGTTGACGCCAGAGGAGTCGGAGCACATGCGCGAGGAAATCTCGAGCATTCTGGATCATATCGCCGTACTCAGCGAGGTGGATACGTCCGGGGTGCCTGCGACCGCCTTTGCGGTGCCGGTGGATAACGTTCTCCGGGAGGACGCCGTCACTGGGTCTTGGACGCCCGCTGCGGTGCTTGCCAATGCCCCGCGGCAGGAAGACGACCTTTTCGAGGTGCAGGCAATCTTCGACTGAGTCCCCGCGGGGAGAGCTCGGTCGCGTAGAGGGAAGCGTATCGTCACGCCATGGAACTGATGAATGTGAGTGTGTCGGAACTGGCAGCATTGCTGGCAGCGCGCGAGGTCAGTGCCGTCGAGGCTGCCGAAGCGAGCCTTCGGGCGATTGACCAGGGCAATCCGGCCATACGCGCCTTTTTGCGCTCGACCCCGGACGTTGCCCTATCCCAGGCGCGTGAGGCAGACCTCGTGCTGGCCCGCGGAGAGGGCGGACCGCTCACCGGGGTCCCGATCGCCGTAAAGGACATCATCTCCACGGCGTTTGTCCCCACCACCTGTGGCTCCCGCTCGCTGGAAAACTATGTGCCTCCGTACGACGCCACGGTGGCAGCCAGGCTCAAAGCCGCGGGCGCGACCATGGTGGGCAAGACCAACATGGATGAGTTCGCCATGGGCAGCTCGAACGAGAACAGCGCCTTCGGCCCGGTGCATAACCCCTGGGATCTCTCCCGCGTACCCGGCGGCTCCAGCGGAGGATCAGCCGCCGCCGTTGCCGCGCGCCAGGTTCCTGTGGCACTGGGAACCGATACCGGCGGCTCCATTCGGCAACCCGCCGCGTTCACCGGTACCGTCGGTCTGAAGCCGACGTACGGCAGGGTCTCGCGCTACGGCCTGGTGGCGTTTGCATCGTCCCTCGACCAGATCGGCCCGATCACCCGCACCGCCCGCGATGCAGCCCTGGTTCTTCAGGTGATTGCCGGCCACGATCCGCTCGACTCCACGTCGGTTCCCGCTCCTGTGCCGAATTACACCGCGAGCCTGGATGGCGAAATTCACGGTCTACGTCTGGGCGTCCCATCGGAGTATTTCCAGGAAGGCATGGATCCGGCCGTTGAACGCATCATTCGGGAGGGAGTCGCTCAACTCCGCGCCCTGGGAGCGACGGTTGAGGAGATGTCCCTTCCGCACACGCACTACGCGCTGTCCACCTATTACATCGTGTCGCCGGCCGAGGCCATGGCCAACCTGGCCCGCTACGATGGCGTCCGTTATGGGCTCTCCGTGCCCGGCACAGACATCTGGCACATGTACCGCAACACCCGAGAAGCGGGTTTCGGCACCGAGGTGAAGCGCCGGATCCTGTTGGGCACCTATGCGCTCTCGGCCGGCTATTACGACGCCTACTATCGGAAAGCCCAACAGGTACGAACGCTAGTTCGTCGGGACTTTGAGACTGCCTTCGAGCGCTACGACGCCCTGGTTGCTCCCACCACTCCCACCACGGCCTTTCCCATCGGGGCGCGCTCGGGCGACCCGCTGCAGATGTATCTCTCGGACGTGTACACCGTCCCGGCAAACATGGCGGGAGTATGCAGCGTATCCATCCCGGCCGGATTCTCTGAGGGGCTCCCGGTCGGCATGCAGATTATCGGGAAACCTCTGGACGAGGCCGGCATCCTCCGCATCGCCGACGCCTTCCAGCGCTCTACCTCATTCCACATCGAGGCGCCCGCGGTCTCGCTCGGAGCAGCCTGATGGAGCCGGTCATCGGCCTCGAGGTTCACGCGCAGCTGCTTACAGACAGCAAGATGTTCTGCGGTTGCTCCACCCGATACAGCGGCGCCCCACCCAACACCCACTGCTGCGCGGTCTGCGCCGGGATGCCGGGTGCCCTCCCCGTGCTAAACGCCAGGGCGCTGGACTTCGGTATCCGCTCCGCCCTCGCGCTCAACTGTACGATCGCCACAACCAGCCGATTTGACCGGAAGAATTACTCCTATCCCGACGTGCCCAAGGGCTATCAAATCTCCCAGTTCGAAGAGCCGATTGGACGTCGCGGCCGGCTCGATTTTTCGTCGGACGGCCAGCCTGTCTCCTGGGGAATAACCCGGCTGCACCTTGAGGAAGATACCGGCAAGACCACACACACGTCGGTCGCGGGGAGAGATGTGAGCCTGGTGGACTACAACCGATCGGGCATCCCGCTCATGGAAATCGTGACCGAGCCGGAAACGCATGCTCCGGCGGAAGCGCGCGAGTTCTTCGCGGCGCTGCGCCAGATCCTGATGTATCTTGAGGTCAATGACGGCAACCTGCAGGAAGGCAGCATGCGAGCGGATGTGAACATCTCGCTGCGGCAGCCGGGCGGGGAGCTCGGGCCAAAGGTAGAGATCAAGAACTTGAACAGCTTTCGGGCGGTCCAGCGTGCTCTGGAGTACGAGATCGACCGCCAGAACAGGGTGCTGGCTGAAGGCGGCACAATCTATCAAGAAACCCGCGGATGGGACGAGCGGGGCGAGCGGACGGTGCCGCAGCGGACCAAGGAATATGCGCATGACTACCGATACTTCCCCGAGCCGGACCTTCCTCCGCTGACTATCTCGGAGTCGCAGGTTGAGTCATTTCGCGCGTCTCTCCCCGAGCTGCCTCTGGCACGGTCCATCCGGTTTGTGCAGGCGTATGGTTTGACGCCGTACCAAGCGCATGTGCTGACACTGGAGCGCGCCACGGCGGACTACTTTGAGCGAGCGGTGGCTGTGGCTGTCGCCTCGCCGGCGGGTCTGGCCAACTGGATCACCGGTGATCTGGCGCGGCTGACGCATGAGAGCGGAGCCGGGCTCCAGTCTATCCCCGTGGCGGCCGAGCATGTGGCGCAATTGGTCGGCATGGTGGAGCAGAGCGAGATCACGGGGTCCGCCGGAAAACAGGTCCTGGAAGCGATGTTTACCACCGGCGAGAGGCCGGAAGCGGTCGTGGATCGGCTCGATCTTCGCCAGATGGGGGATGCCTCAACTCTGGAAGTGCTGGCCACCGAAGTCCTGGCCGAGAACCCGAAGCTTGTGGAAACGTACCGAAGCGGCAAGCACAACGCCATTCAGGCAATGGTGGGAAAGGCCATGGCCAAGAGCAAGGGGAAAGCAAACCCTCAGAAAGTGCGCGAGATTCTCGAAGTCAAGCTGCAATAGGTCGTTGCCAGCGTGGAACCATAGCCACTACACTGATGAGCGCGGGCGATTAGCTCAGCTGGTTAGAGCGCACGGTTCACATCCGTGAGGTCACTGGTTCGAGTCCAGTATCGCCCACCAGAAACTGCGCACAAGTAGAGGGCCGGCGGTTGCCGGCCCTCTTTCCTATGTCGTCCTGGACGCGCTGTTACACCTTGTGTCTGGAAGGCATGAGCAGGGTGGCATACACCACGAGTTTGTGATCGTAGCCGGTTCCATCGCGGTGGAACAGGCCCCCGCACGTGATCAACGACATGCCCCGCTGGGTAGTCCGGCCATAGAGGAATTTCGTAGGCATTTGATTATTGGGATAGAGACGCGACCACTGGACGACAAAGGTAAGCGTGCGCCCGCCCTTGTACGTGACTGTGACTTTATCGCCCTTACGCAGGTACTTCAGGTGGTAGAAAACCGCCGGGCCGGTGTAGGAGTCCAGGTGCCCGTAGATGCTGGCCCGACCCTGATCTCCGGGTCGCGGACCCCGATCAAACCAGGCTACGTCACCCCACTTGAAGGGCGCATCGATATCCTTGGCCCGGGTAAAGGCGTTGTACTCGATCGGTGCGTGGGTGACGCCCATGCGCGGAATGGTCATGGTCTTGGGCCACCCGGCAGGAACGATAGAGGCAGGGCTATTGGGTTTGGTCGAGGCGGACGCCGATCCGAGCGTGGCACTGACGACCATTAGTCCGGCTACAAGTGAAGAGATAAGGGCTGAGCGGCTCATGGCACCCCCCGCGAAGATATTGACCGACCGCATCATATCACGGTAGAAGCGAGAGGTGAAGCCCATATGAAGACGAAAAATGTGATAGACTTCGGCGGTGCGGCGGCTCGCACTATAGCCCTGGGCGCCGTGGTGACCGTAGCTCAATAGGCAGAGCCCTGGATTGTGGCTCCAGAGGTTGTGGGTTCGAGCCCCATCGGTCACCCCATATTTTGCTTGGAGCGCACTGGAGGGCCCATTTAGGGCTCTCCATGTCTTGCCGGCCGCCCAACACCATCTGACATGAGGAGAGAGGGAATGGAAGACTGGCAAGAATGGCAGATCCGTGCCGAGCGGATCGCAGCAGAGCTCGGCGAAGAAATCGACGCCCTGGAGCGCGACTTCCTGGGCGAAGGGGCCGCCGCCAGTGTGCGCGGATTCTGGCCCCGTTTTCGCGATCTCAAAGAGCGTGTCCGGGTCGCGCCCGCGATCAAGCTGGACGACAAACTGGCACTGGAGCGGAGGCTGCGTGGCCTCGGCTCTCGCGCCTACAAGCTCCAGGAAGCGTCCATGGCCCGGTCCGCGGGGCGGAAGGCCGACCTCCTGCCTCGACTGGAGGCGGTGAAGACATATGCATCGACGGAGTCGTCGCCGCGCGAACTCCGGGGTGTGCGCCGGGATCTCGACGCTCTGCGCAAGGAGTTCGACAGCGATCCGGAACTAGCTCCAGCTGATCGTCAGGAGCTCTGGGAGACATGGCGCGCAGTCAATCAGTTTGTCTGGGACCGCGTGACGGCCCGATGGGGCGAAAATGAAACCGTGCTCCGTGGCATTTTAACCCAGGCCCGCCAGGATCTGGAGCGCGGCAACCCCAACGCCGCGCGGCAGAATACACGTCGCTTCTTTGAGACGGTCAAGACCCACGAAGCCAAGCAGGACGTGGTGTCCGATCTGAAAAACGAGGCTGATGCCATTCGGCGTGAGGCCGAGGAAGCAGAGGAGCGGAAGGCGACACCTCGGTTTGCAGGCGTGTCGGCTCCTGGGGTCAACGCACTCGACACCTGGCGCTCCGAACTGGAGCGAAACCGCAGCGCGCTCACCCGGTTATCCGAGGAAGCAGCCGAGATCGAGCAGCGCGTGAACTCTGCCGATTCCATCCTGGAACAGGCAATGCTCCGGGGCACTCTCGTCGAGAAACGCAAGAAGGTGGTCGAGCTGGAACGCGCCAATCGGCGCCTGGAGCAGCGGATCGGCCAGACCGAGGAATCACCGCTCATTCCAACCGGCTAGGATAGCAGTGGGCGGCCCGTTGCCGCCGCTACAAGGAGCCTTCGATGACGGAGCACGGCACCACTGGGCAGCTGGTGGACTGGGTCGTCGCGCTCATGTCCCCCGAGTCTGAGCCCTCACCTACCCGCGATTATTATCTAACCCTGCTCCGGCAGGGCCGAGGGGTACCAGAGGCCGTTCGCCTGTCGATCGACGACCTTCTGGAGGAAGTTCGCGCCGCCGTCGCTCGCGAGGAGCCCTATAACCCCCGTACTCACCGCTCGCGGCTGGGACTCCCATCCTATGTACCCATGTCTCCACACCGCCTTCCCCGTCCCGCACTGGTCCGCCGCATTACCCAGGAGCGAATGGGCATCGAGCGAGGTCCGGGACGGCGCGGCGAGGGCAACCCGCGGCGCTAGGTACAGAGAGGAGGAGCGTGAGTGCAGAGCGACAGTGACCTCCAGAGGGAAATCGAGCGCGTCGTAAAGCTCCGGAGCGTCCGGTCGGCGGACCGAGCCAACCTGAAGCGGATGCTGGACCAGATCCGGCACGGCCAGCTATTGACCGAGCAAGAGCGTCAAAATCTCTGGGCCTATATCGATCGTTACAGCACCGCACTGCGCTGACCACTCCCGGAACGCGGCACATCCTAGTCGTGCCCCGCTTCCGCCACGTCCGGCGAGAAAATAGCCAGGAGGTCGCCGAAGGTGTCGGCAATCACCAGCCGCTCGTGGTTCGGCTCGACATCCTCCAACTCCAGATCCCAGGTCTGTGGATGGGGCACCAGCACGGCGTTCAGGCCGGCGTGCAGCGCTGGATTGATATCGGAACGCGGACTGTTGCCCACCATCCAGGTGCGTGACGGATCCAGGCCGTGCCGCGTGATAATGTCTCGGTATGTCGCTTCGCTCTTCTCCGGCACGATCTCTACCGCTGCAAAAAAGCCGGAGAGCCCGGAGCGCTCGATCTTCGGAGCCTGCTCTTCCTCCCGTCCTTTGGTCACGAGAATCAGCTGTGCCGTTTGCGCCAGGTGGCTCAGGGCCTCTGTCACGCCCGGGAGCACTTCCATCTGGTCGCGCTCATGGATGGCCCGCGCCAGCGCCACCAGTCCCTCTGCGGTTGCCTCTTCATCGGCAGGAGCAAGCGACTGAAATGCTTCGCCCAGCGAGTAGGCGAAGGCCAACGAGCCGTAGCCGTGGAGCGGAATGTTGCGGCGCTCGGTTTCGTTGAGGTGAGCGCGCGCGGACTCGCGACCGACGCCTCGCCGTTCCATCTCGTCCAGAAAGCGCTCGGTAACCTCGATGAAGTAGATGTTGTTTTCCCAGAGGGTGTCGTCGGCGTCGATAAGGAGGGTGATGTCGCGCATGGTCCTTCTTTCCGGCGGCCCGGTCCTACCGCGCTCCCACACTCGTACAATGGGGGGATATGCGATCGGTTGCGGGGCGCCCGCGGTATTTTCTCATCGTCACGGCGGGATACTTCCTGGCCGGGCTGATCATCGTGGTACGCGCGCTGCTGGCCGGTGCCATGGGGGTGATCCTCCTGGGAGCGGTTTTCCTGCTGCTTGCGGCCGTCCGTGCCCGCGATTATCTGTCCTGGCGCGCTCAGCAGCCATGATTCAGGAATCAGCCTCGGTACTGGGCGCCGTGATCGCGCTGGTCTACGTGGGCGCTATCGGCTCCATCCTCTGGTGGATGCTCCACATTCCCACCGTGGGCAACATCGAGTCTCACGTGAAACGGATCCAGCGCGAGCAGAGCCGCTTCGCTCACATCGTGGTACCGGTGCAGGGAGACAGCTACTCCGACCGGTTGGTGGCGCTTGCCAGCCAGATGGCGCGGTATCGCGGAGCGACCATGGACGTCCTCTACGTGGCTGAAGTCCCGCAGACCCTGCCCCTCTCCGCCGTCAGTGACGAGCAGCGAAGCCGCGCCGAGGAGGCCTTCACACGGGCCGCCAAGATCGCGCATAAATACGACGTGAAGATCAACAAGCGCCTTCAGGCTGCCCGGCAGGCGGGCGTCACCATAGTTCAGTACGCCGAAGGGACCAACTGCGACCTGCTGATGCTGAGCGACGTGCCGAAATCGAATCACCGAGGCACGCGTTACGCCCGTTCCGTCGAATATGTATTCGAGCACGCTCCCTGTGAGGTCATCATCGACCGTCCCCCGATCGATGCTCGCGCCTGAGCGGCCGGTCGACGCCTGAGCCCGAGACGGAACGGAGAAGGAGATGCTGGAAGGTCAACGAATTGCATTCATCGGCGCCGGTGTTATGGCCGAAGTGCTGGCAGCCGGGCTCTTGCGCAGCAAGCTGGTTCCCCCGGAGAGTATTCTCGTTTCCCACTACCGCGACGACCGGCTGGAGCAGCTTCGACAGTCGCTCGGTGTAAAGGGCGTTCGGGACAATCGAGAGGCGTATACCTCTGCTGACCTCACCGTGCTCTGTGTTCGTCCGCAGGCGATGCCCGCCGTTCTCGAGGAGCTGCGAGATGTGGCGAGCGCGGACCATCTGCTCATCTCCATCGCGGCCGGTCTGCCCATTCGCTTCTACGAAAACCGCCTCCCCTCGGGAATCCCGTTCATCCGCGCCATGCCGACCTTCTTCGCCCAGATCAAAATGGGAACCACCGGCCTCTCGCTCAATAAAGATACAACCGCCGACCACCTGGCCCTGGCCTCCCGGCTCTTCGGGACGGTGAGCGAGAACGTCATCGTTCTGCCGGAGTCGGAGATGGACGCGTTCACTACCTTTGGGTCCACGACCACGGCGGCGGTCTACATGCTGCTGGACGCGCTGATCACGGCCGGGTCTCTGGTCGGACTGCGCCATCAGGCCTCGCACGCCCGTGCCATCGAGCAGGTCGTCGCCGCGGCCCGCAACGTGGAGGCGACGGAAAAACCTCCGGCTCAACTCATGGAAGAGCTCTGCACTCCTGGCGGGGTCACGGTGGAAGGCGTCAAGGTGCTGGAGGAGCGGGCGGTGCGCGGTGCGGCTATCGACGGCGTCCTGGCCGCAATGAAGCGCGCCGTCCGGCTGGCCAAAGACGCGGCGGACGCATAACCGGTCAGGGAATGCCCGCTGCCTGGGTGCCTCGTTCCGCCGGAACGCGCGACTCTCGCTCGCTTTCCACGGCCGGGAGACGAAGAGAGCGGAGCAACGCCAGCAGACTTACCAGTCCGACAACGGCGAGGATGAGAGCGATGCCACCGCGGGTGCGAGGACCCAGCACCGGGTGCTGAACGTCGGTCCACCAGAAGAGCAGCGAATTCACGGGATAGTTCGGCACCGGACTGGACACGTACGGATCCGGCTGTCCGGAGAGTGCGTACCGCGGGTCTCCGGTGTCCAGCCGGATAACCTGGTAGAGGTCGACAAACTGCTGAATGATCGGCGACTCTGACGGTACCCAGTAGTAGTGGTAGCGCGTCGGTCCCCAATGGAATGGCTGCCCGGCCCAGGTAGCAGGACTCGCCGTCTGCATCCGCAGGACCTCCTGGTGGTACCAGAATCGCCACTGGGTGACAGACACCGCCGCGATCTGGATGGCGAGGCTGATCACGACCAGGCCCACGGCGGCCGCCTTGAGCGACGCCGGCTCTCGCCGCCATCGTTCTACGATCTCGCCCAGCGGCAGGATCAGATACGGGAGCGCCACGTACAGGTAACGCGGTCCCCAGGCAGGATCGCCGTGCCAGTACCAGACGTTGGCATAGAACAACAGCGGGAAGAGAAAAAGCGCGGCAAAAAGTAAAGACAGCTCGGGCCGGCGGCGCACGAATGCGGGAACGGCCCAGGGCAGCAGAAATACCAGAGGCACGTACCAGACCAGCCCCTTGCCCGGACTCACGAGCAGGGACGCCAGACCGAAAAGCGGAGGCTCGCCGAAGGTGCGCTCGTGGAGCCCCGTGGTCGTCACCGAGGCGAACCGGATCCAGTTCCACAGGCCGATTACCAGGTAGCCCGGGACGATTCCGGCCAGCATGGTTGCCATGTCCTTGACGATTCCGGGGCGAGCCCGGGCGATGCGGACGGCCGCGGGAAACAGCAGCAGTACCGGGATATAGAGGGTAAAGTCATACCGCGTCACCACACCGAACCCCAGGGCGCACCCCGATAGGAATAGAAGCCATCGGTTCGTCATCCCGCGCTTGATGAATGCCCAGGCAGCCAGGACGGCCAGTAGCAGACAGAGATCCACCTGCGTCTGCTCGAGGGCGCTCTGCGCGTCCGGCCAGGCCGCGGTTGCGAGGCCGAAAGCCAGGGTCAAAACGACGGCCGTGTTCCGCCTGAAGCCGATGCTGACTGCCATCAAATAGAAGACGACCGCGAGAATCGCGCCCAGAATGAGGTCAGCAGACCGGCTGGCATACAGGGCGATGACGTTGACGGTGCCGACATCGAAGTGAAGATTAATGGCCATCGCCAGCACCTGACCGAGCACGTAGAGCGGTACCACTACCAGCGCCTGCCCTGGTCCGTAATAGGCGTACAGGTGGCCTCCGCGCCCTATCGCGGTGCGGGTATCGAGCCACATCGGGCTCTCGATCCAGACGCGGTGATGATCCACCGCCGCCTGCGCAGTCTGAATGCGCAGATCGGTGTCACCGTTCTGGAGTAGGTCAGCGGACCCGGTAAGGAGGTAGACGCAGAGAAAGAAGACCAGCAGGAGCAGAGGATCGCTCCAGCGCCGGATGGAAGCAGGCATCACACGGCGCGCGCGACGACCTGCAGCCAATTTCTCGGCAGCTCGTTGATTCCCATCTCCTCGTACGTCTGCGCAACCGACCGCTTGAGCACCGAGATCGCCGTGTCCAGTGGCACGCCGGGAAGGGCGCCCTCGGCGAATTCAGAATACTGACTGATGTCTTGCCAGCTCTGGCAGGTCATCATCGCCTGTTCGGCCGTCATCTGGGCCACCTCGAAGCCGTTCCGCTCCAGCATGTCCCGATACTCCTCGGGGCTGAGCCAGCGCATCGCCTGGACCTTGGTTCGATCCGGGCGGATGCCGGCCTCCTGTTTCAAGAGCTGAAGCGATCGGAGCATCCAGAGCTTGTAAAAGCGCTCCGTCCCGGGCGTGTAGCACCCGTCGTAAAAGGAGGTGTTGAATCCCAGAACGCCTCCGTTGTTCAGCGCCTGCCGCGCCTCGGCGATCACCGGCTCCTTGTCGGGAAGCAGGTGAATGGCATTGCAGAACAGGATTATGTCAACGCCCGATACCACGTTGGAAAAGGCCTGTGCCGTGCCTCGCACGAACTCGGCGGCACTGCCCACGAACCGCCGCGCCTTCTCCAGCGCGCTTTCCGATGGATCGACGCCGACGATCTCGACCGGCTCTCGCATGGCCCTCAGCCTGTCCGCCAGAAGCTTGGTTACCGCTCCGGTACCGCACGCAAGGTCGAGTGCCCGATGGATCGGCAGCGAAGGCAGGCGCTCCCGAATCTGCAGCGTCGCATCGACCAGATGCTCGTTTACCGTGCGGTAAAAGTCGTGGCGTGCAAACGCCTCAAAGGTGTAATCAGGCGCACTGCCGCCAGCGTCCATCGTCATCTTCCTCCGGTACGGTCCGTCCTTTGCACAAGTATAACGGCGAAATCGGTGGTGCGGGGTGGTCTCGATTGGACTCGACTAGAATACGTGAGCTATGGAGACACCACGCAGCCGGGGCGGTGCCCTGATCACCGGGGCTTCCCGGGGAATCGGCCGTGCCACAGCGCTCCGTCTGGTCGAGGACGGCTACGACATCGCCATTAACTACCTGCGCTCGTCCGGCGAAGCGGAGAATGTAGCCCGGCAGATCGAAGCAAAGGGACGCCGGGCCGCGTGCCTTGCCGCCGACATGGCGGATGAGGAGGCGGCGTCCGAGCTGTTCCGGCGGGCCGAGGATGCGCTGGGACCGATTGACATCGTCGTCAGCAACGCCGGTATCACGCGCGACCGGCTCCTCATCCAGATGACTGAGGACGACTGGGACGCCATCTGGTACACGGATCTGGCGGGCCCGCGAGCGCTCTGCCGGACGGCAATCGAGACCATGAGCGCCCGGGGCGGGGGCCGCATCATCACAGTCGGCTCGGTGGTCGGCTCACTCGGAAACGCCGGCCAGGCCAATTATGCTACCGCCAAGGCGGCGGTCGAAGGATTGACTCGCGAGCTGGCTGTTACCGCCGCGCCGCATAACATCACCGTGAACTGCGTGGTCCCCGGCTACATCACCACCGATGCTGTCGCTCATCTCACAGAAGCCCAGGTGGCCGCATGGTACGAGCGCATCCCCATGCGGCGGAACGGCACCGTCGAAGACATTGCCGCACTCATCGCCTTTTTTGCCGGCGATGCGGCGGGATATGTCACCGGCCAATGCGTGGCCGTGGATGGAGGCCTGCTGGCAAGGGCCGGAGCCGGGCTCCATTCATGACCCGGGCCCCCGGAACGGGTGAGACGACGAGCAGGGCTGCTGACCGGGTAGATAGGCGTGCAGCCTGGCATCGCGCCTCCGGCCGCGAGCTCTGGGTGCTGGCGGGCTACTTCATTGCCCTTGTCGCTCTGACCGACTTCTTCAACGTCCGTCTCGGGGTGGAGCTGCTCTCGTTGTCTGTCTTCCTGGCCGCACTGCTGATCAGCCGGATGCCGCTCCGCTTCCTCCGGGATTGGTGGTTCTACCTGATCGGAATGGTCATGTGGAACCTGAGTGGGGCGATTGCGGCCGGCTCGCCCTTTCCCTGGCATCTGGACTTCATGTTGAACCTGGACCGGATGGTCGGACTCGGGCATCAGCCGGTGGAGGTCGTTCAACTGCACCTGGCCGCCGGCGATCAACTCACCTGGCTGGACTGGCTCACGGCCGGCATCTACAACATGCACCTTTCCGAGCCGTTCATCATCGGGTACTTCCTCTGGCGCGTGAACCGTGGCGTCTATTTCCAATTCGCTGCCGCCGCCCTGGCTCTGCTGGTCCTTGGCTTTATCACGTTCATCGTCTTCCCGGCCGTTCCGCCCTGGCTGGCCGCGTATCAGCTGGTCCACCTCCACGGCCAGTACTTCTCGACCCGCGATTGGCCGGCCCTGAGAAGTATCGGTATCACCCATCCTGTCCAGTACATCCAGGCTCATGGGCACGTCTACCTTCCGGGAATCGTCAACCGCTTCGGCCCGGTTCTGGCAGCTCACCCGCTCCCATTCCACGGAACCCCGATCTTCTATGTGTTCAAGCTGGCCGGCGACAAGGTCGCGGCGTTCCCCTCCGAGCACGCCGCGTTCCCCTTGCTCGAGCTGCTGGCGGTGCGCCTGGTCAGCAAGCGGGCGGCTGTCTTCTTCGGCGGCTGGGTTCTGGCAGTGTTCTTCTCAGTCATTTACCTGGGAGAGCACTGGGTGACGGACGTCCTGGCGGGATGGGTTTTTAGCCTCGTCATCTTCGGCTTCGTCCACTGGTACGCGGCACACCGGTCCCTTCCGCAGGGGGCGGGTGGTGTCTGACGGACGGCCGCCGTCCTCCCGCGCCCGCGTGGATGGCTCAGTGCTCCGGGTTACTGCCGTAATGCGCTCGTGCTGTCTCCGCCCGGACTTCAAGAAGGACAAAAATCGCGATCAGGATCACGACCAGTACCGCGAAGCCGATGTATTTTGAGAGTTTGAGCAGCAGCAGGTCGACGATCCCCAGCACGATGCAGATGGCATAGAGCAGTACCACGGTGCGAGTCGGACTCAGACCAAGCTCGACCATCCGGTGATACACGTGTTGCTTATCGCCCGACAGAAAACTCTTCCCGCGCATTCCCCGACGCACGATGGCCCAGGCAACGTCGAGCACAGGGACGATCAGCACGATAAGCGCGGTTCCCAGCTTCGCGGGCCCCACAATCGACAGGGCACCCAGCGCCAGTCCCAGAAACATGCTGCCGGAGTCTCCCAGGAAGATGCGGGCAGGATTCCAGTTGTAGGCGAGAAACCCGAGCAGCGCCCCGGCCAGTGCCATGGGCAGAATAACGCTCTCCGGCTGGGTTGACGGCAGCGCGAAGCGATGGGGCTCCGAGGCCCAGATGGCGAGGAGCACGGCGGCGATCGCCGCGATTCCGGGCGCCAGTCCATCCAGACCGTCCAGGAAGTTGATGGTGTTCATCATTCCCACCAGCCAGAACATGGTCAAGACGAGACCGATGGCGAGTGGCACGCTCACCGCCGGTGTAATCGGACTGTTGGAGGGAGCGCTCACGTATTTGATCACGCCGACCCCACCGGCGATCGCAACTCCGGCCGTCGCGATCTGCCCGAGGAGATGCGCAAGGGGGGGGAGCGTGAGCACCTCATCGAGCACCCCCACGGCCACGGCCGCCAGGCCGCCCAGTAGAACACCCCGCACGGGATCATCGAGCGGGGCTGCGATGACGACGACGACGGCGAAGGTGATGAACACCGCCACGCCACCCAGCAGCGGGGTCGGCCGCTTGTGGATCTTCATCCCCACCGGCTGGTCGATGATGCCCAGGCGATTGGCGGCCGCCATGGCCACGGGGGTTAGAAGCAATCCCAGGACACAGGATAGTGTCAGCGGTACCAGCCAGAGCAGCGGCGATTGTGCGGACAGGTGGAGCAGACGTCCCGCCTTCAGTCGAAATAGTGTTCGGGCTGCCCGATCCCGCCGCCCCGCGCGGTCAGGACGAGCAGAGCAAACCGTGGTAAGGCTAGCATGCGCCTCCAGCGCCACGGCTGCATTACCAGACGCCACAGCCAGTCCAGGCCCCGATCCCGCATCCACGGCGGCGCGCGCCGTGCCTTCCCGGCCACATAATCGAAGCTGCCACCGACGCCGATAGCAACCGAGACGCCCAGATGATCCAGATTGCGCGAGATCCAGAGGTCCTGCTCCGGGGCGCCATAGGCCACGAACAGGATGTCGGCCCCGGATTCGTGAATACGCGCCGCGATAGCCTCCTCGTCCTCTTCGCGCGGAGTCCCGGCCAGTGCCCCGGCCACGCGCAAGCCCGGATATCGCAGGCTCAGGCGGTGAGCCACTTCCTGGGCGACTCCCTCGGCTGCCCCCAGAAAGAAAACGGAGTGACCCAGCCGCGCGGCCTGCTCCGAAAGCGACCAGATCAGGTCCGAGCCACCCAGCCTGCGGATGTCGATGCCCCGGCGGCGAAGCGCCCAGACGACGCCGGCTCCATCAGGCGTGGCAACGGCCGCGTCCTGAAGCGCGCGCAAAAAGGTGGGTTTCTCCTGCGCCATGACCACGAACTCGGCGTTCACGGTCACGATCTGAGCACGTTTCCCGTGCTCGACGGCACCGCGCGCCGCCGCCAGCACCTCCGGCTCCGTCACCAGGTCCACAGGGACCCCCAGGACGGTGCACCGCTCAAACGGCGGCGGTGGCGCGTTCGACATAGGGGAGAACGGCGTCTGCCACCATCCGTGGGGATACCAGAGCGAGGCACTCGCGGGTGGCGCAGCCGTTGGGCAGTCCACGCTCGAACCCCCGGTAAAAGCACGGCCGGCAGGCGATATCAGACGCCACCACCGTGCCCAGGAGCGGCCGCCAGGCGCGGTCATTTGACGGCCCGAAGATGGTCACCACCGGTGTACCCACCGCGGCCGACAGGTGCGCAACCCCGCCATCATTGGCGATGGTCACAGTACAGCGCTCCAGAACGCCGCCCAGTTCGCCGATACTCGTCCGCCCGGCCAGATTGACGGCCCTCTCTCCCAATGCCACCGCCATCTCATCTGCCTCGTCCGCTTCCACGGACGTGCCGACGATCACGCAGGTACCGCCGGTTCCCTCCAGACAGAGCTCGGCGGCCCGAATGAATGATGCGACGGGCCAGCGCCTCCCCGGCCCGTACCAACCGGTTCCCGGGTGGACGGCAATGAAAGGAGGTCTTCCCGCACCCTTCAACAATGTATCCGCGCTCCTGCGGTCGGCATCGGTCACGGGTGCCTCCAGGTCCAGCGTGCCCTCGGCATCCAGCAATGCGGCGACATCCAGAAAATATTGTGCTTCGTGACGCTCGCCGAAGCCGCGATCTTCCACCGATTGGGTGAGAAACCAGCCGCGTCCGTTGTCGATGCCCAGGCGCTGCGTGGCTCCGCTCGCGAGCGCAAGCAGGGCAAATTTGAGGGTTCCCCACCGTGTGACCAGGTGATGAAACAGAACGACCGTGTCAGCCCGCTCGCGCCGGAGCCGCAGAAGCAGCCGCAGCATCAGGAGCCAGGATCTCAGACCGAGTAAGGATGCCGGACGGTCAAACAGGTGTTTGTCCACCACGATCGACTCGTCCACCAGATTCAACCGCTCTACGATCTCGGCCGGCAATGCCTTGCTCACAACCGTGAGCCGTGCGTCCGGGAACCGCCGCCGGATTGCACGAATTGCCGGGACGGTCAGGAGAGTGTCGCCCAGGTCACCGAAGAGGAGAAGAAGGATCCGTCGCTGCATGCGACAGAGTATAGCCAGCGGCCGACGTCTACCCGGCGAGCCGATCCTGCCCCAGCATCCGCGCCAGGGCGTCAATGGCAAGATCCTCGATATCGGGATCGAGCTCTGGCGGGCGGTACACCACGCGAGTACGCCCCGTTCGGACCTCTTCCAGGACAAGCTGGACCCGGCCGCTGACGTGCGTCTCGCGGACGACGCGCATCAGACCGCGGCGGACACAGATCATGGTCCAGACGTAGTGAAAGAGCTCGTTGGAACGATCCCGATCATTGCGGACGGACTCCACGAATTCGGAGATTCGGGCCTGGCGATCTTCGTCGTTCAACATCAGACGAAGTGCCTTCCGCCGGGGATCATGAGATAGGCGAAGCCGAGGATGATGAACATGGTGATCCAGAGGGACATGCGCGCCTCCAGGAGGGTATTGCGCTGCCACTATACGGAGGCGCGCACAACCCCGACAGACCCCCCAATCGCCCGTTGAGCAGCCTTCTCGTTATGTCCAGCCGCCCGCGCTCGTTTGGCTGAACCCGCGCCGACAAACACCGGCGTCAGAGCTCCGGCGAACTACTCGCCGGAATCCACGTCTTTGTCCGCAACTATGTCCACAATAAAAGCGGTCAGGCCCGCCCGGACCGCTCTTATGCGCTTTCGCTACCGGAACTGATCGGCGTGGACCTCGAAGTACTCCGCGTTCAGGATGGTGAAGCGGTCCCACTTCCCGGGCACCTCTTCCTCGGGGAAGATGGCGTCCACCGGACACTCGGGCACGCACACGCCGCAGTCAATGCACTCGTCGGGGTCAATAAAGTACATGTCGTCTTCCGGCAGGGTGTGAATGCACTCTACCGGGCAGACGTCCGCGCACGATCCGTCCTTGACGCCGATGCACGGCTCGGTAATTACATAGGTCACGTATCACTCTCCCACCCACAGGGCATGCCCTGCCAACTTCGCTCCATCATATGCAACCGGCCCACATGTGAACCATCGCCGCCACCTGTTACCATCTCTCGGCTGATGCTTTACTTTCGATCACTTGCCAGCGGCAGCTCCGGAAATGCCTACCTTTTGCGCACGGAGACCATCTCCCTGCTCTTCGATGCGGGGCTGAGGCGTCCGGCGCTGGAGAAGGTACTGGAAGCCGAGGGCGTACCCGCAGCGCGACTTGGCGGCATCCTCATCAGCCACGAGCATCGCGACCACCTGGGATCGGCCGCTGAAATCGCGCTGCGGCACGACGTGCCCGTGTGGGCGAATGACGAAGTTCTTCGAGCTGCCGGCCTCGAAGGCCTCAACTCGGCCGCCGTACTCGAGGTCGGGCGCCCCATGCTCCTGGGAGACGTTGAGGTCACGTCATTTCCCGTCTCCCACGATGCCGTGCGGCCGGTCGGTTTCCTGGTCCGTGTCGGCGGGAAGGTGATCACGATCGCCACCGATCTGGGGAAGCCCGACGGCCATCTAGCCGAAGCCGTGGCCGCGGCGGACCTGGTCGTCCTCGAAGCGAATCACGATCCGGAGATGCTCCACTCTGGCCGATATCCGCCGCACCTCCAGAAGCGCGTGGCCGGACCGACGGGGCACCTCGCCAATTACCAGGCTGCCGAGGTTCTGGCACAGCACGTCAAGAGTGACGTCGTGGATGTGTGGCTCGCCCACCTCAGCCGGAACAACAATACGCAAACGCTGGCCCTGCGAACCGTGATCGGGATTCTGCGCGCATCCGGACTGGCCCGGCTGCGTGTGGAAATCGCCCGACGCGATCGTCCGTCGTTGATCTGGTCGGGACAGGCCAGACCGCAGCAGCTGAGCCTGTTCGGCGAGGAGTGTGCCTAGCCTCGTGCGAGCTGCCGCCGACCGCACCATTCCCTTTACCGAGTCCGTCATCCGTGAGATGACCCGGCTCGTCGGCCTCTATCATCCCGACGATGGCATCAACCTCGCTCAGGGCTTCCCCGACTTCGCCGCGCCCTCCGCGCTCAAGGACGCCGCGTGCGATGCCATTCAGCGAGACATCAACCAGTATGCCATCACGTGGGGCGCAAAAGACTTCCGGGACGGCATCGCCGCCAAGACCGAACGCTACCTGGGGGTGACGGTGGACCCGGAGCGGGAGATTACCGTGACCTGCGGCGCCACCGAGGCCATGGTCGCAGTGATGCTAGCGCTGGTCAATCCAGGGGAAGAAGTCATTATCTTCGAGCCCTTCTACGAGAACTACGGCCCGGACTGTTTTCTCTCGGCGGCGACCCCACGCTTCGTCAGTCTGGACCCGCCCGATTGGAGCTTCGACCGCGATCGGCTCGCCGCCGCATTCAGTGACCGCACCCGGGCCATCATCATCAATACGCCCAATAACCCGACCGGCAAGGTATTCACGCGCGGTGAGCTCGAGTTCGTCGCCGAGCTGTGCCGGCGCTGGGATTGTATCGTCATCACCGACGAGATCTACGAGCACATGATCTACGACGGCGCCGCGCACGTGTCCCCCATCACGCTTCCGGACATGCGGGAGAGGACAGTCGTCATCAACGGGCTCTCCAAGACCTTCAGTGTCACGGGCTGGAGGGTCGGCTACACCATCGCCGCTCCCGAGCTGACTTCGGCCATCCGCAAAGTTCACGACTTTCTGACCGTGGGCGCGGCCGCGCCACTTCAGTCCGCGGGTGCGGTCGCCATGCAGTTCCCAGACGAGTACTACACGGCGCTGGCCGCCGACTACCAGGAGCGGCGGGACTTCCTGCTTCCCGTCCTGCGAGCTGCCGGGTTCCGTCCCTTCGTGCCCCGAGGGGCCTACTACACCATGTGCGGAATCGAAGCGTTCAGGTACCCCGACGACGTTGCTTTCGCCACCCACCTGGTCAAGGACGCCGGATTGGCCGTTGTGCCCGGCAGTAGCTTCTACAGCAACCCGGCGGACGGCGCCCAGCAAGTTCGGTTCGCTTTTCCCAAGCGCATGGAAACGCTAGAGCGTGCCGCCGAGCGCCTACAGGCAACCGCGCCAGCGTAGAGTGCGTTCCCAACGTTTCTCAGCGGCTTAGGGAATGGTTTTACGTGCCTAGCGTCCCGCGGCTTGTAGCCGGTTCTCCAGTGCCGACACGTAAAAACCGAGCCTGGCAGACGCTTCGCGCTGCGCGCTTGCACTGCCGGACGGCGGCTGCTGGAGCGCATCCGAAAGTACCACTCCGTCCGACGTCACCGCCCCTGCGCCCATGAGTGCGGCGATGGTTGGCGCAAGGTCAACCATCCGGGCCGGATAGCCGGAGCGAACCCCGGACTGCACGCCGTGGCCCGACACGATCAGCGGAATGTGCTGGCTGTCCCACTGGATTCCCGGGCCGTCGGCACCGTTATTTCCGTCGCGTGCCGCGGCGTACCCCGGCGAAAAAATCACCGCGACGTCCGGCGCCCCCGCCGACGCCATGGTTCCGAGGAGGAAGGACGCCGCTCTCGAGAAGGCAGCCGGCAGATCAGGATCGACGTACTGTGGCTGGTAAGTCCACCGCCGCGCCGACCGGGTCTTGTAGTAGATCGCGTCCAGGCCGCGTAGGTGCCGATCCTGTATCGCGCGCGCCACCGGCTGCGCCTGAAGGTTGCTCTGAAGGCCGATGGTTGCTGTCTCGCCGGCCCCCAGATACACCTGCTGACCGCCGACGGCAGTCACGCTCTGCCCCAGCGCGCCGACCCTGATGCTCGTGCCCTCCACTGGCATGGCGGCTCCGGACGTGATCACAAATGCCGTCCGGTTGAGGCTCCCTTCTTGCCTGAGCGCAGCCACGATCGCGCCTATGTCCCGGTCGATGCCGCGGAGTACCGGGCCCATCATCCCTTCCGTGGATCCCGGGCGGAGCGACGGCTTGCGCTGAGCCGGCTCGTCAAACGAGACGATCACCAGGGACGGGTGCGTGCGCCCCATGGCCTGCACGCAATACCGGGCCACGAAGCTGTCTTCCGCCCCCACTGCCCAATGCATGCCCGATGTGCCCTGCTTCGCTACCGGCGCGCGCAGCCGAATCGCCCGCCTAATGCGCGCGGGCAGCGCGTGACCAGTCACGGCTCCCGGCACCCATTCCTTTCCCTTGCGCACGGGACACAGCACGTACTCCGCCAGCCAGCTTGCCGCGGCATTGGCCACGCCGCAGCCTGTGCCACCGACTGCCAGGATAGAGCTGCGCGGCTGTACATGCTTCAGGACCACCGTCAGAGGCGTGGCCCCGGCCGATTGCATAACTTGATCGATCGCTCCCAGCTGCACCTGCGCGGGTGTACCCGGGTGCTGGACGGCACCCGTCTGCGGATCGCGCAGGGTGGTGCCTATCAACCCGGTTTTCCTGGGCAGCGCGCCGGTGGCGATGGTCGCGGCGGAGGCCAGATTCACATTTTCCATCTGGCCGACCCAGGCCTGGCCATAGGTGGTGCCGCGGCGGGCGAGGTCGGAGAGGTGCGGCATCGGCACACTTGCCAGGTCGGAGGGCGAGACACCATTGATCAAGAAGATGACCGTCCGCGTCGCGGGCCCCACCGGCTGGGCAGCAATCAAATCCGACGCGTTGTGAAGGCGGAGGGTCAGTGCCACTGCACCGACTCCACCGACAAGCAAGAGAACGGTCAGGAGGATCAGAGGCGCCTGGGCTCCGATACCTGGCCGGCGCCGGATGCGCTCTCGCCTTCCGGGTCCTCGAGTCCTCCCGCGGTCCCTATGTTGCACGGAGACAGGGTACACGATGTCCCCGAGCAGATTGGGGCTCCGGTAGCTATAATACGTGGAATTTCAAGCAGCGACGCCGGTTTAAGGAGTTTCGATGACCACCACCCTCATGGGGTCACCCCAGCTATTTTTTACGTCCGAGTCAGTCACCGAGGGACACCCGGACAAGATCTGTGATCAGATTTCGGACGGCGTGCTGGATGCTGTCCTGGCGCAGGACCCCTATGGACGGGTGGCGTGCGAGACGGCCATAACCACCGGCCTGATTGTGATCATCGGCGAGATTTCGACGACCGCCACCATCGACCCCCATGCCATTGCGCGCCGGACCGTGGCCGACATCGGCTACAACCGCGCCAAATATGGCTTTGATGCCGAAACCGCCGGAATCGTGGTCTCGCTCAATAAGCAGTCGCCCGATATCGCCCAGGGCGTCGATCGGTCGCTCGAGTCCGGAACATCGGAAGACATCTTCAACGTCACTGGTGCCGGCGATCAGGGCATGATGATCGGCTTTGCCTGCGACGAAACCGACGAGTACATGCCGCTCCCCATTGCTATTGCCCATGCCATCACCCGCAGGCTCTCCGCGGTTCGGCGCTCGGGCATTCTTCCGTACCTCCGTCCCGACGGCAAGGCCCAGGTCACGGTGGAATATCATTACGGTCAGCCCTACCGGGTGGATACGGCGCTGGTTTCGACGCAGCACGCCGAGGATGTCTCCCACGATCAGATCGAGCAGGACGTGATCGAGCAGGTGATCAAGCCGGTCATTATGTCCTTCAGCCCCGACCTGCTTGACACATCCACGCAATTCCTGGTCAACCCCACCGGCCGGTTCGTCATCGGCGGCCCCATGGGAGACGCCGGCCTCACCGGCCGCAAGATCATCGTGGACACCTATGGCGGCATGGCTCGGCATGGAGGCGGCGCCTTCTCGGGCAAAGACCCGACCAAAGTCGACCGATCGGCTGCCTACTACGCCCGGTACGTGGCCAAGAATCTGGTGGCCGCGGGCATCGCCTCGCGGCTCGAGATCCAGGTGTCATATGCAATCGGCAAGGCGCAGCCGCTCTCTGTCATGGTGGAGACCTTCGGCACCAGCGACTATAGCGAGGCTCAGATCGTCGCTCTCATCGAGCGTGCGTTCGATTTCAGGCCTGCAGCCATCATCGAGAACCTCGATCTGCGGCGCCCCATCTACCAGGCGACGGCCTCCTTCGGTCACTTCGGCCGCAGCGATATTGACCTGCCCTGGGAGCAACTGGACAAGGTTGAGACCCTCAAAAGCCTGACCTCGGAGCTGCACTCCACCGCAATCTAGCCGACTGCCGCGTGCCATTCCGCACGCCCTATTCGGTACGCGCCGGCTCGTTTGACAACCGCCGTCCTATAGCATGGGTAGGAGGGCAACGTGGTCAAAGCTGTGCTTTTCGCCAACGTGGCGTCCGGTCGCGGGCAAAAATGGCTCTTCAAGGTCATCCAGGCAGCTCCGGATGCAGGCGTCGACATCGTCAGTACCTGCTTCGACATCTCACCGCAGGGCATCGAGAGCGGTCTGCAGCTTGCCGCCAAAGAAGGCGTGCCCACCATCCTGGCCATGGGGGGCGACGGAACCGTCGGATCAGTCGCAAACCACCTGCTTGGCGGGGACTGGACCCTTGGGGTGCTGCCCTCGGGTACGTCCAACGACTTCGCACGGAGCGTGGGGCTCCCGCTCGATCCCGCGGGCTCCCTGCGTACTGTCGGCAACGGGCACACGGCCCAACTGGACGTCGGGGTGGTCAACGGCCACGCCTTCCTTCACGCCGCGGCCGTGGGCTTGAACACGCAGTTCGCCAGAGAGGCGGGCAAGCTCAGAACGTTTCTGGGCCGCCTCTCCTACCCGGTGGCGGCTATCAAGGTTTTTCGCGACCCGCGCCCCTTCTGCGCTCGCATCGAGGCTGGCGGCACCGAGCAGGAATATCGGGCCCTCGACGTCATTGTCCTCAACAGCCCCATCTTCGGCGGGGCGCTGGAGCTGGAAGCGGCATCGCTGGGTCTTCAGGACGGCACAGCTTCCATGTTGATCGTCGAGCGGCTGAACCTGATGACCCTGGTACGGGCCTTGCCACTGATAGTGGAGAGGCGCATCCTCCGCTTCCCGGGGCTTGAAGTCCTGGCGACCTCGTCGCTGCGGCTGACAACCGAGCCCCCGCAACAGATAACCGTGGACGGAGAAACTGGCGATTGGACCCCGGTGAACATCGAAGTCCGGCGGCGCGCTCTGCGCGTCCTGGTTCCCGCCCAATTTGCGAGTAGAAATGATGAACCCGCTGAGTGAAGCTGACCGCCACGTCTATCGGATTCTCCACAGCCGGCTCCGGGCCGGCTGGCTGGACCCGGTCATGGTCCTCTTTACACGGGCGGGCACCAAGGGTGCGATCTGGTTTGCCCTGGCTGTCGGCCTTCTCATTGCCGGCAGCGCCCACGCCCGCTGGGCCGCTGTCCTCTCATCCACCGCTTTGCTACTCGGCGAAGGGCTGATCAACTGGCTGCTCAAGCCGATCTTCCGGCGCGATCGGCCCTACAAGCATCCCGGCCTCTCTCGCCTGCTGGTTGCCGCTCCCGGACCGCACTCCTGGCCATCCGCCCATGCCGGGTCGTCCGCGGCAGCAGCGGTTGTCCTGTCCGCCCTCTATCCCCTGTGGTCTCCGCTATTTATCGGCGTAGCACTCGTGATCGCCTATTCGCGGGTATACGTCGGCGTGCATTATCCGCTGGATGTGCTGGCCGGCATCATCGTCGGTATTCTGGCGGCGCTGGCCGTGCTGGCCGCGGCCGCGCTGGTCATTCCCGGTTTCCATCTGTAGTCCGGAAAGAAGATGCTGACCGCCGTAAAAACCTGCCTTGCCACGGTGGCACTTCTATTGCTGGCCGGCTGCGGGTCTCGGGCAGACTCTTCGGGACCATCCATCGCCGGGGTCCCCTACCACAACCCCGTCTTCGCCAGAGACTTTCCAGACCCGTACGTCCTCCGCCTCGGCCCGCACAATTACTATGCCTATGCCACATCCACCGGGTGGGAGCGCGGCTACTTCCCCATCCTTCACTCCAGCGACGCGGTGCACTGGAAGTACGTCGGCGACATCTTCTCGCTCCAGAACCGGCCCATGTGGTCTGAAGCCGACTACTGGGCTCCAGACGTCATACGTCGTGGGCACACCTACTACGCGTACGTCGTTGGCTCCATTTCCGGGACCCATTGCATTGGCGTCGCGACCTCTTCCTCCCCTATCGGTCCGTTCAAGGACCGGGGCACCGTCGGCTGTGCCTATCCGGATGGCTCCGGTTTCATCGACCCGGACGTATACCTGGCGCCGAGTGGCGCCGCCTACCTCTATGTGTCCGTCGACACGCCTCACCACATCGCGGTGATGCCGCTGGACCACTCGCTCTTGCACCGTAAGGGCGCGGGCCGAAAGCTTTTCGGGGTGACACAGAGCTGGGAGTCGGGGCCGGACTTCACCACCGTCGAGGGCCCGTACCTGTTCAAACACGGGGGACTGTACTATCTGCTGTACTCCGGCAACAGTTACAACACGAACTACGCCGAAGGCTACGCTACCTCGCGCTCGGCAACAGGGCCATTCACCAAGTGCACCTGCAACCCGGTGTTGAAGGGGAACTCCCGTGTGAAGGGCCCGGGCGGAGGGAGCGTGTTTACCGGCCCCGACGGCCGGCTCTGGCTCGCCTATCACGGCTGGGGCACGATCGAGGGCTACGATCAGGGCGGCGCCAGAAGCCTGCGGCTCGCGCCGCTCGTCTGGCACGGCGCCAGGCTCTCCATCCCGGTTACGCCCTGATAGGGCCGCCGCTTCAGCCGAGATGCTGCCGGAGCAAATCGCGGAGCCGGCTCACATCCTGCGTGTCGCGCTGCTGCAGCTCCTCAAAGACGGCTCTCACCTCATCCGCGCCTTCCTCCTTGGCGTCGTCGATGTATTCCTCCATGGCAGCAATGCCTTCCAGCTTTGCCGTCAGAGTTGCCATGAGGTCGTAGGTCACGTTGGAGACCCCGCTCACGTCTTCAGCCGCGCGCTTTTCATCCACGGACATTGCCTTGCTCCTTCACGTTCAATCTCACCATGTCCATTCTATGAATCGGCAGGTGTACTACTGGCGCGGCCCGGATTCTGCTAGTCATCTTGCGAACACGATTTGATAACGACAATGCACCCGAACAGTGCCGATTCTGGCCGCGACGTGGCCGAGTTCCACTGCCGCTTGCAAGGAGGTAGAACACATCATGGCAACCCAGAGCACGAAAAATGAGTACCTGGACAAGTACGGCGACAAGCTGTCCGATTCCACCAAGCACGCGCAGTGGATCGATTCTCCCGGCCAGAAGCCGGACCACCCCGGCCAGACGCTGGCGACTCGCAACCACGACGTCATCCAGCACTGGGCCGAGGAGCGCGGCGCCAAACCAGCCACCATCGAGGGCACCAAGCACGGCGACGATCTGGGAGTGCTCCGTTTTGACTTTCCCGGCTACGACTCGCCGGAAAACAGCAAGCTGAAGGATGTCAGCTGGGACGAGTGGTTCAAGACCTTCGACGACCGCAAGCTGGTGATGCTGTTCCAGGACACCCAGAAAGCGGGCAATCAGAGCAACTTCTTTCGCTTTGACAGCCCCCTGCGCGAAGACGGGTAGGGGTCTCTCCGCAGGCCCTACCTGCCTCAGCTTCCCCGTATCGTTCCGGGCAATGAGACATGGCTCTCATTGCCCGGAATCCATAATGGTCCGTGTCCCCGGAAGAGTTCATTCGACGGCATACCCGTCTCCAGCATCCGCCGCTGGTTCCCGAGGTCTCCCTCTATCTGGCGGACGACATCATGCGGCTCTGGGAGCTCCTGGGAGACGAATCCGACGGAGATAACCCGGGCATCCCGTTCTGGGGCAGCGCCTGGGTCGGCGGTCAGGCTCTGGCCCGCTACATCATCGAGCACCCCGACGAGGTAGCGGGGAAGAGCGTGTTCGACCTTGCCACCGGCTCGGGCCTGTGTGCGATCGCTGCCAGCAGGACCGGAGCCGCCTCCGTGACCGCGGCCGACATCGACACGCTGGCGACGTGCGCGGCGCAGCTCAACGCGGCCGCGAACGCAGCTGCCATCGACGTGCATCGCCGCGACATGCTTGCACTCCCTCCGCCGGAGGTGGATGTCATTCTGGCAGGCGACGTCTGCTACGAGGAGGAGATGTCCCGGCAGATCCTGCCTTGGCTCCGGGAGGCAAGACGCCTGGGGGTGCACGTTCTCATCGGTGATCCCGGGCGGCATTACTTCCCGCGCGAGATCATGTCACCTCTGGGCGCGTACGACGTCCCCACTACCTGGGAGGTTGAGGGGGTCGAGATCAAGCGGACCGGGGTCTACACCCTTGGCGGCACTGACGATCAGGACGGGCGCCATTGAGCGGCGAGCTTTCGTCCACCGACCGGATCGAGCCCTCCAGCAGGAGCGGAACGCAGGCGCGCAGCGGAATGAGGCGAGGTGGAAGCCTCGGGGATCATGGCTCCGCCCGGCAGGCGAGGTCGCCGCCGGGGCGGAACAGGGTACCGCATTACTTCTTCTGCTGCTTCTCATCCTCGCGGTTGAGCTCTTCCCAGTTGATCCCGGCCGGGTCACCGGTGTCGGTCGCCATCCCCGCGGTCCCGGGCTTCCGGCCCTGTTGCTGCCCGAAGCTCTCCGGCATCACCGCGCTCTCATCGCTGTCGCCACGCGGCGGTCCGCCGTGGCCCTCATAGGCGTTCTCATCAACCATGACAATCCTCACATTCTGAAATGGAGCGGCACCGGGCCGCAGCCTCGAACGGCGCAAGGACCGTGCCCAGGTCTCTCCCTTTGTGTGGCATGCCCCCTGCACAACCGGCACCGGAGGTACTCATCATGCACGACAATGATCGCGATCCCTATACCGGCTTCCAGTGGGCCCGGAACAACCTGACGGTGGATACGCCGCACCAGCTGCAAGATCGCGGCGTGCAGGTCTACTTCGCGCCCAACATCCCCTCGGACGTCAAGCTGGTCAACCTGGCCAGCGGCACCCTGGCCACCTACTATCCTGGCGAAGACCGCCCGCCCCGGGACGCCTACTACGCCGACTTCGACAGCCTGGGCCGCTATGCCGAAGAGCACAATCTCCCCTTTATCGAAACCAGCGGCACTGTTTCCGTGGATTGAACCGGACGAGGCCGGCGTACCTAGACGTAGCCGAGGGCTCCAGCCCGCCGGCCTCGGGCACACAAAAGTAGTACTCTCTCCACTCGAACGGCCTATATACTCGCCGCGTCCGGACTGCTACATATACACTCAGCGGCACCGGGGCCCCGCGCGGCCCTGTGCTCGCAGATCAGCGGCGCTCGACGCGGGCGTGATTCCCTGAATGAGGCAAAAAACGATGGAGACGAAGACGTTACTCGTCGCGGGAGCGGGCGGGTTTATTGGCGGCCACCTGGCGGCCGATCTGGCACAGCAAGGCCACCGGGTGCGGGCCGTGGACAAGAAGCCGCTCGACGAGTGGTATCAGCGCTTCGAAGGCATCGAGAACCTGCAGCTCGATCTGGCCGGGATCGACGCCTGCCGCCAGGCAGTGGACGGCGTGGACGAGGTGTATAACCTCGCCGCCGACATGGGCGGCATGGGATTCATCGAGAACAACCGCGCCCTCTGCATGCTCTCCGTCCTCATCAACACCCACCTGCTGATGGCATCGAAGGAGGCGGACGTCTCGCGCTACTTCTACGCCTCCTCCGCCTGCGTCTATGCCGCCGACAAGCAGACCGATCCCCACGTAACCGCCCTCAAAGAGAGCGACGCCTACCCCGCCATGGCCGAGGATGGCTACGGCTGGGAGAAGCTCTTCTCCGAGCGCATGTGCCGCCACTTCATGGAAGACTTTGGCCTCGCGACGCGCGTAGCCCGCTTCCACAACGTCTACGGCCCGCACGGCACCTACGCTGGCGGCCGCGAGAAGGCGCCCGCCGCCATCTGCCGCAAGGTGGCCCAGGCGGAGATATCCGGCCGGCACGAGATCGAGATCTGGGGGGACGGCGAGCAGACGCGGAGCTTCATGTACATCGACGACTGCGTCCGCGGCATCAAGGCCATCATGGAGAGCGACATCCGCGAGCCCATCAACCTGGGCAGCAGCGAGCTGGTGACGATTAACCAGCTGGTGGATATGGTCGAGAGCATCGCCGGGGTCTCGCTGGAGCGGCGTTACGACCTCTCAGCACCGCAGGGCGTGCGGGGCCGCAACAGCGACAACGCGCTCATCCAGCAGTACCTGGGCTGGGAGCCGTCGATCACCCTGCTCACCGGTCTCGGGCACACCTATCGCTGGATCCACGACCAGCTTTCCGGCACCCCTTCGGGAACTCGCGTCGCCTGACGCAACCCTTTCACCGCCAGACGTAGCCGAGGCCTTTAGGCCGCAGTCTTCTGCGCGCCTCGGCGGCCTGAAGGCCTTGGCTACCGTGTCGCGAGAGCGGGTGCCAGCCTCCCGATCCCTAGCCCGCCACCGGCTCGACCTGCGAGGTGCAGAAGGGGCAGCGGCTGGCCGCCTCCGGAATGTGGCTGGTGCAGTATGGGCAGTCGCGCTCCGGCGACGGCTCGGGCTGCGGATGGAACCGCTGCATCAACCGGCTATAGGGCATGACCACGAAGAAGTACACCACCGCTGCGATGATGAGGAAGGCCAGCAGGGCGTTGATGAAGGCGCCATAGAGGAACTTGCTGTGATTTATGGTGAAGGTCAGCTTGCTGAAATCGGGCTGGCCGCCGATGGCCGCGATCAGCGGCGTGATGAGGTCGGCGACGAACGCCGCCACCACCGCGCCGAACGCGGCGCCGATCACAACTGCCACCGCCAGATCCACAACATTCCCGCGCAGCAAGAAGGCCCTGAAACCGCTCATCTCAATCCTCCTCGGTCTATTTCGGACGCTGACACAAAGTCAACCGCCGATTCACAGTACCACTCTGGTGGCGCGGCGGGCCGTAGAGGGCGAGGATGCGGTTCTCCGGGCTCCAGGCACCCCGTGTCGCCAGGAGGCCGCGTCAGGGCGGGGATCCGATGAGGATGCTGGTGACAGGGGGAGCGGGTTTCATCGGGTCGCACTTCGCGCGCACCGCTGCCGACCGTGTCCCGGGTGTCGAGGTGGTGGTGCTGGATACGCTCACCTACGCCGGCAACCTCCGGAATCTGGAGACGGTGCTGGACAGGCCGGGATTTACCTTTATCCACGGCGACATCTGCGACCGGGAGAGCGCGCGCCGGGCCATGGACGGGTGCGACGTTGTCGTCAACTTCGCGGCGGAAACCCACGTCGACCGCTCCATCCTGGACTCTGGCGCCTTCGTCCAGACCGACGTGGACGGGACACGGGTGCTGCTGGAGGCGGCGCGCGATCTCGGGGTGCAGCGATTTTTGCAGGTGAGCACCGACGAAGTGTACGGCAATGTCGAGCCCCCTCATCGTTCCGATGAAACGGACCCCTTGCGCCCCCGCAGCCCCTATTCCGCGTCCAAAGCGGGCGGTGACCTCATGGCGCTGGCCTACCACCACACCTCGGGCGTGCCGGTCCTGATCACCCGGGGCTCGAACACGTACGGCCCCTATCAGTACCCCGAGAAGTTGATCCCGCTCTTCGTCACCAACGCACTTGACGGCAAGCCGCTCCCCGTGTACGGCGATGGCCTGCAGCGGCGAGATTGGCTGCACGTGGAGGACCACTGCGCCGGCATCGCGGCGGTGCTGCAGAGGGGTGAGCCCGGCGGAATCTACAACCTGGGGACGGGTCAGGAGCACCCGAACCTGGAGGTAATCGACGAGATCATCCGGCTGACGGGCGTATCCCGCTCCCTGGTCCGGCACGTTCCGGACCGACCGGGCCACGACCGCCGCTACGCCCTCAACACCTCGCGCGCGCGGGCGCTCGGCTGGCAGCCGCGCATCCCCTTTGAGGAAGGACTGGAGGAGACCATCCGCTGGTACGGCGATAACCGGAGTTGGTGGGAACCGCTGGGGGCCGGAGAGCACGCCCGGGGGCGGTGAATCGTGGAGCAGACGGGCAGCGAGCCCGGGCCGGCTCCCGATCACCACGGTTCCCTTACCGAATTGCCGCGCCTATACCTCGAATGGGGTATGGACGCTGAAAGTGACCACTGGATAGAGTAGACACATGTCACATCCAAAGGGCGGGGCCTGGACCGTTGCCGCCCTGGCCGTGATCCTCTACGCCGCCTACATCGGCGGCCTGATCCTCACCGGAACTGACGCGCGGTCCTTCATCGTCATCGGGCGCCCGTTCCTGACCCAGAGTCACACAAGCAGCGTCATCCGCTACGACCCGCACGCCCGCTATTACACAAAGGACGGCTACGACGGCCAGTTCTTCTACTTCATGGCGCTGGACCCCGTCCACGCCCGGGACTACATGAGCATGCCCGCCTACCGCTACGGCCGGATCCTCTATCCCGCCCTGGCGAGGGCGATCTCCCTCGGGCACCTGGATTGGATACCGGGCATCCTGCTGCTCATCAACCTCGTTGCCGTGGGGCTGGGTGTGTGGGCAGTGGCCGCCTGGCTGCTGCGCGCCGGCCTATCGCCCTGGCCGGCCCTCCTCTACGCCCTCTACCCCGGCACCGTGGTGGCAGTGACGCGAGACCTGAGCGATGTCCTCGCCCTGTCTCTGGTGGCCGTGGCCGTCTACGCCTTCCGCTATGGCGGCCGCTACGCCCTTCCCACGTCGGCGGTTCTCTTCGCGCTCGCGGGACTGACGCGGGAGACGATGCTGGCAGCCGCAGCCATGTTCGCGGTGCAGCTTCTGGCCGAGCGCCGATTCCTGACCGGTGTGCTGTTCGGGCTGGTAGCCGCAGTGCCGTACCTTGCCTGGCATACGTTTGTGGGCGTCTGGATGGGCTCGATGAGCGTTCCCGCCGCGGCCATGCCGACGTTTCCGCTCTGGGGACTGATCGCGTATGGCGTGCCATCGGCGATCTTCGTCCTGCAGATGATCGCGGTGGTCTTTCCCGGTGTCATCGCCGCCGGGATCGCCCTCTATCTCTGGCGCCGGACGGGAATGACCGCGGAGATCCTGGCGCTCCTGGTGAACGTCCTCATCGGCGTGGTGCTGCTCAACCACGCCTCCTATATCGAGATCGAGGGCAGCGCGCGAGCCGCGGGAGGGGTTCCGCTCTTCCTGCTCTTCTGCCTTCCACTGATCCGCACCAATGGGGCCGCAACACTTTTCCGCCTGGCCTGGCTGCTCTGGATGTTCCCGTACCTGATTCTGGGCAAAATGGTAGCGGTGCGCTGGATCTGGATCGTGACGGCGCTGGCCTGGGTGATCTCGGCCGAGATCGAGATCGTGCGCCAGCTGCGGCGTGGGATCCGGGGTCTATCCGGCCTGGGCCGCCGATTGCCGGCGTGACGACGGAGCGCCGGAACTACGGGGGCAGGGCCGCGCTGTCGCCAACCGTTCGGCGAACCGTCGTGGCTGTCCCCTGGCGGGTGTTCCTGATCTCACGCACCTTGGTCGCCACGCACCGTTTCCAGCTCGGGGCCTCCGTCATCTTCGCCGCGGTTGCTCTCGCCCGCGTCCTCGCGACCGAGCTGCCGCTCAGCACCGGCGGCCTGTACGCACTGATGGCCCACAGCATCGAGCAGGACAATTTCGTCCTACCCGGGCGCATCCCGTATTACGGGCCGGGCGGAATACCGTTCGCATACCCGCCACTGGCGCTGTACGTGCTCGCGGCCGCGTCTCGGCTTTCCGGCCTCTCTATACTCACCTGGCTCCGCTTCATGCCGGTCATTTTCTGTGCGCTCAGTCTTTGGCCCACGTACCGGCTGTACAGCGACCTGCTGCCCAGGACCTGGATGGCACGCTGCGCCACGGTACTGTTCGCCGGCGCGCCGGCCTGGCTGGCCCTCAACCTGTGGGCCGACGGAAGCGTGCGGAGCTTCGCTTTCTTTTGGGCGATGCTTGCACTTGTGCACGCCTGGCGCGCCCTGGCCACGGGGTCCCGGGG